>JACNLQ010000071.1 GCA_014381415.1 Fidelibacterota bacterium
AAGTATAAATCAGGGGCGCAAAAAATGCGGTATTTCCAATAATGGCAGCTACAATAATAGTTGCAGTAAGATTTCGATTCAAAAACGGACCTCAATTACGAGATACATATACCATGAAAAGATTGTTGGAAATGGTAGGAGCTACTGTCCACTATGAAAACAATATTATGGATATTGATACATCTGGATGTGACACGCCCATTGCTCCCTATGACTTGGTGAAAACGATGCGCGCATCGTTTTATGTATTGGGTCCATTGTTAAGTCGTTTTAATTATGCAGAGGTTTCCCTTCCTGGAGGGTGTGCCTGGGGTCCTCGTCCGGTAGATTATCACCTACAGGCAATGGAAACTTTGGGGGCAAATGTGGATCTTACTGATGGAATGATTATTGCCAAGGGTAAATTAAAGGGGGCTCAGATAAACTTTGAGCAAAGTAGTGTTGGTGCCACAGGTAATGCATTAATGGCAGCTGTTAATTCTGAAGGGACTACCATTATTAAAAATGCAGCTCAAGAGCCTGAGATTGAAGCTCTGTGTGATTTTCTCGAAAAAATGGGGTCAAGTATTGAAGGAATAGGAACATCGGAAATTACTATTGTCGGGAAGATGAAATTACATGCTGATATTGAGTATTCAGTAATTCCTGATCGAATTGAAGCTGGAACTTTTCTTATTGCTGGCGCAAGTACATTTGGCGATGTTACCGTTAAAAATGTATTTCCCGGTCATTTAGATATTCTTTTAAAATATTTAACCTTAGCAGGATTTAAATTAGATGTACAGCATAATTCAATTCGGATATCTCCTTCTCAGAATTATGCCAATCCTGTTGATATGATCACAGAAATTTATCCAGGGTTTCCAACGGATTTGCAAGCACAGTGGATGGCTTTAATGGCAATAGCTAGCGGTTGTAGCAGAATTACTGAAAAAATATATACAGATCGCTTCACTCATATTGCTGAACTAACTCGGTTTGGTGCTAAAATTCAATTATCTGACAATAAAGCGGAAATACAGGGAATAAGTAAATTGAAGGGTGCCCCAGTAATGTCAACGGATATTCGTGCCAGTGCATCTCTTATTATTGCAGCGTTAACAGCAGAAGGAAAGAGCAGTATATCCAGAATTTACCATATTGATAGAGGATATGATCATATTGAAGATAAATTCCACCTAATTGGTGCAAAAATAAAAAGAATCCGGGAGTGAGGTGCCCAGTAAAGTAAGAAATGTGAGAAGTTTTAATCCTTAGAAATTGTCTTGATTCTATCCTCATAGCTTTAGTAAGTTAATTATTATAAATAAAGGGAGTAAAAAGATGAAAACAAATAGAAATATAATAGTAGCGATTATCTTTGGTGTGTCAAGTATTTTTGCCAGTGATGCAAAAATTGGTGCAAAATTAGCAAAATTAACAGATCAAAGTGTTAAAAAATCGAGCATCAATCTCACCGTAGAGTCAATTAGCGATATATATGGTGTACAGTTTGATATAAAATATAATCACAAAGAGTTGAGTTTAAACGAAAATGATATTAAATCTAAAGTTGCAGGAATAAACATATATAGCCGTGTCAAGGAAGAAGGTTCAGCAAGAGTTTTAATGTTTGGTATGAACGGTGAAAAGCTTTTGGATGTAAACGTTGGTAGTATAGCTGGCATTATAGATATTAATTTTCAACCGACTGTTATGTTTAATGGAACGAGTGAGGTTGAATTGGTTGATGTTACCATTGCTGGAAAGGGTGGAGAAGAAATAAGTGTCTCTACTTCAACTTTTGAAGTGTCATTCACTACGCCACTAAAAACCTCATTATCCAAGAATTACCCAAACCCATTTAACCCGTCCACAACTATAGACTATGAATTGTCTAATGCTGGAATGGTTTCTTTGGTAGTCTATGATTTAAAAGGTGCAGTGGTAAAAACATTGGTTCAAGAACACCAGGAACCCAATTACCACAATGCTATTTGGAATGGATTAAATAATAATGGTCAATCTGTTGCGAGCGGTCGTTATTTATTAAAAATGACAGCGCCCGGTTATACAGAAACCATCAAAATGACGCTTCTTAAATAATAATTAATAAGTAGGTTTCTCCCTTTTTAAAACCCGGCTGATTAGTCGGGTTTTTTTATTTCATTCAATACTCAAAATATTATAACTTTTCGTCTTATACCTGTTGGAAAGAAGAAAAATAATCAAGTAATATTAATACTATTATGGATGTAAAAATTGTAGTAATCGGTGTTGGAGAAGTAGGTTTTAACCTTGTAAAAGCGCTAAGCAAAGAAAGGTTTGATATCACTGTTATTGACATAGACGAAGAAAAATGTCAAAGAATCACAAATTCCATGGATGTTCGAGGGATTGTTGGAGATGGCGCATCTCAGCGAATATTGCAGCAGATTGAAATGACGGATATTGACTATTTATTGGCCCTAACCAAAATTGATGAGGTAAATCTGGTCGCAGCTAAATCTGCTTATGAAATGGGAGCAAAAAAAATTATATGCCGTCTGAGAAATACTGAGTATTCTCATGAAAATGCTATAATAACACCTGAACAATTTGGAATTGATTATGTAGTATATCCAGAAAAAGCTGCTCAAAGAGATATAGAGAATTTAATTCGTCAAACTTCTGCAATTGATTTAGAAGAGTTTAAAAATGGAAAAGTCAATATGGTTGGAATAAAAATAGAACATTCGTCACCACTTATCGGCAGGAATATTAAAAATGTAGAATTATCAAACCCTTATATTCCCCATAAACTTGCTTTAGTTATTCGTGAAAATGAAAGTTTTATTCCCCCAAAAGATACAATCTATAAGAAAGATGATATTGGGTATTTTATTGGAAAGGCAAAAGATATCCCCGAAATTCAGAGAATGGCTGGAAAAACCGCTTTTAAAGTAAAGAATATTATGATTTTGGGATTAGGGAAAATTGGAAGATTATTAGCAAAATCACTTCAGTCTGATTATAATGTTCGGATCGTAGAACAAAATTATGAGAAAGCCAAAAAGTTTGGTAAAAAATTATCTGATACACTTATTCTTCAAGCAAATGGTTTAGATATAGATTTCCTCAATTCAGAAAATATTGAAGAAACGGATTGTTTTATTGCCGCAACCCAAAATGAGCAGACTAATATTTTAGCCAGTTTATTGGTTAAACATTATGGTGTTAAACAGGTTATTCTTCATATTACCACAACCAATTATTTTAAAGCCGTACGCAGAATTGGCGTAGATGCAGTTGTAAGTAAAAATATATCTGCTGTGAATGAGGTATTGAAATTGATTAGAAGTCACCAGCAAGATCTGCCGGTTTCCAGATTTGAAGATTTAGATGTGGATGCAATTGAATTAACTGTTGCTCCAGAATGTAAATACATTAGAAAAAAGTTTACGATTGAACAAATACCTGAAGAATTATGTATTGGATCCATCTGTAGAAATAATCAAATGATTATCCCCAATAATTTTACTGAAATTTCCATTGATGATGAATTATTGGTAATTACAAAAGAAGAAAATATATCTAAAGCAGAAAAATTATTTCAATAATTAATTTCAAATGATAAGGCGACAGTCTTTTTATATAGTAGGCATTCTTTTAATAATTTTAGGCTTTTCAATGCTTTTCAGTGTTATCTGTAGTTTAATTTTTGCTGATGGTGATCTCATCCCCCTATTACAGTCCATTTCTGTTACTGTTCTGTCCGGCTTAATTCTTGTAATATTTTTCAGAAGCAAAAATAAAAAAGAATTATCCACACATGATGGGTTTGCTGTAGTTACAATGGGATGGTTTGCAATGGCTATTTTCAGTGCTTTGCCCTTTTACTTCTCCGGTACATTAGATTATACAAATTCCTTTTTTGAGGCAATGAGTGGTCTCACAACTACTGGTGCTTCAGTTTTAGGGCATTCTTCCACTTTATTAATAGAAGATGTGTCTCATGGAATATTGTTTTGGCGCAGCTTCACCCATTTTATTGGTGGAATGGGAATTATTGTTTTCAGTATTGCCATTTTACCTATGTTAGGCATGGGGGGGGTGCAGTTATTTAGGGCTGAAGTGGCTGGACCTGCAGCAGATAAAATAACCCCAAGAGTAAAACAAACTGCTAAGCTGCTGTGGGGTATTTATGTTGGCTTTGTATTAATTGAGACCTTTGTATTAAGAATTGAAGGTATGCCATGGTTTGACTCTTTTTGCCACTCATTCGGTACAATGGCAACTGGAGGATTTTCCACAAAGAATATAAGCATAGCCGCCTATAGTGGGTTAATCCAATGGACTATAATATTTTTTATGTTTTGTGCTGCCACCAACTTTTCATTACATTATTATTTTATTGCAAAAGGTAGTGGAAAATATTTTAAAGACCGAGAATTTAAAGTGTACTTAACCTTGGTTTTATTTTGTGCACTTTTATTTTTTATAAATATTATTAATTCGGCTGATTATTCGTTTAATTTGGATTCTGTTCGTCATTCTATTTTCACTTCAGTTTCATTAATTACCACCACTGGCTTTGGAACAGAGGATTTTGAATCATGGCCGGCTATGTCCAAAACGTTGGTCTTTTTCCTCCTTTTTGTGGGTGGATCTGCAGGATCTACCACCGGCGGGATGAAAATTATCCGCTCAATTTTAGTATTTCGATATCTTATTTATGAAGTTCGTAAACTACTTCATCCAAAAGGTGTTTTCAATATTACAATTGGCGATAATAATATTGATGACAATGTAGTTCGTGCAACCTTAGGATTTTACTTATTTTATATATTCATTTTTGCATTTACAGCCATGGTATTATCAATAACAGGTTTAGATGTCACTACAGCTTTGTCTGCATCAGCGTCGGCAATTGGAAATATTGGCCCCGGTTTAGGCGCTATTGGTCCTACAGATAATTGGGGACATCTAACTGATATTGCAAAGTGGCTCACAAGTTTCTGTATGCTACTTGGCAGGCTTGAAATATTTACAGTTGTTGTATTATTTAGCAGGAGTTTTTGGAGATAATGGATTTAATTTTAGTTAAGATTGAAAGCGATATCTGCACTTTGACTATTAACAGACCTGAGCAGTACAATGCTCTCAATTTAGATATTTTGAAAGAGATAGATTCAAAGCTTGATTGGGTATTGGAAAAAACAAATGCGGGAGTTGTCATTATTACAGGAAATGGGGAAAAAGCATTTATTGCAGGAGCAGATATTCAAGCAATGAATAATATGGATGTTAGGGAAGCTGAATTATTTTCAAAATTTGGACAAGATTTAACTTTGAAAATGGAAGAATTCAAAATTCCTATAATTGCGGCTGTAAATGGTTTTGCATTAGGTGGAGGATGTGAGTTTGCTATGGCCTGTCATGTGAGGTATGCATCCGAAAATGCCGTATTTGGTCAACCGGAAGTTGGATTAGGACTAATTGCGGGATTCGGTGGAACCCAAAGACTTCCTCGGCTTGTTGGAAAAGGATTGGCCATGGAATTACTTTTAAGTGGAAAAAATATTAATGCACAAGATGCATATCGAATTGGCTTAGTAAATAAAGTATTTCCATTAAATGAACTTATACCTGAAGCTGAAAAATTGGCTTATTCAATTCTGAATAATGCTCCTCTTGCAGTGACAGCCACAATTAATGCTGTTAATTATGGTGCTGATACTGACTTGAGAGATGGACTAATGAATGAACAGAAGGAATTTGCAAATCTTTTTAATTCCAATGACACAAAGGAAGGATTATTGGCTTTCGTGGAAAAGAAATCTCCTAAATTCACCGGAAAATAAATCGTGTCAATACAAGTATTCATTTCAATTTTAAATTAAACTATGACAACAAAGTTAATTAGAAACTTTTGCATTATTGCCCATATAGATCATGGGAAATCAACTTTAGCAGATCGCTTGCTGGAAATGACACACACCTTAACAGATAAACAAATGCAATCTCAAGTATTAGACGATATGGATTTAGAACGTGAAAGAGGAATTACTATTAAATCACATCCTATTCAAATGGAATATACCCATTCTGATAATATTCATTATAAATTGAACTTAATTGATACGCCTGGACATGTAGATTTTACTTATGAGGTATCTCGGAGTCTGGCCGCGTGTGAAGGTGCTCTACTTTTGGTAGATGCTTCTCAAGGAGTGGAAGCACAAACAGTGAGCAATGCCTATTTAGCTGCAGATGCTGATCTTGTTGTTATTCCCATTATCAATAAAATTGATGCACCCAACGCCGATCTAGAAAGTGCCATTTCCCAAACAGTAGATTTGCTTGGTTGTGATGAAGATGAAATTCTTTCAATAAGTGCAAAAGAGGGAATTGGTATTGATAAGGTACTTAATGCTATTGTTGAAAAAATCCCTCAGCCAAATATTCCTGGAGAATTAGGAACTCGCGCTCTAATATTTGATTCTAAATTTGATCAGTTTCGGGGGGTTGTACCCTATGTGCGAATTTTTGATGGATATCTAGAAAAGGGGATGACAACAAAATATTTTGCTAAATCTGGTGGACATGAAATTACAGAAGTAGGTGTTTTAAAAATGAAAAAAATTCCTGTTAAGCGTCTATCTGCTGGGGATGTAGGATATATTGTCACAAATATAAAAAATGTTTCGGAAGTGAGTGTCGGTGACACACTTACAGTTAAAAGTGACCCTGCCATTAAGCCTCTCCCCGGGTATCAACCAGTTAAACCAATGGTGTTTAGTGGAATGTACCCAATTGATTCTAAAGATTACGAAGATTTAAGGACAAGTTTAGAAAAGTTGCAATTAAATGATGCTGCCTTGACTTTTGAACCTAATACTTCCACAGCACTTGGATTCGGATTCAGATGTGGATTTTTAGGTCCATTACACATGGAAATTGTTCAGGAGAGATTAGAAAGAGAATTTAATATGAACTTAATAACTACCTGTCCCAATGTAAACTATCAGGTTCAAACTAAAAATGGAATGCTTCTTGAGATTAATAATCCGTCAGATATGCCAGAGCCAGGTGATATTGACACCATTAATGAGCCATTTATTAAAGCTGAGATTATTGCTCCAACTGAATATATTGGCAGTATCATGAAGCTTTGTATGGGAAGGAGAGGGGTATATCAATCGACAAATTATTTATCAACAGATAAAGTTCAACTCATTTTTGATATGCCATTAGGAGAGATAATATATGATTTTTTTGAAAAATTAAAATCAGTGAGCCGAGGCTATGCTTCCTTTGATTATGAAGTTACAGAAAATCAAAATGGTGAGCTGGTAAAATTAGATGTACGTATTACTGGAGAAGTTGTTGATGCTTTAAGTATAATTGTCCATAAAGATAATGCCTATAAGCAAGGCTCCTCCTTATGTAAAAAATTAAAAGAAGAAATTCATAGACAGCAATTTGAAATTCCTATTCAAGCATCAGTGGGAAGTAAAATTATAGCTAGGGAAACAGTAAAAGCTTTTCGTAAAAATGTTACAGCAAAATGTTATGGCGGCGATATAACTCGAAAAAGAAAATTGTTGGAAAAGCAAAAATCAGGTAAAAAAAGAATGAAACAGGTTGGATTGGTTGAATTACCTCAAGAAGCATTCCTTGCTGTTTTAAAAATTGATAATGACTGATAAATTTGTTACTATTCCCTATTTTAATGTGACCAAGAATATCTATTATTCACTCATTTTTATTCTACCAATGTTATTTTTATATGAGATGATGTGTTGGGTTCAATATTTTGATAAATCGGCAGAAATAAGAAATGGAGCTGATGTATTAATTCGTCATCTTATATTAGGTATTGGTAATAATTCTGAACTTATTTATGGAATAATTTTATTAATAATATTTTTTGGTGTTATGTTTTTTAATCGAGGAGCATTGAAAAATGGAAAGTTAAAATTTTCATTCCTATTAATAATGATAGCTGAAAGTATTTTATGGTGCACTGGATTTGTAATATTAATGAGTGTTTCGGAAAGAATACTATTATCAATTATGGAACGTAATATAATTCCTGAACAATTTTATTTGGCAATTGGTGCTGGGATTTGGGAAGAATTACTGTTCAGGGTTGGAGCTATTGGACTTTCATTATCTTTTCTGACAAAAGTTATAGGATATAGTGGGTTTTATTCAGCATTTATCGCTATTATATTTTCAGCATTGATATTTTCACTTTTTCATTATTTAGGTCCATTTGGTGATAATTTTGCTTATAAAAGTTTTTATTTGAGAACAATAGCAGGAATATTTTTAGGATCATTATATTTGTTTAGAGGATTTGGAATTACAGTTTATACGCATATATTTTATGATATGGCAATAATCAGTTTACCTGTTTTACTCACTACTGTTTAAATCCAAAATATCATATTGAAATTAACATTTATTAATTAAGGGAAATTTTAATGTATCCTATATTATTTCAGTTTGGGTCATTTACAATATCATCTTTTGGTGTTATGATGGTCATCGCGTTTCTTTTGGGTAATTATCTGTTACGAAAAGATGTTGTTGCGGAAGGGTATGATCCAATTATTGCTGAAGATATTACTTTCCGAGCAGCTATAGGTGGGATATTAGGTGCTAAATTATATTATCTAATTGAAAATATCCCGACTGGTCAAGCGGGTGATAATATCAATGGGTTAATAAATATTATTGCTGGTATATTTACTTTTAATGGAGAAAGAATTGCATTTGGAATTCAAAACTTTGGTGCAGGTTTGGTATTTTTGGGTGGATTGGTAGGTGGTATAGGAGCAGTGTCATGGTACATTTATCGAAAAAAATTAAATTGGTTTAAAATAGCCGACTTATCCGCACCATTTTTGGTGTTAGGTCATGGTATTGGTAGAATTGGATGTTTCTTAGTTGGGGATGATTATGGAGTCCCCTCAAATCTACCCTGGGCTATTGCATTTCCTAAGGGGTTACCGCCAACAAATATAGCAGTACATCCAACACAACTATATGAAATGTCGGCCTATTTTATAATTTTCTTCTATCTTAGATTTAGAAAACGAAAACAGAGCTTTCCTGGTGAAATTATATTTGAATATTTATTTTTAGGCGGATTTGCTCGTTTTATGGTAGAATTTATCAGAACCAATACAAAATATATTTTCGGCTTATCCGGTGCCCAATATCTATCTATTTTAATGATGGCAATAGGTGCTTATCAATTATGGAAAATGAGAAAAACAATTAGCTCTCCTGCAGAAAGTGTTAGTTAAATTTTAAATTCATAAATGGAGAATATTAATTGTATCGTTTGCGGGAAAAATATATCTACTGCATATATTGAAGTTTCAGATAGATTATCTAAAAGTCCAGAATTATTTCAATTAGTTAAATGCGATTGCAATTTTGTCTATTTAAACCCAAGACCTTCTCAGGCTAATATTTCAACTTATTATAATTCTCCTGAATACGACCCCCATAATAATTTAAAAAATAATAAATTAGGGAAATTATACAAGCTCGTACAAAGTGTGGCGTTACGTTTTAAGTTTAGAAGGATTTCTTCATTTCATAAATCAGGAAAAATATTAGATGTTGGGGGAGGGAATGGTGAGTTCGCGGCCTTCATGGCATTACAGGGATGGAAAGTTGTATTGCAGGATAAGATATCAAAAATTGATAACTTAAGGGATAGGGAAAACATAATTGCTGTACAAAATTTGGAAAAAATAAAAAAGGATGAATGTTTTAATGTTATTACTCTTTGGCATTCACTTGAGCATATTCATAATATTGAGGAATTATATTCCCAAATCAATCGATTACTGAAACCCGATGGAATCCTTCTTATTGCTATTCCAAATATTAATGCACCAGAAAAACCCTTTTTTAATAATAAATGGGCTCCATTTGATGCACCAAGGCATTTATATCATTTCCAATTAAATACACTTAATGAATTATGTAATAGGTACAAATTCGAAATAGTGAGGAAATTCTCTCTTTTTCAAGATACTCCTTATAATATCTTACTTAGTTTGTCGGAAAATACGCCTTTTCAATTTTTAAGGGGAATGCTTGTATTTTGCTATTCTATAATAGTGACTATATTAAGAGGACCAGAACATTCATCATCTCTTTTGGTCATTTGCAGAAAAGCATAATAATAATAATAAGCCTCTTTTGTTCAGCATGTTCCTATCTTCCAGAACCTATAGGTAAAGAAAATGAAATTATTATTATTTCTTCTCCCGAAGATAAACCCCATGTTGAAAGAATAATGGGGAATTTATTTTCCCAAATAATTTATACACCCCAACCAGAATCGGAATTTTCCATTATATTTAAAGACCCATGGGAATTAGGAACTGTAAATAAATATGGTAATATATTAATTGCCTCTCTTGATTTCCCTGAAGATTCAACTGGCGATTATCTCATGAAGCGATTTACCAAAAACCATGAAAAAAAGCAGCCACTTTATATTTTAGAAAATTTATATGCTAATAATCAAATTGTATGCGGAATTCATACACTTGATGCAATTTCAATGGAAAATGAGATTAATAATAATGGAGATTGGATATTAAAGGAATTTAGGAATAGTGTTGAATCTAGAATGACACATAATATTTATAAACATGGAACTAATGATTCCTTATCAAATATGATGTTTGACTATTTTGGATATAAACTTGATTTACAGCCTGATTATAAAATAATTAAAGCAGATTCTATTAAGCCATTTTTATGGATAGGACGTGGTTACCCTTACAGATGGATTACTGTTCATAGAAGTAAAAAGGACAATTATTTACAAAAGAAAACAGCATGGGATCAATTAAGCGTTGAATTTACAGATTTAATGCCAAGTATTAAAATTAGTGAACACTATAAAAGTACTGAAAATTATAAAGCCAGTGAAAGTAAACTGTATACCATGAGGGGAATTTATGAACATGAGGAGAGCTCGTCAGGAGGCCCATTTTTTGTTTATATATTTGAAACTGAAACCGTTAAGGAGGTAATTTTAGTAAGCGGTTTTGTTAATTATCCAGGTCATGAAAAGATTCTTTTACTTAAACAACTAGAAATTATAGCAAATACATTTCAAAAAGGAGATATTTAAAGTATGAATGGAAAAGCAGCTTTTTTAATTGGCAGCGAATCGGATAAAAATACCGTAGAGGCATCACGAAAATATTTTAAATATTTTGATATTGAATTGGATCTAAGGGTAATGTCTGCTCATAGAAATCCTGATGATGTGAGTAAATTTGCATCTTCGGCTCGAGAAAATGGGTATCATGTTTTAATTGGGGCAGCTGGTATGGCAGCACATTTAGCCGGAGCATTAAAGGCTCACTCCACACTACCTGTAATTGGCGTGCCTTTGGCTGGTGGTATTGAAGATGGATTAGATGCGCTAATGTCCACTGTACAGATGCCAAAGGGTGTACCAGTAGCAACCATGGCTGTTGGAAAAGCTGGGGCGATAAATGCAGCAATATTAACGGCTGAAATACTTTCGTTAAATAGCACGACCCTTTCCAATAAACTAACTGAATTTAAAAGTATCGGCAGCAAACTATAATTGGCAAGAAAAATATTGATAACTGGTGCTGAAGGGCAACTGGGAAAAGCGTTGCAGATTGGTTTGGCTGATAAATTTAATATTTTGCCTACAACCAGACAACCATCTCAGTTGGCTAAGAATAGACGGAATGTCCAAAAAATGGATTTAACAGATAAAGAAAACATTTCAATTGTGTTGGAATCATTTAAGCCTGATGTTATAATAAATTGTGCAGCCTATACCGATGTTGATGGCAGTGAAAAAAATAAGGAATTGGCTCATAAAGTGAATGTGGAGGGCTTGAAGCATTTAATTCAATTATCTGAATTAAAAACGTATTTAATCCAAATTTCTTCGGATTATGTATTCGATGGTGAGAATGGTCCTTATAGGGAGGAAGAGCATACATTTCCTGCTAATTATTATGGAAAGACTAAATTGGAGGCTGAAAATATTCTCAGAGGAACTAGACGGAAATGGGCAATATTTCGCCCAAATGTTCTTTACAGTCCAGATTTATTCTGTAAAGGCAATTTTTTTGCGTGGGTGTATAAATCCTTATTGAAAAATCAATCTATTTCGGTAGTTAGTGATCAAATCTCAAATCCCACTCTCACCCAACAATTTGTTAAAGCTATTTTTCAATGTATTATAATGGATTATGAAGGGATCCTGCATATTGGTAGTGATGATTATATTAGTAGATATGAGTTTGCCATGGAAATCGCAAAAGTATTTGGGTTTGATACTGGACTAATAACAAAAATTGATACAGACTCATTAACTGAAAAAGTGAAATCGTACATTGCGGAACGTCCACGACATAGTGGGTTGGCTATTGATAAAATAGAAAATGAATTAAATATATCTTCATTTTCCACTAATTATAATTTAAAGTCATTAAAAAGTGCATTAGCCTAAAAATGAATATATTAGCTATTTCGCCCACTTATAATGAAAAGAAAAATATTTCTGAACTAATTAATCGGATATTTCAATTGCCAATGGAAATTGATCTATTAATTGTTGATGATAATTCTCCAGATGGAACTGCCGAAATAGTAAAAGAAAATATGATTGAGAATAAAAATGTTCATATATTGGAACGAGAAAAAAAACTTGGTTTAGGGACAGCATATTGTGAAGGCTTCCAATGGGCACTGGATAGAGAATATAATTTAATAGTTCAAATAGATGCAGATTTATCACATAATCCCGATGATATTTTGCGGATGGTTGACAAATCGCAGTCAGCTGATCTTGTAATTGGGAGTCGATATATTGGTGGCGTGAATGTTATTAACTGGCCTATGCGTAGGTTATTATTGAGTTACTTTGCGAATTTATATGCAAAATTTCTCATTCGATTTCCAATTAAAGACTCAACTGGCGGTTTTAAATGTTTCCATAGAAAAGTGTTAGAGTCTATTGATTTGACAGAAATTAATTCTGAAGGGTATTCTTTTCAAATAGAAATGAATTTTCTTGCATGGGTAAAAGGATTTAAACTTAAAGAAATCCCCATTGTTTTTACAGATCGGACTGTAGGAGAATCAAAAATGAACAGGGGTATTGTTTTAGAAGCTATTTGGATGGTGCCTAAATTACTTATCAAAAAAATATTCAAAATTTATTGAAATTATCTATTATTATAGTAAGCTATAATGTAAGCAGCTATCTTAGGCAATGTTTACAAAGCATCTTTAATTCTTATGAATTTGGGACATTTGAAATTATTGTTGTTGATAATTATTCCCATGACGATTCATGCCAAATGTTGAAGGATGAGTTCCCAAAAATTCATTTAATTCGGAATAAAGAGAACTTAGGATTTTCAAAAGCAGTTAATATGGGGCTTGAGAACTCAAGAGGAGAGTATATCTGTCTTTTAAATCCAGATACTTTAGTAAGTGATGATACTTTTAAAAAACTGTTGGATTATATAACAAAAAATGAAAAAATTGGCTGTATAGGGCCAAAAATTTTAAACCCTGATGGAACTTTGCAATTAGCATGTAAACGAAGCTTTCCGGATCCGTTTTCTGCATTCTTTAAGTTGATTGGACTTAGTAGATTGTTTCCAAAAAGCAGAAAGTTCGGGAAATATAATCTCACCTATCTTGATGAAAATAAGATCCATAATGTGGATGCAATCAGTGGATCATTTATGCTTTTCCCTAAAATAATCAAAGATAAAATAGGCAAATTTGATGAATCATTTTTCATGTATGGGGAAGATCTGGATTTCTGCCACCGAATTAAGCAAATTGGGCGTCAAATTATTTATAATCCAATAACAAGTATTATTCATTATAAGGGTGAAAGTGCAAAAACTGCACCCTATGATATGATTCAATTGTTTTATAAAGCTTTCAATAAATATTATAAAAAATATAGTGATCAGTATCCATCTTGGAAATTCCTTCATTTTATGGTTTCATTTGGAATTTCTATCAGAAAAATATTAGCGTATTTAAAAATATACTCAACAAGAATTACTTCAATATTATTAGATTTTTCATCCATACTATTTAGCTTTATTGTATCGATGTTTTTTTGGTATTCCAATTATCATCATGAAATTGTTACAATTTCAACTTTGCAAGCACATTGGCCCTTATTGGTTGATTTCATTATTTGCTGGATTATCAGTTCTTATTGGCTCCATTTATACAAAAAAGATTATCTATCATATGGAAGGTCTTTGGTTGTAACATTATTTGCATTTTTCCTCTCCGCCACCACAACCTATTTTATAGCTGTAATTGCATATTCAAGAGCTGTATTAATTATAACCTTTTTCCTTGTTGCAATCATTTCTGCAGGTTGGCGTATTGGAATCTACTTATTATACCGATATCGAAAAATTAAATTATCCGTTAGAACCCCTCTTTTTACTAGGAGGGCAGCTATTTTAGGCACCGGCAAAGAATCGATGAGAGTTGGAAATTCCCTTCACCATACCCTTGAAGCTCATTTTATTTTAATTGGGTATATCGATGATAGCAACCAATCTGGTACAGATAAATTTCTTGGTCGATTGGAGGATGTAAGTGGATTAATAAAGAATCATAATATAAACGAATTAATTATACCTGAAAAATTTATCAATATTAGAGAACTCATTCAGCTATTAGATAAACTTTCTGCTACAAATGTTAATTGTAAATTGGTTCCCAAAGGTGAAAAAATGCTTATTGGTAAAGGAATGGTAGAAAATTTGGCAGGAGTCCCACTATTAAATATTGAATTACCTTTGTTTGATAATATTCATCAATTTACAAAAAGATCCTTTGATATAATATTATCGTCTGCACTATTATTATTCACCTCCCCCATACATTTATATTTCCTATTTCTTAGAAAATTTAGTAGAGAATTCATTTGGTCAACTGATGGTGCTAAAACTGAAATTATACTCTACCAATCCAGAAGTAAATTAATTCAGGATTTATCTTTACTGTTTATGGTTTTAAATGGTTCTCTCAGTTTTGTTGGCTCACAAATCATAGCTGTGAGTAAAAGTAATCCTAAATTAATTGTTAAACCGGGATTGACAGGCTTACCACATTTAAAGGCTGTTGATATTGATATTAACTTCATTCGTGAATTTGAAAATTATTATGCGATGCACCATTCATTAATTTTTGACATTGAAATTTTACTTAAATCTATTTTTAAAATATAATGTCTAATTTCACACTTGATTTCGAATCCCCGCTCCGGGAAATTGAAGATAAAATTGATTCTATGAAATCCACCGGTATCAAAACAGGGATGGATGTGAATGAGGCGGTTCAGAAATTAGAGGAACAATTAATTAATGAAAAGAAAAAATTGTATGAAAATCTTTCTCGTTGGGAGAGAGTCCAGCTTGCCCGTCATCCAAAACGACCATATTCATCAGATTATATAAATAGAATTACGGATTATTGGTTTGAACTACATGGGGACAGATATTTTTCCGATGATCCTGCAATGATTTGCGGAATTGCTGTAATAGATAAAATAAAACTCATGATTATTAGTCAGGAAAAGGGGAGGGGCACCAAATCTAAGCTTTTTCGAAATTTTGGAATGGCACGGCCTGAAGGCTACCGAAAAGCCTTGCGTTTAATGAAATTGGCTGAGAAATATAACATCCCCGTCTTAACACTTATTGATACTCCTGGTGCATATCCCGGCCTTGGTGCAGAAGAACGAGGCCAGGCTGAAGCAATAGCAAGGAATCTATTTGAAATGGCAAAATTAAAAGTCCCTATAATTAATATAGTTATTGGAGAAGGAGCCTCTGGTGGCGCTTTAGGCATTGGTGTTGGAGATAAAATACTTTGTTTTGAAAATACGTGGTATTCTGTTATTTCACCAGAAGGATGTGCAAGTATCTTATTTAGAGATTCATCCAGAGCTTCAGAGGCTGCTGATTCTATGATGGTAACCGCCAAAGATTTGAAAGAACTGGGAATTGCAGATGCTATTTTACCTGAACCTATTGGCGGAACTCATCAGGATTATAATCAAGCAGCTGAGACATTAAAAGAAGCTATAATAGCATCCTTTACTGAATTAAATAAAATTGACCCAAATAAAAGAATTGAGAATCGAATTGAAAAATATGAGAAAATGGGGAGATGGTCTGATGGATAAAATCGGTTCACCGATTGATAAACTTAACCCTGATAAATTTCAATCAAATTCAGAAGATTTTCTAAAATATATTTCTGCGTATATTGAAGAACAGAAAAAAATAAAATTGGGCGGTGGTACAATTGCTATTGAGAAACAGCATAATAAAAAGCGGCTTACTGCCAGAGAACGGATCGACCATCTTATTGACCCAGGCACTCAGTATTTTGAATTAGGGATGTATGCGGCATGGGGAATGTATGAAGAATATGGATCACCCCCGGCATCAGGTACCCTTATTGGAATTGGTATTATTGAAGGGTATGATTGTGTAATTATTGCAAATGATGCAACCGTTAAGGCAGGAGCATATTTTGAGGTTACTTTAAAGAAAACCTTGAGGGCTCAACAAATAGCTTTAGAAAATAATCTTCCTATTATTTATTTAGTGGATTCAGCAGGAGTATTTCTCCCTCTGCAAGATCAAGTATTTCCTGATGAAGCCCATTTTGGTAGAATATTTTATAATAATGCCAGATTATCTGCTTTAGGGATTCCGCAAATTGCAGCAGTTATGGGTCCTTGTGTTGCAGGAGGAGCTTATCTTCCAGTAATGTGTGATAAATATATCATTGTTGAAGGGGCAAGTATGTTTTTAGCCGGTCCAGCACTCGTAAAAGCTGCCATTGGACAGGATATTGATTCAGATACCTTAGGGGGAGCTACTACCCATTCTGCCATCAGTGGAACTGCAGATTACCACGAAAAAGATGATCTATCAGGATTAGAACGTATTCGTATAATTATGTGTAGTTTAAATATATCAACAGCTCTTGCGTATGAAAATAAAGAGTCTATTCAGCCCCAATTTTCACCTAATGAATTGATAGGATTATTCCATCCTGAAAATCCGGGGCAATATGATATTAGAGAAATAATTGCTCGAATAGTTGATGATAGTCTTTTTAGTGAATATAAAATGACTTATGGTAAAACTCTCGTATGTGGTACAGCAAAAATAGGCGGTATGAGCATTGGTATTGTTGCCAATCAGCGAAAAATATCACGTACGGAATTAGGTGAAATGCAAATGGGGGGCGTTATCTATTCTGACTCAGCCGATAAAGGTGCTCGATTTATAATGAATTGCAATCAAGATAAAATTCCCCTTTTATTTATTCATGATGTAAATGGCTTTATGGTGGGTAAAACATCAGAATGGGGAGGGATTGCTAAAGACGGTGCAAAAATGGTAAATGCGGTAAGTAATTCAGTGGTACCAAAACTTACCCTGGTGATTGGTGGAAGTTACGGTGCTGGTAATTATGCTTTATCAGGAAGAGCCTATAGTCCACGATTTATGTTTGCATGGCCCTCTGCAAAAATAGCGGTTATGGGAGGCGATTCAGCCGCTAAAACTCTGGCTCAAATTAAATTAGCTAAAATGGGTGAAGTTGATGAAAAGACAAAAACAGAATTAATTAGTAAAATTAAAAAACGGTATGATATTCAATCAGATCCACGTTATGCTGCTGCCAGGTTGTGGATTGATGAAATTATCGATCCACGGGAAACCAGAAATGTACTCATTCGCTCCCTTGAAATTATAGCACATCAAACGAAAATGCCCGAACCGAAATTTGGAGTTTTGCAGGTATGAAAAATATGATTAGAATTGGAAATGGTCAAGGTTTTTGGGGAGATTCCATTGATGCTCCTGTAAAGATGGCAAAAGATGGCCCCTTAGATTATCTTACATTAGATTATCTGGCAGAAGTAACACTATCTATTATGCAACGGCAAAAATTGAAAAATCCAATGAGCGGTTATGCCCGAGATTTTATTGATATGGTCAGTAGAATTTTGCCTGAAATACAAAATGATGGGTTGAAAGTTATAACCAATGCAGGAGGTGTAAATCCAAATTCATGTAGAGATGAATTGTTAAAATTATCTAATTCCACAGGTAATCCTATAAAAATTGGTGTAATTCAAGGAGATGATATATTTCCAACACTTGCTGATTTACAAAAAAAAGGGGTGTCCTTTGAAAATATGGACACTGGAGATTCATTTAATTCCATCGCAGATAAGGTCTATTCTGCAAATGTCTATATTAACAGCTCAACCATAGCTGAAGCCCTTGATAAAGGTGCTCAAATTGTATTGGCTGGTAGAGTATCAGACCCCGGATTGGCACTAGGTCCCTGTATTTATGAATATGGATGGAAATCAGATAATTACGATTTGTTGGCAGCAGGCACATTGGCTGGTCATATTACAGAGTGTGGAGCACAATGTACCGGTGGTAATTATTCCAGATGGAAGGATGTGCCTAACTTGGCAGATGTTGGCTATCCAATAATTGAAATGCAACCCAATGGTGAGTTTTGTATTACCAAACATGATAATACGGGAGGGTTAGTAAATCGCGAAACAATCGGAGAGCAAGTATTATATGAAATGGGGGACCCCAACCATTATATATCTCCAGATGTTTGCGTAGATTTCACCTCTTTTAAATTAAACGACTTAGGTAAAAATAAAGTAGCTATTACCAATGTTGCAGGTTTAACACCTACGGATACTTTTAAAGTATCCATTTCTTATTTTGCGGGCTATAAAGCCTCAGGCCAACTAACAGTTTCTGGCCCAAATGCCTATGAAAAGGCACAGCTCACTGCAGAAATTATTTGGAAACGTTTAGAAAGTAGCGGATGTATTTTTGATGATACCTCAACTGAATATTTGGGGTTATCTTCATGTCACGGTGAAATTAATCGCATGCCTGCGCAAATTAATGAAGTAGTTTTACGGCTGGGCGTAAAAGATTCAGATAAAAATAAAGTTAATCGATTTGGAAAAGAATTGGCTCCAGTCATTACCAGTGGCCCTCCTGGAATCACCGGATTTTCAGGTGGAAGACCAAAAGCTCAGGAAATTGTAGCTTATTGGCCAACTCTAATTCCCAAAGAATTGGTACACACTAAAGTGGATGTAATTTGATATTAAAAAAAATATGGAATTAATTGACTATGTCAATTTTATTTATGCAAAATTTTATTTTTGGGGCTAATGCTTGCATTGACACAGACAATGCACTCCAAAATAAAGCTGTATTACTAAACTGGTAAAATGGGTTAATTATATGACAATAAAACTTAATCAAATCGCTCATGCTCGTTCTGGTGATAAAGGCGCTAATTCAAATGTAGGATTGATGTTTAAATCTAAGGAGCTTTATGAATGGGCAAAATCTAATATTACAACTACTGTAGTTAAAGATTTCTTTAAAAGTATTGCCAAAGGAGATATTGTCCGTTATGAAATGGATAACCTCCTTGCTTTGAACTTTATTTTAGGTGATAGCCTTGGTGGTGGTGGTAGTGAGTCGCTTATTAATGATGCACAAGGTAAGACTCACGGTCAAGCATTGCTTTTAATGGAAGTTAACCTCCCTGACGAATTAGTTCAATTTGTCAATAGTTAATAATATATCACACCTTTAATTTCCTTTAGATATTGAAATTCATTAAATCTGATAAGCGCATATCATCAGAGGTAATTACCCTTGCCATCCCTATTATATTCAGTAATTTAAGTCGAGTTATTATGGGCCTCACAGATATGGCTATGGTGAGCCGTTTAGGTGCCATTGCCCTGGCTGCAACTGGAATGGGATCACTATTGTTATGGGTCATAATGAGTATGGGCATAGGGCTGAGGACTGCTGTACAAACAGTAACCTCCAGAAGGCTTGGGCAAAAATTATTTTCAGAATGTGGTCATGCACTCCATAATGGAATCATTTTAGCAATTATTCTAGCTATTCCTGCCACATTATTGGGAACCTACTATTCTATAGAAATTGCTGAATTATTTTTAGAGGATTCTGACGTTATTCCACAGTGTGCAAATTATATTCATATAGGAATTTATGGTGTGTTATTTGTGCTTATAAGTTTTGCTTTTCAGGGTTTTTATACGGGAATTGAGCAAACTAAAATTCACATGAAGGTTACCATCATTTCAAACATAATAAATGTCTATTTAAACGCAGGATTAATTTATGGTACAGAAGGAGTTACGGCATTTTTTGAAAAGATTGGATTGCCCTGGATTGCAGTTTTATGGCAATGGTACGATTTTCCTGTAATGGCAGTTAAAGGAGCTGCATTGGCAACCGTTATTGCATCTGGCTGGATGATAATTCAATATAGTTTTTATATTTTAAACGAAAAAATAAAAATATATAAACCAGTTCGATTTCAATATTCTGCAAAAAATATCATTCAACAAATAAAATTGGGATTTCCCATTGGAGCACAGGAAGTCATTTCAATGATCGGATTTGCAATCTTTTATAAAATAATTGGTACTATTGGCACCATTGAGTTGGCAACTTCAGAAGTCATACTAAATATTGCTCACGCTTCCTTTATGCCGGCTGTAGGGGTTGGAATGGCTGCTGCAACATTAGTGGGAAAGTATTTAGGGGAAGAAAACCCCGAAAATGCTGAATTGGCAATCTGGAGCGCTTTGAAGTGGGCATTACTTATTATGGGCAGTATGGGGCTTCTATTTATTTTCGGACCTCAATGGGTGATTCCCATTTTTTCAGATGACCCTGAAATAATTCGCTTGGGAATTCCCTGTTTACAAATAATTGGTGTATTGCAATTTTTTGATGCTATTGGGTTAACTTTGTTTTTTGTACTTACCGGTGCCGGAAATACCCGCTTCCCTGCGATAATTAATATGACAACTTGTTGGTTTCTATTTTTACCTTTATCCTATTATCTTAGTATTTACCTCAAAATGGGGATTATTGGCGCATGGCTTGGGTTTGCCGCGTGGATTATCCCCTTTGCGGTAATTATGGCATTAAAGGTAAGTACTGGCTCCTGGAAGAAAATTGAGGTTTGATATATTTCGTATCTGTGCCATAGCTAAAGCAGCAAATTGGAATAGCTATGGCACAGGTATAAAACATTTTAATCAACAACTTGGAAAAGTTGTTACACATCTATAATTATTATTAATTTTTACTATGCCAATTGAAAGAAAACTTGCTGCAATTATGTTTACGGATATTGCAGGCTATACAGAGCAGATGTCCAAAGATGAAGCGGTTGCAATAAGCTTACTCAATAAGAAAGAATCTGTCCTCAAACCCCTTATACTTGAGCATAACGGCACATATGTTAAAAGCACGGGTGATGGCTCACTATCCCACTTCAACTCTGCTGTAGATGCTGCTATGTGTGCTAAAAGATTTCAAGAATCCATATATGATGATAAAGACTTAAATGTTAGAGTTGGTGTGCATTTAGGTGATACCATATTTGAAAAGGGAGATATACGGGGTGATGGAGTAAATATAGCATCCCGCTTAGAGAGTATGGCTGTTGAAGGTGGAGTATTTGTATCTAAAGAAGTCCACGACCAACTTGCTAATCAGAAAGAGTTTGAAGGCGTTTCACTTGGACTTCAAAGTATGAAGGGTGTAGGACGGCTGATTGAAGTATATGGACTTAAAGGAGATAAGCTAAGTGAACCTGACCCAAGCGAGTATGAAGATGATAAGGTAGCTGTTCATACAGATGATGAAGTACCATCTATAGCAATTATACCTTTTGAGAATAAAGGAGCTGAAGAAGATGTATTCTATGCTTATGGCATATCAGCTGATTTAATATCTGATTGTAGTGGAGCAGGTTTAATTAGAGTGGCAAGTCTAAAAGATGTTGAGAAATTAGATTATGATAACCTTGAAACTTCTGAGCTTTCTAATAAACTATTTGTTAGATACATAGCCCAAGGTACGCTTTGGAAAATGAATGATATGTTTCAGCTATCTGTAGAGCTTTATGATACGAAGGATAAAAAAGTAATTTGGTCAGATAGATGGCAGGAGAAGTGGGATAATCTTCCAACGATTAAGGGCAGCCTTTCTGATGGACTATTAAAAGCCTTATATACAAAGCCAAAGGTGGAGCAAAAGGTGGAAACAACAAATCCTGAAGCCTATGAGTTTTATCTTAAGGCTAAACATAAATATGAAAAGCGTGAAAACAAAGATGATACAGAGATAGCACGGGGACTACTTAATAAAGCCATAGAGCTGGATGATAATCTGATATTAGCTAAGCTTCTACTTGGAACGACCTATATGGAAATGGGTGACTATGATGAGGCGATGGAGAT
>JACNLQ010000066.1 GCA_014381415.1 Fidelibacterota bacterium
TTCACCAGAATCAGGATTGGTACCTATTACTTTTTCAAAATCACCTGCACAGGGAGCATATCGTGCCAATATATCCATCATTCTTTTTACCCCAGTGTTGGTGGCACCAGAAATGCAGAATACGGGGATTAGTCCACCAGACTTCAATGCCTGGTGCAATCCACTTCTAAGTTCCTCCTCGCTTAATTCTCCTTTATCAAAGAAAATTTCTAATAGACTTTCATCAGATTCAGCAATTAGTTCAATAAGTTCATTATGCATACCTTCTAATTTTTGAGACCAATCGCCTTCAGCCACTGCTTCAGAATAATCCCCTGATCCGTCCGTTTTAAAAGTGAATACTTCTTTTCGGAGAACGTCAGCAACTTGATTAAATTCAGGTCCTTCGTTTATTGGAAGTGTAAAAGGAAAAACAGTCCGTCCATATCGACTTTGTAATGATGATAAAACTGAATCAAAATCTGATTGGTCCTTATCAACCATATTTATGATAAACAATTTTGGTATGTTAAATTCTTTTTCTGCATAATCCCAGCATAATTCAGTACCCACATCAATTCCTTCAGTAGCACTAACAACCAGTGCTGCAAAATCAGCTACTGACATGGCAGACTTAACCTCACCATGAAAATCCAAATAACCGGGGGTATCTAAAATGTTAAATTTCTTGTCTAACCACTCAAGGTTCATTAAAGTGAGTGAAATAGAATGTTGATTATTTATTTCATATTCACGATAATCTGACAGGGTTGATCCATCTTCAATACTGCCCATTTTATGAATAGAACCACCATTATACATTATCGCTTCAGACAGAATTGTTTTACCTGTTGATGCGTGCCCTGATAGTGCAATATTGATTATATTATCTGTTGTATAGTCTTTCATAATGATTCCTTTATTAAATACAAAATCCGACAATTATGCCGGATTTAATCGTTTTTATAATTCACCCCAATTTCATGATAGAAACTGGATGATGATCCAATTGAGCAAATGTGCCGAGTTTTAAGTTCATTCTTTATTAAATATTAAATTTTTAGGGGCATTAAAATATGGAATGCTGTACTTTTGAATCAAGGCAATTTTAATGACAAAATTTAAGAATTTTTTACTTCCGAAGCTATAATATCACGAATTGCAGGTTTCATGTATATATTTGAAATATCCAATCTGGAAAATGCTTCCGCTAAAGCTCTGATTCTTTGCTCCAAAGGTTTCAGTTTATTAATGACAATGACCTTTTCTTTTTCAAGAAGACAATAGCCTCCTTTAAAATTCCCTTTTTCCTGAATGATTTTCACCTCCAGCGATTCCGCTAATTGTTCAAATTCCTGAAACATTTTGGCGGGTTTCATAAGTATTCAGACTTATTCATTGATTTTAACATTTTCACAACGTCCTTCACTGCTTCCGATTTGTCATGGGGAACAATCAATGTGGCATCATCCAAATTAATAATAGCCATATCGTTCACTCCTACAACAGCTGTCAGTCGATCTGGACTTATTATCAGATTATTTTCTGATTGTACAGAAATTACATCTCCATCATGGTAATTTGTATCATTATTTTTTGTAAGCACACTGAATAGGGAATACCATGAGCCCAAATCATTCCATTGAAAATCAGCCTTTATAGTATACACATTTTTGGCCTTTTCCAATATCCCATAATCAATACTTTCTGGTTGTACCAGTTCCCATTCCCTATCTAAAACAGTTTCATATTGAGTAGATCCCAGAGCATCATAAATGGAATCCAACGAATCATGAAGCTCACACATGAAGGTTTTCATTTCCAGGAGAATTATTTCAGCTTTCCAAATAAACATACCTGCATTCCATAAAAATTCACCACTGACAATAAATTTTTCGGCTGTTTCTTTTTCAGGTTTTTCTGCAAAAGTTTTAACCTTATACACACCTTTTATATCCATCTCCTTCTTTGAGTCATATTGTATATATCCATAACCGGTAGCGGGGTAGGTGGGCTTAATTCCAATGGTAATAAGACATGACTTCTGCTCTACCATTTTTTGTGCATTTTCAATAATTCTTCTAAATTTTGAGTCCCCTACAATTAAATGATCTGCGGGATACACGCCCATTATTGCATCAGAATCCCTTTTAAATATGTGTAAGGCTGCTAACCCTATTGCAGGGGCTGTATTTTTTCCTGAAGGTTCGATGATGAAATTTTCCTGGGGTATTTCAGGGATATCATTATGAATTAGTTTTGAAAGCTTATCAGATGCGACTATGAAGATTTTGTGCGCTTCAGAAATTTCCCGTAATCGGTTGTATGTGAGCCGAATCATTGTTTCTTCACCCAGAATTTTCAACAATTGCTTGGGTGTATCTTTCCTGCTTTTCGGCCAAAATCTTGACCCAGACCCCCCTGCTAAAATAACATGATACATAAATTTATACTCCTGTTAGACGCTGTAATTTACTCAAAAATTATATTTACTCCTTCTACATCCCAGCGAGCTCTTACATCAATTGTATCGGGGTAAAAAGAAAATTTTGCCGCACGGTGATAGGGTTCCCAAAGCCCTGAATGATATATCTCTTTATTCATGGTATTTATTGTTTCATATCCCCATAATTCATAAAACCCGGGAGATAAATTTATTAATTCAAATTTGTGATTCTTAACATCCACGATATATTTTGATTCACTCCCAATTTGATGGGCTTCAATCTTAAGAGGGTATTTATCATCATAATTCACAAACCCCAGAATGTTTCCGCCAATTAATAATTCTTCATCTTCTGAATGTCTGGTGATTCTCACAGTTTTAGAAGAATCCGCAAAGTTATTTCCGGACCAATCTTGAATGTGATCTCCCAGAATTTGAAATATTTTAATGGAATCTGGGAGATCTGGAATAATTATTGAATATTCATTTTCAAAGGTGAAAGGTAAGGGAAAAATTATAGAATCCTCAGTAGTAATTATGGCATTGCTATCTAATATTACTGGCTCTGAAAATATCAAATTGAATTTGTCATTTTCAAAAAATGATTGAGATAATTTAGGTACTAAAGTGTCCTTTATTTCAGGGAGTATAAACGAGTATTCCGGAACTTGGTAGGTTTCTAATCGATTCGATTTTTCGAGGTTTACAAAAACTGAATCTCCTGGAGAAAGGAATGAATCTATTATAAATAATTCCTTATTATTATCGTCCAAGGTCAGTTGGCAAGAATACTGGCTTTGCATTTCCACGGAAGTTATTTTCAATTTTTCTACCGGTTCGGATAAAAGCATTGCTACATTTTTTTCATTTTCATCATCTGAAATTGTTATATAGCTGGAGGTTAACATGGCATAATTCTTTTTCATCATCTGCTTGGCAACATCTGATAAAATACCTTCAATGGCTACAATTGTGTAGCGCCCATTTTCAATTCCGCTAAACAGAAATGACCCCATCTCATCCACTTCAACTTTTTGGATATAAGTAGATTGAGCAGATGGTGGCCATTCATATAATCCAACCTCAATCAGTTTTTCTGAATCAATTCCAATTATTTCACCCTTAATAAACCCAACAGGAATATCTAAACCTGTACTGAAAATGAGTTGAATAGGTTTGTCCATCATGTTTTTTTGATAATCTCTAATTTTTCTTGATAAATTAACACGTACAATTCCGTCAATTGGCCACTCTTTTTCCGGAATGATGACTAATTTCCTTCCTCGGATTTTCAGTTTATAATTAAGGTCAGATTCAATTTGAATTGATGCTGGAATGGATACAGGGTCAAGGAGTTCATCAAAAATGAATGTAATTTTCTGGTCTGGAGAAATATTCTGAGCTCCATTTTGAGGGTGAATTGATATGAGTACAGGTCCTTTTTTATCAACCGAACCGCCAGTTGCAGGTCCCTGTGCGGCGCACCCGAATAATAACAGGATTAAAATAAGTGGAAATTGTTTTAATTTAGGTAACATATAGACTTAAAATTTACGAAGAAAAGTTAATTAGGAATTCGGATTCAATTCAGCTGGAATTTCCCCTAAATAATGCAACTCTCTTCTGTTCATTTTTAAATGGATAACCCGTACTTCCAGACCATTTTGCCATGCTTTATACAGTGCAAATCCAAATTTGGGATCCCGTTCCCATTGCGGTTGAAATAATTTCGCATCATGTCGCTGAACAACAAATAGTACCATTGTTCGAATGCCATCCAAAGCCATTTTCCCTAAATGCTCCACATGACTTCTCCCACGCTCCGTAACTGCATCAGGAAATTTTGCGATCTCGTTTTCTACCAAAGTAACCGATTTTACTTCAAGATACAAAAGCTCATCATTATTTTTTAAAAGAAAATCAAACCGATGTTTCCCATAAGTTATTTCCTTTTTATGGATCTGCCATTCTTTTAAAAAATCAAGTTCCTTTTCTATAAGGAGATGCGCTGCAAATTTATTTGGCAGAAGGGTATTTAGAGAAATTAATGTATTACCATTATAAACTGCTTGAGTGGAAAATTTTGTTCTCCGATTCTCACCATCTTCTTGTTTTAACAGGATTCGTGCCCCAGGTATGAGTAATTCTTTCAAGCGACCAGGATCAGGAAGATGGCTTTCTACAATGTTTCCGTTGAGCTCGGCTCGTGTTAGAAATCGATTAGGCCGATCTATAAACCGGGCTTCTAATAATCTAGATTTTAATTTCATTTCACTCTTTTTTTTGAATAGAACCTGTTTAATTTTACTATCAGTATGAAAAGTTTCTCTAATCATTTTATTATATCAATGCCGCATATGAATGATCCGATATTCTCAAAAAGTCTGATTTATATCTGCGAACATGATAAGGAAGGTTCAATGGGTTTGATTATAAATAAACCTATGATATCCGAAAATGCCGCCGATATTATACAACAAACAGGGTTAGCTGAGATCACACCACCGCCTGACATTTATTTTGGTGGACCGGTTAATCTTGAAATGGGATTAATTTTACATGATGCCAGTTATAAGATTGAAGGTACCTTAACCATTTCAAAATCTGTAGCCCTAACATCAAATAAACAAATAGTTTCTGACCTTAAAAATGGTGGTGGTCCTGATGAATTTCGTTTTTCTTTCGGTTATGCAGGGTGGGGAAAAGGACAAATCGAAAGGGAAATTGAAAATGGTGATTGGCTCCTTATGCCTGCTGATGACGATTTTATTTTTTCTATTCCAAACTCGGATAAATGGCAAAAAGCAGCATCAAAATTTGGAATTGATATTTTAGATTTAGGCGGTTCTGCCGGACTTGCATAAACCAGGTCTTCATTCCAAATGAGTGATCCGTTTTATATTCCAGACTCAGATGAAGACCTCTTGAAAGAATGTAATGTGGATACATTTAGAGCTGGGGGAAAGGGAGGTCAGCATGTGAATAAAACTGAGTCAGCAGTACGATTAACTCACCTTCCATCTGGTACGATTGTCACTTGCCAGGATGAACGTAGCCAGCTCCAAAATAAACGAAAATGCCTCATGCAACTCAGGCAAAAACTGGAAGCTTTAAATTACCGACCCCCAAGAAGAATACCAACTCGGAAACCCCCATCGGCAAAGATAAAAATATTGGAGACTAAAAAGAAACAATCTCAAAAAAAACAACTCCGGAAAAAACCAGAAATGGACGATTAATGCTGAAGTCCTTTCAAATTATCGGATATTCCGGTGGTGTCCCTACACAGGACAGGGGAGTTACCTGTGTAATGTTTTCCACTACTAATTTTGATGTAATGATAGATTGTGGAGAAGGCAGTTATCTTCGCTGGCAGAAAGCAGGCTACAAATGGAAAAATTTAAAATATATCCTCATTACACATATGCACCCGGATCATATTGGTGGACTCATTCCTCTTTTATTTTATCGAAAATTATTCGGCATTGATTCAGTTTTAACTCTCATCGGACCACCTCAATTAAAGGTATATTTTGAAGATTGTTATCGCCATTCTGGGCTATCAAATAATCAAGATTTAAAATGGATTGATATTTCAACAAATAACCAATTAACGATTTTGGATAATATTAAAATTAAAGCTCTGGAAATGAAACATAAAATCTCTTGTTGGGGGTATCGAATTTCTGATGGTGGTAAAAATTTCGTATTTATTACAGATACCCTCCCCAATGCAAATGCAGTAAAACTTGCTAAAAATGCAGACATTCTTATTCACGAAGCAACTTTTGAACATCAAATGAGAGAAAAGGCAATAACTCATTTTCATACCACCGAAATTCAAGCCATGGAAATTGCAGATGAGGCCCAAGTTAAGCGTCTCATTCTTACCCACTTCAGCCAACGCTTAACCGATAGTGATGTACAAGAATGGAATTGGAATGGGAAATCTTGTATCGTATTTGATGAGAGGGTTAAAATTGAGTAAAATCATTGAACAACACGGTGGAAATTCCATTGCAGAAGTTCTTTATCGCCATAATGTAAAATGGATATTCACACTTTGTGGTGGGCATATTTCTCCTATTTTAACCGGTTGTAATTCATTGGATATTCGGGTTATAGATGTCCGTCATGAAGCCACAGCGGTATTTGCAGCTGATTCCATATCAAGGCTATCTGGTAACATTGGCATAGCAGCTGTTACTGCGGGACCAGGATTGACCAATACCATTACCGCAATAAAAAATGCCCAAATGGCTCAGGTACCGGTTCTCATTTTAGGGGGCGCAGCAGCTACAGTGCTGAAAGATAGAGGAAGCCTTCAGGATATTGACCATCTTTCTGTGGTAGGATCCATAACAAAATATGCCAAAACCATAAAGCGGGTACGGGATTTACAACCATCGCTGGAAGAAGCCATAGCAACGGCTACTTCAGGAGTACCTGGTCCCGTTTATTTAGAAATCCCTGTGGATTTGCTCTACCCAGAAGCATTGGTTCGTGAGTGGTATGGTCTAAAATCTGGCGGTAAATCAATGCCTTGGTGGATGACTCGTTACCTGAATTGGAATGTGAATCGCATCTTTAAAGATAAAAGTAAATCTTTCCCCAAAAATATCAAAATTGAAGCTACTCAAAATACTTTTCTTCATATACAGCAAGTATCTGAGACGGTGAATTCTGCAGATAAACCGGCACTGCTAATAGGAAGTCAGGCTTTAAATGATCCTATCCAACATGAAAAATTAGCAGAAGCGGTTCAGAAATTAAATATACCCACCTTTGTTTCAGGTATGGCAAGGGGACTACTATCCAAATCTGATCTACCCATTTTCCGCCACCAACGAACAAAAGCTTTAAAAGAAGCGGATGTGGTTATATTGGCGGGAGTTCCTTGTGATTTTCGTTTGGATTATGGCCGCGTTATAAATCATAAGGCTAAAATAATTTCTATCAATCTCAGCCGCAATGATCTGTATCTAAACCGCAGACCTGCAAAAGCAATTCTCAACTCGCCAGGGTCATTTCTCATTGAATGGAGTAATTCAGAAAAAAATAATTCAAATTCAAAATGGGTGAATTGGCATAAGCAGTTAGCAATTAGAAATGATAAAAGACAAGCAGATATAATTGATAAGTCTAATATTTCTACAGAATTTGTTAATCCTATAAAGTTATGCCTTTCAATAAATAAGCATATTCAGAATGGCGATATAATTGTGGCAGACGGCGGTGATTTTGTTGCCACCGCATCTTACATTTTAAGACCTCGCTCAATTACAGGTTGGTTAGACCCGGGAGTGTTTGGCACACTGGGTGTTGGAGCTGGATTCATTTTAGGGGCAAAACTTACTCATCCGGATTCAGTAATTTGGGCAATTTATGGCGATGGCGCCTTCGGTTATTCACTTATGGAATTTGACACATTTGTCCGCCATAAGATTCCTGTAATTGCAGTAATTGGCAATGACGCTGGTTGGACACAAATAGCACGAGATCAAGTGGATATTTTGGGCTCTGCTGTGAGTACTGAACTAGCACCTACGGAATACCACAAAGCAGTAGAAGCATTGGGAGGTGCCGGATATTTTATTGATGATGAAAATCAAATTGATGAAATCCTAACCCAGGCAAAAAAATCTGCCCTATCAGGAAAGCCTACTCTGGTTAATGTACGAATCGGAAAAACAGATTTCAGAAAAGGCTCACTTTCAATGTAGAGTATGAAAGAATTGAAATCAAATATTACAATGGAACATGCAAAATCAGCATTAAATATCACAGCTGAAATAATAGAAGAATTTGGTCCCAGATTAACTGGAACTCCTGCTTGTAAAAAAGCGGGCGAGAAATTGAAATCTGAATTGGATAAATTATGTACAAAAACTGCTTCAGAAAAATTTCAATGCAGCAGAGATGCCTTTCTATATTTTATCCGCTATTTCTCCATTTCCTATGTAGGGGCTTTTATTTGTTTAATCTCTGGTAGTAATTGGACTTTCTTGGCAGCACTTCTAACATCCTTTGGCTGCATCATGGCAATTTGTGAATTTGTATTTTATAAGGAATTCATCGATCCATTTTTTAAAAAAACCGATGGCTATAATATTTCCGGAACTATTGAACCATCTGGTGAAGTTCAGCAATCAATAATAATTAGCGGACATTATGATAGCCCCCATGTCTTTCGATTTCTCAACAATAATCAGAAATTATATAAGTTAAGAGTTATCATTACAACTGGACTTTATTTATTACTAACTATCTTCAGTCTGTGGGCATCCTACGAATGGATAATTCAACCATCTACTTTTAAAATCAATCAGGAGTTTATTAATTTTATGGGTGTGGGATTAATATTCATGCTCCCGTATTTCTTCTTCGTCAGCTGGGATGTGAGCCCCGGTGCAGGCGATAATTTAATTTCAGCAGCAATTGCTGTAAAATTAGCGGATCATTTTTCAACTCTGAATTTAAATCATACTCGTTTGGTGATTCTCTGCCCAGATGCAGAAGAAAGTGGACTGCGTGGTGCCAGGGAATATGTGAAATTACATAAAGAAACATTACACTCTATTCCCACTTACAATTTTAATATGGATAGTATTTACAGATTGCAGGACCTCCGCATTCTTAAATCAGAGATAAATGGCATAGTAGCACTTGATGAAAATTTAGGCAATAAATGTACAGAAATTGCAAATTCTCTGGGCTATATTATCCCCAGTATGAGCATGCCTTTCGGAGGAGGTTCTACCGATGCAGCAGAATTTGCCAAAGCTGGGATTCCAGCACTCTCTATTATTGGACTTGATACAACCTTTACCAGTGGAAATGTACCCTATCATACCAGTTTTGACACGGTTGATAAAATAGAACCGGAAGCAGTACTTGCGTGTATGCAAATAGCCGAACAATTTATTTTAGGAATTGATAAACAATTTTAAAAAGTGGGTAAAATTCTTTTTTTTCTTTCTCCTTTCTCCTTTCTCCTTTTTTCTTTATCCTTTCTCCTATCGTCCCCACATCCCTATCCTCCAAGTTGGAATGATCTGCAAAATGATTTAGAATGGAAACTGGTAAAAGAAACTGATCGTGTATTGGTATATAGTAAAATATTACCAGATTCACCCATTCCAGCCTTAAAAGCGGAAATATTGAGTGATGTGAAAATGGAAAAGTTGGCTGATGCTGCCTGGCTGGTAGAAAAATCTACGGATATATTCCCAAATGCATTTATAATAGATGCAGGAGTGTACCATAGAAGAAGTGAAACATCTTACACTGCCTACCAGGTTTTTGATGTACCATTTTTATCACCTCGTTTGTATCAGTTTAATTCCATACGTGTTGGTAACAGTATTCATTGGGTGAGAACTGACACTGTAAATATTAAGTGGAATCCAGATGGATATCTGCTACCCCCTGTTAATTTTGGTAGTTGGGTTGTAACACAGGAAGGCAATAAATCAAAACTCACCTACCGTGTCTGCACTGACCCTGGCGGTGATGTACCCCATTGGATAGTAAATCAGGCAAATCAACGCTATTTACCCCAAATGCTGGAAGATATTGAATCTTTTGCTGGGAAAAAGGAAATCCCCTAATTTTAGGTTTATAATTGAATTGCTATTGCCTCACCTTTAAAGGTGGGGTCGGTATGGACGCGCAATACCGAATTAAATTCTTCCAATGAGGAATTGGAATTAATAAGTAATACCGTTGACCTGTTAAAAGGGAAAGCTGCCAATCATTTAGTAATGAAACTAACTTATTGGATAGATTAGTGTGTTCATTTAAAACTCCCCAAATACTCCCCTCAGTGTATCTGATATTTCACCCAGTGATGCCTCTGCATTTACGGCATCAATAATTACTGGGATTAAATTATTATCTGTTGAAGCTGTTTCTCTCAATTTTTCTAGAATGGATTCTACCTTTTCATTATTTCGGTTATTTTTAACAAAATGTAATCGGTCCAATTGTTGCTGCACAGCCTTCTGGTCAATTTGTTGTGTCTCAGGGATATCAGTTTCCTTTGACTGAAATTTATTCACTCCCACAATTATATTTTTACCTTCATCAATGGATTTTTGATAATCAAAGGCAGATTTGGCAATTTCATTTTGCTGAAATTCATTTTCAATGGCAGGTATTGCTCCTCCTAATTCATCGATTTCACCAATGAGTTTTAAAGCTTGTGATTCAAGTTTATCAGTTAATTCTTCAACATAAAAACTGCCAGCTAAGGGGTCAACTACATCAGGAATTCCAGATTCATGCGCTATGATTTGTTGAGTCCGCAGAGCCAATTGAGCTGATTTTTCAGTGGGAAGGGATAGGGCTTCATCCCGAGAATTGGTGTGTAAAGATTGGGTTCCTCCTAATACTGCCGCTGTAGCCTGAAGGGTAGTTCTTACCACGTTATTATCAATTTGTTGTGCCTGTAAAGTGGAGCCAGCAGTTTGTGTGTGGAATCGGCACATCATTGCTTTAGGGTCTGTGGCATGAAATCGTTCTTTCATAATTTTTGCCCACATGCGCCGGGCTGCCCTGAATTTAGCCACTTCTTCAAAAAAGTTATTATGGCAATTAAAAAAGAAACTTAGGCGTTTCCCGAAGTGATTCACATCCAGCTCTTTATCAATCGCGGATTGAACATAGGCTATTCCATTTGCTAATGTAAAGGCAATTTCCTGAACGGCTGTAGATCCAGCTTCACGAATATGGTAACCAGAAATTGAAATAGTATTCCATCTGGGCATTTCTTTGGAGCAGAATTCAAATAGATCAGTAATAATCCGCATGCTGGATTTTGGGGGGTAGATATAGGTCCCTCGTGCAATATATTCTTTAAGGATATCATTTTGCACAGTACCTCTGAGTTTTTCTCGTGAAATCCCTTGTTTTTCGGCTGTTGCTACCAGAAATGCCAATAGGATAGCTGCGGTAGAATTGATGGTCATGGAAATGGAGACTTCTCCCAGTGGAATATTTTTCATGAGGACTTCCATATCCGCTAATGTACAAATGGGTACACCTACCCGTCCCACCTCGCCAGTAGCCATGGAATGATCTGAATCATAACCTGTCTGTGTGGGCAAGTCAAAGGCAACTGAAAGCCCCATGACCCCCTGATCTAACAAATACCGGTAACGTTTATTGCTTTCCTCTGCCGATGTAAATCCTGCATATTGGCGCATTGTCCAGAGTTTGCCGCGATACATATCGGGGTAAATCCCGCTGGTAAATGGGTAATCTCCCGGTTGGTTTTCTTTACCGTAAAAAGTTTTGAGTGTCGGGTTTGAGTTGGTTTTTTTCAAATGAGTAAGAATGTACCTGAGTTCATAGTTCCTAAGTTTCTGATTGGTTAATATTTAATGCTGGATATTAATCCTTTTAGCATTCGTTCATTTTCACGAGAATTTTCATAAAAATGGTCGAAAATATTAAGGTCAATAAGCTCAATATTCTTACTAATTTCTAATTGTGTCTGTAACTCAAATAACGAGCTGATACTAATTCTAAGAAAACGAATAAACTTTTTAGGCAACCTTCTTCCAAATCCCTCTGCGATATTTGATGGAATTGAAACAGCAGATCTTCTGAATTGAGATGTTAACCTAAATTGTTCATTATTCGGAAAATTTTGTGTTAATTTATATATATCTGTAACAAATTTCATACTTTTTTGCCACACTTCTAACTCTCTATACGTATTTACTGAGGACATGATGACTCCTTTTTATTATATTTTGAATTTAGGAACCCCAGAACTCTGACATCAGGTACTCTTTTAATCTGCGAATTTATTCCGTACTTAAAAACTCCGCAACCAATCTACACTTCGTTATTTATCCATCGTAATGAAATGTAGATGGGCGATTGGCAAGCTTTGCCACTTTGCAACTATTTTTTCTAATTAATCCCTCTTTCCTTTTTAATTTGCTGATAGGCATCGTTCACGGATTTAAATTTTTCTTCAGCCATTTTCTGAAATTCCTCTCCCAAATGATGAACTTTGTCAGGGTGAAATTTACTTGCCATTTTGCGAAAGGATTTCTTCACTTCGGAATCAGTAGAATCGGGAGTGATTTCAAGAATTTTGTAGGCAGCGGTGGTATTTTTGTAAAACATTGCTTGTATGGATTCAAAATCATTAGCTGATATTCCCAAATAATTTGCGATGGTGTGAATAACTTTTACTTCCAGAGGATGCACATGCCCATCAGCTTGTGAGAGTCCGAATAAAACATGAATCATCTGAAGACGAGCAGGGTGATCCATATTTGCTTTTATTTGCAGGCAGACATCTTTAAGGGGGAAGTCTTGCTTCAGAATTTCCTGAAAAAGGCGGATACGATCTTGAGCAAAATTTCTACCGAACTGTTTTATAAAAAAAGTTTTTACAAATTCAAGTTCAGACTTTTTCAGTTCCCCATCTGCTTTCATAACAGCTGCAAACAGGATCAATAGAGCAGAACCAAAATCTCCACCCTTTGTAGGTGCTCCTCTGGAAAACCCTTGATAATTGCTTTGAAATCCTCGAGTGTTTTCTGACATGGAACCCAATGCATATCCCATAATTCCGCCGATGGGACCAAACATAGCCCAGCCCATTCCACCCCATAGCCATTTAGACCAGCCCGCCACTAGTTATTTATCTCCATAATAAGCTCTCCCTTTTCTACTTTATCGCCAGATTTTATTTGAATTTTTTTAATCAGCCCCGCCACAGGCGAATCAATTTCGTTCTCCATCTTCATGGCTTCTAATATAAGTAACTTTTGACCCACTTCAACCTTGTCCCCCGGCTTAACAAACATTCGGCTCACCAATCCGGGGATGAGAGCATGGATTTCTCCTGCATGTGTGGAGGTATCACTTTGCATTCCAAATTTTTCAAGCAGCATATCAATCTCATCCTGAACCTGAACCAAGTAGGTCTGATGATCTACTATCACTTCATATCCATCCATAAGTTTGTTAATGGTGAGGTAATGAGATTTTCCATTTAATAAAAGTGAAAAAGTATTACAGCCAAGCTGTACGCAATCAATATTTAGTTCATTATTTGAATTAATTGAAAGCTGTTTCAGGGACGTAGAAAATTCCATTTCTACAGATTGATCCTTAATTATTGTTTTATATTTCATCGCAATTCTTCTTTTCTGCCAGCTGTTGCCCAGTTAGTTTTCTGTTGAAGATTTTTAAGGGGGCTAACTTCTGGTTTTAATTGATGATGCGATTGAACAGCTCCGATACGGGCAGCTAAAATTTGCTCTTCATTTTGAACGTTAACATCTCTCTGGAGTTCATTTTTGATTAAATCTAAGGTGTGAGTGGAATATTTGCCGCTCTGGAAAAATTTATGTTGGAAGATTCTAAGGCAAAATGGAATGCTGGTTTCTATTCCTACAATGTTGAATTCTCCCAATGCTCGAATCATTCGCTCGAGAGCTGTTTGTCTGTCATTTCCCCAAGTTATGAGTTTACCCAGCAGGGGGTCATAATAGGGAGTGATTTCCTGTCCAATACGAATACCCTCATCCATTCTTACACCTAAGCCCAGGGGAAAGGTCAATTCATTAATTATTCCGGTAGATGGAGCAAAATTATTAAATCCATCCTCTGCATAAATTCGGCATTCGATGGCATTTCCAGAAGGATATATATCTTTTTGAATGAAAGATAATTCTACCCCTGCAGCCACACTGATTTGTTCTTTAACCAAATCTAATCCATTAACCATTTCGGTTATAGGGTGTTCAACCTGAAGGCGTGTATTCATTTCAAGAAAGTAGAAATTTTTAAATTTATCTACTAAGAATTCAATCGTACCTGCCCCTAAATAATTACAAGATTTTGAAATTTCAACAGCTGTTTTTGACAGCTCTTTTCGGAGTTTGTCATCGATAAATGGGGAAGGCGATTCTTCAATTATTTTTTGGTAACGTCGCTGAATAGAGCATTCACGTTCACCCAGACTCACAACATTTCCGTGGGTATCTGCAAATACCTGAATTTCAATATGATGGGGTTCCTCCAAATATTTTTCAATATAAATCCGATCATCTGCAAAAGCTTTTTTTGCCTCTGATCTTGCCTGGTTCATGGCATTTTCTAATTCATTTTCGGAATGTATTATACGCATACCTTTACCACCTCCACCTCCAGCGGCTTTGATGAGGATAGGATATCCAATATTTTCTGCTGTTTTTCTGGCATCTTCCATCTGAATAATAGGCTCAGTTGTACCTGGTACTACGGGTGCACCAGCCTTAATAACTAGTTTCCGAGCAGCCATTTTATCACCCATGGTGGTAATTGCATCAGTTGACGGTCCTATCCAAACAACCCCTAATTTCTGTACTGCTTCAGAAAAATCGCAGTTTTCGGATAAGAATCCATATCCAGGGTGAACGGCTTCTGCTTTACACTTTTTTATAATTTCGAGAATTTTAGGTACATTCAAATATGATTCTGTAGATGGAGCAGAACCCACAAAATATGCTTCATCAGCGATAAGAACATGGGGGGAGGTACGGTCGGGTTCAGAATAAATGGCAACAGTTTGTATGCCCATTTCCCGGCAGGTGCGGATGATCCTCACAGCAATTTCACCGCGGTTGGCTATTAAAATCTTTTGAAACATAAGGCTGAAAATTACTCAAATAATCCTATCATTTTTTAGAAAAATGACAATGATATCATCTTTAGAATTATAAATAAAACAATATTGGAAGTTTGTTTTTTATAATACCATTTAATTAGCGTTGATAATCCAAATTAAATTTAACATCATGAAATTCACTCCAAGTGTTTAAATAATGAGCTGGTATTTTTATTTATTTATTCTGATTTTCACATTTTCCCCTCTTTATTCCAATTATGAAAAAGTTGGTGTTATTGATGAATTAGAAGGAAATGTAACAATTAATCCAGCTAAAACAGCTCTAATCCCCAGCACTGCCATAGCGGGACGTATAATTTATAATGGAGATATAATTCATTCCGATGATAATGGTAGAATACAATTCAGCCTATTTGGTACTGATAATAAAGTGACATTATTTGGATTATCTGAACTGCGAATCAATAAGGGAAATAGTTCTTACCAACTGGAATTGAATTATGGTAATTTATTTGGTCAGTTTTCAAAGGATACCAACTTCGGTTATGCCATTACAACCCAATCTTCCAATATTAATCTAGAATCAGGCGAATTGTGGATTACCCGTGATTTTACAAATGAAGACCAAATATTTTCTATATTGGGAAATGTCCAAGCAGCCAATTTAACTTCAGATGAACAAATTAATATTGAAATGGGGGAAATGGTAATTTCAAATTTGGATAGTTTGAAGAATAAAATTGATATTAATGAAGAAATGCTGCCATCTGAAATTTTTAAGCATTATCAGATAAACCGTGAAGAAGAAAAGGAAGATATAGTATTCACTGTTATGAATTATTTTTCAGAGGATTCTATAATAATTAGTACTTTTCAATCTGTAAAAGAAAGACAAAGACGATTCAATTTCACCTTGGAAACTGGTGTGGTAAGTGTAGAAAAAAACTCTTACGGAAAAGCCTCATTGCTGCCAATGTATAATGGAGACCGCCTGAAATTTGGGTACAATTTAGTAGGATTTATTGGAATATCAGATTCAGTAGGAAACCTGAATTTGTTTTCTACCTTGGCACAGATTTTGGCACCATTAACTCTTAAATATCAGTCAAAAAATAGAGGATACAAATTGAGAATGGGTCATATCAACAACCTCACTTTTGGTTATGGAATGCTCCTTAAACGCTACACCAATACGATAAGTTATCCATTGAAGCAGGAAGGAGGATTGCTCTTTGATTTTCAGTCCGGTGCCGGTAATTATACCTTTAAATTATTCACATCCAGTTTTGGAGAATTAGCCAATAGTGGGGGACTTGTTGGTATGTATAGTTCAATTGCTAAATTACCTTATCGATTAGGAGTGGGCGTTGTTTCTGATCTGAATCAATTCTCTTCCGTACCAGATAGTATATGGAATGGGGTAGCTCCACGAAAAAGATCGATAAGTGGGTATCAGATTGATTTTACATATGAATTGAAAAGTGATTTGCGAAATGATACCTATCTGTTTGGGGAATTTACGGCATTAAATTATCCCAACGACCTCCGTTATATTCGAAGCGAACCAATTGAGGGGGATACTCTTGATACAAAACAGGGCTTTGAGCGCCAAAGTTCATTCGGAATAACGGGACCAGGAATCTGGTGGAAAATTGGGCATCACCGTAATATTAAAATTGCGTTTACTTATTCTTCATCCTTGCATATTGCTCCTTTTTTTGGTGAAACATATAATCTGGAACGTATCCATTATATTCCTACAAGTATATTAGACACCCTAGATACTTATAAACTTTACAGTATAGATAAAAAGTGGAATACAATGATAACTGAGAACCATATTGATTCAGATTCCACAGCCTATTATCTTCCCAAAGATGTTTATGCTTTGCTTGACCCTACCAAAAATGTGCATAATAAAATGGGATTTTATGCAGAATACAATTATCATTTTCGAAATTATTACAATTATTCGTTTGACATATCAGTGATGAATGAAATAGGAGGCAATGACTCAAGTGCAACTTATTATTCACTGGGTATGGAAATTCTTATTCATGAGGGATTAATCAGAGGAATTTCTGAATTTAGTTTGTATTTCAATCAAAATTTTACATCTGAATTATTTAATACCTCTGATTATAATGAAAATATGGTAATTGGAGCTAGTTTAGGAATAAAACTCATGGAAAATGTGTCTCTCCGGATGTACCGCCATGATGTATTTTATGACCGTAATTTAGATGGAAAAGTTAACCTTAATAGTACTGTAGGAGCAGGATTGGTAGCGAAATTTTAATGAAAATAGGATTCAAATCATTTGCCTCCATATTAGGTGGTATGAGCCTCATTGGATTCTCAGTTGGTTTCCTCCTAGGATATTATATTTCAGGAGAATTACAAACATCTTTATGGATGTATTTATCTGCTCCATGTTTAGGGTTGGGCAGTGGGTTGGTTATTTATGGTACGCTTTATGGAAGACATGTAAATTAGCATTATGGCAGAAGAAAAAATAGAAAACGGACAGGAAATAGAAGAAGTAAAACCGCTCTCTCTTTTTGATGAGAAAATGAAAGGACTTTTGGATGAATTAGATGAGCATTTAGAACAGATTGGGGGTGACTTTGGTCCTATCCTCATGGAAGAATTACAAAATAGACTGGAACGTATAGTAAAGAACTTCAATGAGGAAGTCCATACTTTATTTTCAGAATCATTTAACAAATGGAAAGTAACAGATACTCAATTACGGGAATTTGTCAGTAGCGATATAAAAATTCCCCCAAAGAAACCAGTGAAAAAGAAGAAAAAAGACAGATCTACTCCCGAGTTTATTAAAGATGTAGAATTTGGACCAGTAAGACCTAAATAAGATTCCAATATTATTTTAAAAATGCCCTAAATTTTCCATTCCAGGTTTACATAGTTTTTAGTAAAGTTGGGCCCTTAGCTCAGTTGGTTAGAGCAGTGGACTCATAATCCATTGGTCCGGGGTTCAAGTCCCTGAGGGCCCACCATTCTTCACCCATTAAAAGTGGGTTACGAATAGCAGGCAAATCTACATTTTATTAAATTGTATTCAAGCTTGTCAATCGTATTCACCATTAGGTGAAGTAGATTGATCCCTGAGGGCCCACCATTCTTCACCCATTAAAAGTGGGTTACGAATAGCAGGCAAATCTACATTTTATTAAATTGTATTCAAGCTTGTCAATCGTATTCACCATTAGGTGAAGTAGATTGATCCCTGAGGGCCCACCATTCTTCACCCATTAAAAGTGGGTTACGAATAGCAGGCAAATCTACATTTTATTAAATTGTATTCAAGCTTGTCAATCGTATTCACCATTAGGTGAAGTAGATTGATCCCTGAGGGCCCACCATTCTTCACCCATTAAAAGTGGGTTACGAATAGCAGGCAAATCTACATTTTATTAAATTGTATTCAAGCTTGTTAACCGTATTCACCAAAAGAAGAGGTAGATTGATCCCTGAATACCTACATTTTTTTAATTTACTTAAATTAGCAGGAATGTGGTAATATAAATAATTGCAATTACAGAACAGGTTGAGATTATAAACCAGTTAGAAAGTGATGTTTTTCGTCTGAAGCAGTTATTGAGTGAGACTGAAGGGGAGTGCGATGCAGTTCTATAAAAGTTTAACGAATTAAAAGTTACCCCCTGGAAATCCTAAAAACTGGAAAAAATATCCTGTAACAATAGTCAATAAAGTGTTAAATTATACCCATCGCCAGGTACTACTGAGTGGCAGTTAGTCTTTTATACCGTCTTTAAGGATTGACTAAAAGCACGGAGAATTTCAACCGTCGACTCCTCTTGGTATGTGACGGTCTGGTGGTTTACGCAGCCCCCTGATGTTCAGGGGGCTGTTTATTTATTTGGAAAAACAAAATTTTTTGGAAAACCCTTTAGTCCCTTCTTCAATTGTAAGGGATATCTTACAAAATTAATTATTTCCTTACGACGGTACTTTAATGTAACTTACCACGTTCAAATTATTAATTAAAGGGAGCCGAATGAAATATCCAGTTGATACTATAGTAATGATAAATAACCGTGAATGGAGAGTAGCTGAATACCGTATGGGTAGAGGTAGGGAGTGGGTTTATACGCTTGCCAATGAACTTACCGATGGCAGTTACGATACTATGCGTCTAAATGAGCTGGCTATTGGAAAAATATTAGTTGAAGAACCACAAGGCGACTTATCCTTCACAGCCCTAGCTGAGAGTTTTGCCTAAATAAATCTAAAGTTCAATCTGACTTTTCTTCGGATTCCACAATTACTACTTCATGCGTTCTATAATAGTTTATTTTTCCTGATTCATTTGTAGTTTTATACCTGGTGGGATAAAAACATATTTCCACCAATGTTACAATTTCATCATTTACTTGAACCTTCAATTTTGATCCAATTGGTATTTGGGTTAAAATATTCATATTGTTTTATCCTAATTTAACTTTCTAAATTCTTTCGGCGACTTTTGCCCCTAAGTGAGCCCCGGAAAATAATAATCCCACTGAAAAGGAATGGATTAAAAGGTAAATATATTTTTTCATTCCGCCAAATCGAATATCAACATCAAGTTTTATACGAATCCAAAATAATATTAGAAGCATTATAGTGGCAAATAATTGTATTAAACCATGGTAGCCAGGATCAGAATTAAAAATATCAGAAATTGACCCCATTTCAAAAAAGACGATAAAACCACTTAATATGGCAAAAGTACTGGATACAAGACCCATAAACATGGAATAAAATCCTGCTGTTTCCAGATCATTCTTTTCTAAGATATGTGCCAGAATGTCAAACACTAATCCTGTGGAAAAAAGTGCAATAGGGAAATGAATTAATAATGGATGAATTTCAGTAATTGACCAGGGCATAGGTATTCCCTTAAATTATTCTTTAGGTCGGACAAGTTGGGGTTCTTTGGATCCACGATGGCAGGTCCAGCAGGATATCTGGGGCATTTCTCCATGGACATGCAGAGAATCTCCCAGCAGGGCGAAAAAACTCTTATTTAATTCCATTTGCATACGCATCATTTCTCGGGCAATATTCTTATGATCTGTATCAATTGATTTATCATTCAAGTCATGGCAGAATTTACATTTTACTCCCAGATCTTTGGATATAGATTTCATGTATTTTTTCAAATCCCGCTCAGATTCATAATCTAGAACCTGCAGATTATTGGATTTATCCTGCATGATCCCCAGCGATATCACCAGTGGGATTATCATTAATATTTGAATCAGATTTTTCATTATTTTCCTTTCTAAAACCAGAAATGGGTTTGGATTAAATATTCAGGGTCAGGCGTATTAACATTATCCATATCAATCCGATTCATTCGAACCTGAAGTTTAATTTCCATGATATTTAAAGGGTATATTTCTGCACCAAATGTATAGCGGGATATTGAACCGGTCTGCCAGTTCGTTTTGGGGTCGAAGAAATCGTATTTACCAATTAGTTGTACTCCTTGAATAACTTCCCAAGCAAGTTCATCATACAGCGCCAGAGAGGTATTGCCGTCAATCCAATTCTCCGCTTGGTCCACTTCAAAGGTCCAAGTGAAGTTTGCATAGGATACGCCACCGTATACACCCAGCATATTGAAATTGTCTTCCTGCATATAATTGAAACCAGCCATATAGGTTAAGTGTTCATTTGAACCGGTATAATTGAATTGGGTTGTTAGGTTATTTAATTCTTCGCTGTTATTCACTAACCCTGTGCTTAAACTCGTTGTCCATTGCAGTCCGCCGAACATGGGAACACCCAATTCAAGAATTGCAGGAGTGTCCTGGTAAGGTCCAAAAATCAACCCTTCTTTTTCCAATCCCAAGAAAGTACGGCTGAAATTGCCTCCCCTTATAAATGAGGTATGGTCATCTACCCGGAGTCCGTAATTGGGGAGGGTACGCCCCACCCTTATCCAGGCATTTTGGGGCAAATTGCTCAAAAAAGCCCAATATTCAGCGCTTAGGCTGCTGCTTCCCTTCCTGCTTCCCTTCACACCAATTTTGGTAAAAATTCCGGCATTGTTATTTAATTTAAGGTACGAATAAATATCCGCCTGCATGGGAAAGAATACAGATTTTCGAGTTGAATCTGTTTCATTATATTGGACACCCTGAAGGCGAAAATCCCCACCAACTTGCAGATGATCACTGATATAGCCATCCCAATCTTCATTGCCTTTTTCCAGCCAGCGCTCTAAGGGTAATTCTTCTAGAGAAACTATATTAGAGCCGTAATCATTCCGTAACCCGCTACCAGTGGGATTCACATGGCAGGCAATACAGGATGATCCATTTTGGACAGAAAAACGGGGGAGGGCAAAACAGAAATTTACAAAAATAATAGTGGTAAGAAAATAGAGGAGATTCATTAATTATCCAATGCGCCTTCATCTATCCAGATTTCAATGAGATTAATATTTGATTCATCCCAATAAGCACCACCTTGTGGCATTTGATTTCCTGCTGCAGTTCCGCGTAATTTTTTAACCAGAAGACTTCCGGAACCATCTCCAGGAGTCACCACAGAACCACTATTTCCACCTGACATGAGATTGGCATAAGAGGACAGGTTTAATCCTCCCGAATTTCCATGACAACCGGTGCAGCTTGAAAATAATGGTTCAAGTGTTTCACCATAACTAATATTTTCACAGTCATAATTAGTTTCGGGGTAGGTACAGGAACCATCATCATAAGT
>JACNLQ010000059.1 GCA_014381415.1 Fidelibacterota bacterium
ATACAGCCGCATTTTGTGCACAATCCACCCAAAGCATGATATTTACTTTACAACCTACTACACTCTATATGGCTTTTGGTACATCCGAACCTAGTCAAAAAAATGCTGAAGATTTGATTGAGTTCCTGCAAGGGTATAATCCAAATATGTGGATTGATACCGAACCAACAGGTGATCATGGGTTTTCAGTCTTTAACGAAATTCATGTTTGTGAATGGTTGAGTCAGTTTGAACTTGATAGAAATCCAGAGAGGATCAATGTTAACTTAGACGACCCCAGCAGAGCATACTGGCTTGAAGCCAATAACCAAATTGCACCTGATGAATTTATCAGAATGGATTGTGAACAATTGAATGAAGATACCTTTTTAATAAACCAGTTTAAGAACTCGGACACATTAATTTTCCATATTTTAAATGATAGTATCCCATTAAATATTCAATTTTACAATTATCAGTATGATTCCATTTTTACAATTGGAATTACAGGGACATCACCATTTATTTCAACCATTTCAGATGTATCCTTTGAAGGATTTAACTCCGCTTATTGGAATAATCTTAATCAGGAATCGGGAATTATTTACGTTGACATCTCTTGGGGGTATTACAATTTGTCATTCGAATTTGAAGAATTTACTGATGTAAATCTGGATGGTGTTTGGGATGTTACCGATATAGTGTTAACCATTCAAAATATCTTGGGTCAGTTAATATTTAATTCAACCCAGACTGAAAATGCCGATCTCAATGATGATGGGAATGTGGATATCTTAGATATTATTCTGATGGTAAATTTGATTTTATCTTGAGATCATTTTTTTAATAATCCTAAACCCTTTCCTGTGAGTTTATCAAAAACACGATCCGATAAAATTCCCGGGAGGGTATAATTAGTAAATCGATTGGGAGTTATCACATGACGGGTTTTTGGAGATGGATCCTGGAGTATTTCTTTTACACGGTTGCCAATAATATCAGCATCAAATCCTTTTTTACCCATTTCAATAAACATTTTATAAAACCGTTTTAATGCGGGTTCATAATCGGATCCGGTAAAAACATTATTTTCGGGATCTGGTGCTTTATCCCAAATGGCAGTTTTAATGGGACCTGGTTCAATAAGAACTACATCAACCCCGTAAAGGAGCATTTCTCTTCGAAGGGAATCTGAGAATGCTTCTACTGCAAATTTTGAGGCAGTATAGGGAGCCACAAATGGGTGAGCTCTTTTACCGCTTACCGAGCTGATATTAATTATTTTTCCTTGGCATTGAGAGCCTTTATATGCGCCAAGTAATGGCAGAATCGCTTTGGTAACATCAATTAATCCAAAGAAATTAACATCAAATTGTTTTCTGAAAATTTCTGTATCGATCAGAGTAACAGGTCCGCCCAATGCAATGCCGGCATTATTTACAAGACCTGCGATACACTCTCCTGAAATTAACTCGGATTGGATTTTATTAGCATTTTCCTGAATTGCTTTTGAATCTGTCACATCAAAAATAAGTGGTGTAAAATTCTCCCCAAATTGTTCTTTGGCTTTTTGGGCGTCTGCTTCCTTGCGAACTGATCCATATACTAAATAACCGGATTTGCATAAAATTTTTGCAGTTGAAAAACCAATTCCAGTACTCACTCCGGTAACAACTATTTTTTTCATCATGATATATTTGCCCTGATTTTAAATTTAATTTTATAGATAATACCAACAACTGGCTTTTATTAAGTGGTGAAATTTTCTTAACTTGAGATACGCTAAACAACTATTATTTATAGGGAACAACTCCACCCAATTGGCATTAGCAAATGATTAAATTAAGAAAGGATAAATATACAAAAATGAAGCAATTCTTATACCTTATTTGGATTACTGTACTCTTTGCATTTCCAACCAAAAAGGAATTCAGTGAAGCTTTTATTGAAGTAGCCTCAAATGGAAATCCAGCGGTTGTTTCAATCGTTTCCGAAAAAGTTATTGAGCAGAGATATCATCAATTTTTTTCTCCGTTTGGCGATCAGTTTCCTCAAGGTGAATCCAGAGGGCATTCTCTGGGTTCAGGCGTCATTATTGACTCTGATGAGGGATATATTATCACCAATAATCATGTCATTGAAGACGCAGAGGAAATTAAAGTCATCATGTTTGACAATCGGGAAGTAAAGGCTACCATTGTTGCAACGGACCCTCCTTCCGATTTAGCGGTAATTAGAGTTGATCCGGGTGGATTATCCACTGTTGATTTGGGAAATTCTGACCAATTGAGTGTAGGAGAATGGGTGGTGGCAATTGGTTCTCCATTTGGATTACACCTTAATCATACAGTGACAGCAGGAATCGTCAGCGCCGTTGGACGGAGTTCTGTATTATCCCGAAATAATTTTGAGGATTTCATTCAGCATGATGCTGCCATTAACCCTGGGAATTCTGGTGGTGCATTATTCAATCTTGATGGTGAATTAGTAGGTATTAATACAGCCATTGCTACTGATGGATACTCCAAGGCCAACGCAGGAGTGGGATTCGCTATACCCATTAATATGGTGAAACGAGTGATGGAAGACCTAATTTCAGATGGCAGGGTTACAAGAGGTTGGCTGGGCGTACAAATTCAGGATGTTGATGAAGGAATGGCAAAAGCATTAAAGTTAAACGGTCGGCATGGTGCCATTATCAGTCAGGTTATTAAAAATGGACCTGCAGAAGATGCAGGAGTTGAAAAACAGGATGTAATTATTGCAGTGGACGGAGTGAAAGTAGATGATTCATCTAATTTAAAAAATCTTATTTCATCTGGTCGTCCCAATGATAAAACAAAGCTTACTGTTATTAGAGATGGGCATGAAAGAAAACTCACGGTTACTTTAGGAACTCGTCCTGGCGAAAAGGAACTGGCGGAAACTTTCCGGTATGGAGAAAAACTCTTTGATGCGTTGGGGCTTCGAGTTGAAACATTTGAAAATGGAGAATCAATGAGTTTTGATTCTTTAAAAGGTGTAAAAATAGTTGAAATAAAAAAAGACTCTCCAGCCTCTGATAATAATATCAAACGGGGAGATATAATCACCGAAATGGGTAAAACCAGTATTAAGGATGAAAAAGATTATGAAACAGAATTAAATGGTTATTCCAAGGGTGATACTATAATGCTGAGGATAATAAGAAACGGAAGTCCCCTATATGTGGCATTTGAGATTGAGTAATTTTCATTAAATACATCTATTTTTGTGATTTATATCAGGTGCAGAATAAAAGTTGATCTACATCACCTATTTAATTGTAGAAACCCCCATAAGTTAAGGGTGTAAGGCAAACGATGTTAACTCATCACCGTCTTACTTAGAAAATCTCCTTATTGAAAAAAGGCTCTCTCCGGAGGAGGGGAGAGCTTTTTTATTGGTTGGAGAAAAAGTCTGATTTCCATCTTCAATTATTATTCTTTTTGGACGAACCTCTATTGGTGAATACCTGAATAAAATCTTAATTTTATGATCAATTAATTAATGGATTAAATGTTAAGTATAGATTCAATTTGGAAGGAATTTCCCAATAAAATATTATTTAAGAATTTATCCTTTCGCTTAAAGGAAGGAATGCGTGTGGGGTTGGTTGGACCCAATGGAGCAGGGAAAACCACATTATTAAAAATATTATTGGGTTTAGAATCTCCTGATAAAGGCACTGTAGATATTGGCAAGTCTGTCTCCATTGGTTATCTCCCCCAAGAAATTATTGGGAGTTCAGATCACAATATTATAGAAGAGACCCTGGCAGCTTTCCCTGAAGTGGCAGATCTTGAGCATAAAATTCATGCCATTACAGAACAACTTGCAGATGACCATGACAACCATAAATTGCTCACGGAATTATCAAACTTTCAAGAAAAGTTTGAACAGATAGGCGGTTGGGATATTGAGAAAAAAGCCAAAATAATATTGAGCGGACTGGGCTTTACAGAAGATCAACTATTCGAGCCCTTCAACTCATTTTCAGGTGGTTGGAGAATGCGTTGTTATTTGGCTGGCATGCTATTGAGACAACCCAACTATTTATTCCTAGACGAACCCACCAATCACCTAGATTTAAATGCTATCATCTGGATGGAAAACTTTTTAGCCAAATGGAAGGGTGGACTGATTATGATCAGTCATGATCGTAATTTTTTAGATAAGTCCGTTAATAATATTTTGGAATTGAGTAGGGGGCAGGGAATCCTATATTCTGGTGATTATAGTTTTTATATCAATAAACGAGAAGAGCTACTTCAGCAGGCAGAGAAGTCGTATAATAATCAGCAAAAAACAATTGCTCAGACGGAAAGATTTATAGAACGATTTAGATCAAAAAACACCAAATCCAAACAGGTGCAGAGTCGCATTAAACAATTGGATAAAATGGAAAAATTTCAGGCGGTGAGGACAACTAAAAACTTTTCCATTCAAATACCCCAACCAGATAGGGGGCCCTTAAAAGTGGTAGATATCAACGAGGTGACGAAAGCATACGGAGACAATATCGTTTATACAGATCTGAACCTTATAATAGAGCGGGGCAATAAAATTGGATTGGTAGGAGAAAACGGTGCTGGGAAGTCAACCTTGCTGAAATTATTAGCAAAAGTTGAACAGCCTAGTAGCGGAGAAATAAATTACGGTCCAGGTATAAAAGCCCATTATTTTGGGCAGCATCAGGTAGAGTCTCTGGATTTAAATGCCACGATTTATGACACCATTTTCGCCATATCGGGAGGCTGGACCGAGACACAAATCCGCTCATATTTGGGATCATTTTTCTTTCAAGCGGATATGGTAAAAAATAAGGTGAAGGTATTATCAGGTGGTGAAAAGTCACGCTTGGCATTGGCACGGTTATTGGTTGAACCGGCAAACTTGATATTGCTGGATGAACCCACAAATCACTTGGATATTCACTCCCGAGATATAATTGAAGCAGCTTTTAAAAAATATTTGGGAACCATAATCTGTATTTCTCATGACAGACATTTTTTAAATGCGGTTACCAACACAATTATAGAGGTAGATAAGAATGGCATCAAAACATTTGCAGGTAATTATGACTATTATTTATGGAAGGAAGGCGAATATAAGCAGACTGAAAAAAAAGAGGGGAATTCAAAAAAACCAATTAAAAATAAAAGTTCATATAAAGAATTAAAAAGACTTCGAAATAAAAAAAGAAAAATTGAAAAACGAATGACTGTTATAAATGATGAACTAACCCAGATTAATACCGAATTAAAAAATAATAATTTAGGCTCAGACTTTGAAAAATTACAAACCCTCCATGATTCGCAAAATAAACTGGAATATGAATATTTAGAATTGATGGAGGAGTTGGAGGGAATGGAATTTTAATTAATAGTATTTTTATTCAGTATACATATATCCAAAAATAATCATCATTTCATCCTCACTTAGTAGGCCAAACTTTAAAGTATCATCAGACCAGTTGTCATAGGTAACAACCATTTTTAATCCCTGATTAGGGATTAATGTCAAAGGTGGATTTATTTCTAAAATGGGAGGATGTTCCCAGTCTCGGGTTTCATAAATCAATTCTGAATTATTTGTATTATCAACTAACTCAATATCAAACTGAATCAAATGTTTATGGGCATGGGAAAATAATTGGAAAATATGCAGTATTTCTGCATCTTCAGGCAGGTTGCTATTTTCTAATATCTCATTAAACATATATGTGCGTTCAACGGTTGTAACTTCACTCGGAGGCAGTGAAAATTCATCATTATTTAAAAATAAGATTTCTGCTACATGGTCAAGGTTTGTTTCAGATACTGTATGAAAATTCGCAAATATTTCTCCTACAATTGCCTCATCGGTATTATTTACATAATGAGAGTTTAAGTCAAACCCAAAATTGGGCTTCACCCTTAAACCAACTCCTGGAGGGAAATGATAGTCCAAACTAGGCCATTGGGTTCCAGCAATAAATTTATGAAACAGCATTGGAAGAATATTTTCATAAATATAAAATCCAGCACTCTCTGGATCCATTTGAGAGTCATGATAAATATTCCGAATTATATTAGGTTCAGGTAAGTAAATAGAGATTTCATCAGTAAAAGTGTAAATAATAAAATGGTGGCTGCCTGGTCGCATACTGATTTGAACTCGTTCAATAAAAATATCTTCAGTAGTTTGAGGTAGTAGATAATATAATAATTCTCTCTCCCTCTGAGGTAGAATGTCAAAAGGACCTAAATGGAATTGATACCCTGATTCGGGTGGTTCTAATTCCACAAATTCTGGAGACTTATATACAGTAGTATCTCTCAATAGAGAAGGATCAGCAACAACCCCTTGTTCAGGAGCTCCCTCTCTGATCCATTTTTCAATTAATGCCAACTGTCCATTGGTTAGAGAATATGACCCCAATGGCATAAGCTCACCATAATAGGGGTGGTCAGAATTGAAATGTTCTTCATTTAGTACATTTATTTTTTCCCATAAAAAGCTTGAAGACAATCCGAAAATACCTCCGCTGCTGCTTACCCGAACAAAGCCGTCATCATTTGCATAAATATTTTTATTTGGTACATCAACTAATTGCAGGTAGGCAGAATCTGCTGTTAATACCAATCCTGAGACTTCAGCAAAATAGGTGCCAGACTCATGACAACCAACACAATTAGGGGTAAAAATATTTTCCTGGATAAGATCCCAAGTTTCCTCACATTCATCAAAAACGGCAGTCCCACCACAAATTCCGTTACAATCTTCAATTTTAGTACCTCCTGCAACGCCCGAACAATCTTCTGGATTTGTAGTACACCCAACAAGGAGAAATAGTATTAGTATGATAATCTGCTTCATTATTAATTCAAATGCCATTGGTTTCAACGGAATATATTACAATAACAGTAACAATAATTCAACGAATATAATTATTTTGATATTTTGATAGTACTGTAAATTTCCCTACTGCTTTTTAAGTGGTTTTTTGTATGGTCATTTGTTAAACAATTTGGAGATTTAAAATTATGTATAAAACTATCGATGCATTTATGGAAACAGTCATCAGTAAAAACCCCGGACAAGATGAATTTCATCAAGCTGTCCGTGAAGTTGTAGAGTCAATTTGGGAACATTTGCAGGATAATCCGCAATATCTTCACACCAAAATATTAGACCGGTTAATTGAACCCGAACGAGTAATAATGTTTCGTGTTCCCTGGCGGGATGACCAAGGAATGGTACAGGTAAATCGTGGATATCGGGTAGAGTTTAATTCTGCAATCGGACCCTATAAAGGCGGACTTCGGTTTCATCCCTCGGTTAGTTTAAGCATCCTGAAGTTTTTAGGATTCGAACAAATTTTTAAAAACAGCCTTACAACCCTGCCAATGGGTGGAGGAAAAGGAGGGTCTGATTTTGATCCAAAGGGGAAATCTGAAAATGAGGTAATGAGTTTTTGCCAATCTTTTATGACGGAACTCAATCGGCATATTGGTCCGGTAACGGATGTGCCTGCAGGAGACATAGGTGTTGGAGGTCGTGAAATTGGGTATATGTTTGGACAATATAAACGTATCCGCAATGAATTTACAGGTGTTCTCACCGGCAAAGGATTAAACTGGGGGGGTAGTCTTATTCGTCCGGAAGCTACAGGATATGGCTGTGTCTATTTTGCCCAGAAAATGCTTCAAACCAAAGGGGATTCTTTTAAGGGTAAAACAGTTGCCGTTTCGGGCTCTGGGAACGTGGCTCAATATACTACTGAAAAAGTCATTGAGTTAGGGGGAAAAGTGGTAACCCTCAGCGATTCCTCAGGTAGTATTTATGACTCTGAAGGAATAGACTCAGAAAAATTACAATGGGTAATGGATTTAAAGAATGTCCGCCGTGGTAGAATGAAAGAATACACCGAAAAATTTGGTGGTGAATATTGGGATGGTAAGCGGCCATGGGGAGCAAAATGTGATGTTGCGCTGCCCAGCGCGACCCAAAATGAAATCAATAAAGAAGATGCTGAAACATTGGTGAAAAATGGATGTATCTGTGTTGCAGAAGGTGCCAATATGCCTTCCGATCCCGATGCTATTGATGTGTTTTTGGGAAATAAAATTTTATTTGGTCCCGGAAAAGCAGCCAATGCCGGTGGTGTGGCAGTATCGGGATTGGAAATGAGCCAAAATAGCATTCTCATGTCTTGGAGTCGGGAAGAAGTGGATGAAAAATTAAAAAATATAATGAGTAGTATTCATGATGCCTGTGAAAAACATGGGAAAGATGGTGATTTCATAAATTATGTGAAAGGTGCGAACATTGCCGGATTTATTAAAATTGCCGATGCCATGATGGATCAGGGGGTGGTATAAAATAAAAAATGCCACTTGTCCATCGTAACCGGCGAAGCCCGGAGTAGATGGATGATGGATCAGGGGGTGGTTTAAAATAAAAATGCCACTTGTCCATCGTAACCGGCGAAGCTCGGAGTAGATGGATTATGGATCAGGGGGTTGTTTAATCATTATAAATTGTTAATGACATTTAGTTAAACATTAACAAATAACAATTAACCATTCGATTTCCTTTTTATTTTCCTGCAATTCAAATCGGCTGTAATTTTGGGGGATGTCTTCCACCTCTCTCTTAACTAAAAACTTACCACCACTGGCAGAAAGAATTCGCCCACACGTACTTTCTGAATTTATTGGGCAGACTAATTTAATTCATGAAAACAGTCTACTGTCCAAAGCAGTATCTTCTAATCAGCCATTTTCACTCATACTCTGGGGGCCGCCTGGCACTGGAAAAACCACATTAGCCCGTATTCTATCCCGTGAATTTGGCGTAGAATATTTTGAACTTTCTGCCATATCGAGTGGGGTAAAACAAGTTCGAGAAATATTAACAAAAGGAAAGGCAGCCTTTGAATCTGGAAAGCGTTCTATTCTGTTCATAGATGAAATCCATCGTTTTACAAAATCTCAGCAGGATGCTCTGCTTCATGCAGTGGAAGATGGAAGTATTACACTCATGGGGGCAACAACTGAAAATCCTTCCTTTGAAGTTATTTCACCCCTGCTTTCCAGATGCCGTGTTTTGCGCCTTCATCCATTAAATGATAAAGATTTAGGTTGTGTTTTAAAACGAGCAATGGGAAATGATATTCTCCTATCTCAAAAAAATCTTCAAATTGATGATGAAACTAAAACGTATCTCATTGAATCCTGCGGTGGAGATGCCCGAAAAATGCTGAACACTTTGGAATTAGCCATATCTCTTCATTCTGAAAAAAATGCAAAATTGATGGAGAAAGATATTCAGGAAGCACTCCAGCAAAAAAATGTAATCTACGATAAAGCCGGGGATTACCATTACGATGTTATTTCAGCGTATATAAAATCTGTGAGAGGGTCAGACCCGGATGCAGCAGTCTATTGGTTAGCTGTAATGTTAGAGGGAGGTGAAAAACCAGAATTTATTGCAAGGCGACTCATAATCCTAGCCGCTGAAGATATTGGAAATGCAGAGCCCTATGCCTTGCAATTGGCTACTGCTGCATTTGATGCAGTCCATAGAATTGGAATGCCCGAAAGCCGGATAATTCTTTCGCAAATAACCACCTATTTGGCTGGAGTTCCTAAAAGTAATGCAGCTTATAAAGCCATAGATGCTGCATTGGAAAATGTCCGGGACATGGGAGCAGGTTCGGTACCACTCCACTTGCGAAATGCACCAACCAAATTAATGAAATCGGAGGGCTATGGTAAGGATTATAAATATGCACATTCATACGATAAGCATTTTGTAGAACAGAATTATTTCCCTGAATCCTTTAAAAACACACCCCAATTTTATAATCCTCAAGATGAAGGTCGTGAAAAGTTTCTCAAAGAACGATTAAGCAATTTATGGAAAGACCGCTACCAATAATATATTTCATTACCAGCATTGTATTGATTTTTGGAATTACTTCCGCTCAGGAGAGATGGAATTATTCAGCTGAGATAATGGAAAGTACCAAAATTAATGGTCAAGAAGTTCGTCGACTAAATGAAAATGTCCACTTTGTTAAAACAGATAAAGTGATACACGCGGATAATGCGGCTCAATATATAAAAGAGGACGTTTTACATCTCAATGGCAATACCATGATGATTAATGGCTTGGATACACTTACCTGTGATTCCATGGTGTACTGGTCAAAATTAGACTCAGGTTATGCCATGGGGAATGTTAGATACATACAGCCTGAAAAAGACCGTCTACTCACAACAGATGTATTTCATTATTGGCAAACCGATGGGTATAGGGGATCATCTTTTACTGCCAATGGATATACCCGTATTATAGAAACGACCAGGTTAATGGAAGCAAACGAGATTCATTATGATGATGAAATACAGCTAATGACATTATCAATAAATGCATCTGTTGAAGACCCAACCCGGGGTATCTTTGGGGATGAGATGGAAATTCAGTATGCCGATTCGCTGTTGGAAATGATCCATGTAGATAAAAATGCATTTGCCTATAATGATCTTGATCTGAAGATTGAAAAGAGTGGATCCTATCAAAAATTCAGGGATGAAATGACAAGCAAGGAATTGATTGCTTATTTTCAGGGAGATAATATTTCACAACTTAAATTAATGAAAATGGCCACAACCCTATACCATGTAGTTGATGATAGCCTACTTGCAGGAGAAAATACAGTTTCCGGTGATACCATAATAGTATCTTTTCAAGAGGGAGATATAAAGCGATTGCAAGTTCAAGGTGGGGCCCTTGGGGAATTTAATCCTGAAGGTAATAATACACGAATTGACACTACGGTATTGTATGGAGGAGAATTTATCGATTACCATATTGATGACCAGCTTTCTTTTCTTTCTGAGGGAGCATTTATGGAATACGAAGGAACCAAACTAAGTGCTGGTGAAATTTTGGTAAATTGGGAAACTAATATATTGGATGCCATGTTGGTAAATGAGGAATACCCCACTGTACAAACTAAGGGCGAATCACCAATGAAAGGTGAAAGCATGGTCTTTGATTTGGTTGCAAAACATGGCAGGATTATTAAGGGAAAAACAGCATTAAATCAGAGCTTTTACCATGGAAAAGAAGTATTTCGGGATGACCCCAATGTCTTTCATGTTCAAAGTAGTAAATACACATCCTGCGATTTAGATGATCCACATTTTTATTTGGGCAGCCGAAAAATGAAAATGCTTCCGGGAGACAGGGTAATTGCTAAACCTCTCTGGCTCCATATTTATGATGTACCAATTATAGGGCTGCCATTGGCAGTATTCCCAAATAAAGGAGGGCGACGCCAAAGCGGTTGGATTATGCCATCATTTGATTCATATAAAAGTATTGGAACCGGTTTTAGGAATTTTGGCTATTACTGGGCACCGAACGATTTTATGGATGAAAAAGTAGTAATCAATTTTTTTGATGAACAAGGTATTCATCTCAGTTCAAATTTCAATTATAAAAAAAGGAGTGGTTCCCGTTGGTACAATTTTCAGTATAACGGGAGAATTTCCGGTACCATAAAACGTCGAATTATAACGGATGAAATAATAGATTTAGCAGATGAACAATATGTTAGGGAAGACCAGCGATTAAGTTGGAACCATAGTCAGAAATTTGATCCTACCCAGAGATTGGCTATTAAATATGAATATGTCTCAAATAAGGACGCTTACCAAAATGACCAAGAGGTAAATTTACAAAATAGGTTAAAACAAAATTTATCCTCCTCCTTTAATTACAGTAAAAATTGGAAAACCAGTTCAGCTTCTTTGGGGTTCAACCAGTTCAGAGATCTCTCCATTGAAAACAAAACACCTGATTCCTTCAGTTATTTAAGTGAGGGGCGTTATAAATCATATAAATATGAAGATGGCCCCAAATTTAATTTTAGAATTGGTAGCAGAAAAATATTTGGCGTAGGTGACATTTGGTACAATAGCGTAACATCATCCTACACCATGAAAACCAGTACGGGTCGCCGGGATCATTCTCTTATAAGAGAAAATGATTCAACCTGGGCAATTGATGATACGACTAATTTGAAATATGGCGGCATTAAACATTCTGCTCGACTGAGTGCACCCCAGACTTTTTTCAAATGGCTCACGGTAAATCCCAATCTATCCCTCAGGGAAGATTGGATATTTAATTATAAAATGGAAAATGATGAGGGTGAAGAAATAGATGTGGAAGGCTTTAAACGACGTCTTTCTTGGAATACCTCACTCTCTGTAAAAACAAAGGTGTATGGACTATTTCCATTTAGGGTTGGTAAGTTAAATGCTATCCGTCATGTAATTACTCCCTCTTTAAGTTATCAATATCAACCTGACTTTTCAGACTCCAAATTTGGCGGCAAATTATATTTTCAAGATGGTGACCCAGATAAAGACTTTTTCAAAGGGTCTTATGTAGGGAGTACTTCTAAAACGGAAAAAAAGTCATACAGGTTTTCAGTTGATAATGTATTTCAGGCAAAAATAAAAGATAAAAAGGGAGGCTATGATAAATCAAACTTCCTCACTTGGAATTCATCCATTTCATATAATACTCTGAAAGATTCATTAAAATTATCTGAAATGACTTCTAACGTTCGAGTAAAAAGTTTTTCAGGAAGTGAACTATTTAGGGTAAGGATGTATCACAATTTTTACAAATTAGGGGGAAATGAAGGCGATGATGATAGAAAGCCTATTGATCAAATGCTAAATCTATGGGGTGGAGAATTGCCTCGATTAACGCGAATGAATATATCTACTGATATGAAATTCAAATTATTCGGATCCGCAATTGGAACCCAGGTGCAAAATGCTGAGGCGGACTCAACTGAAGATATTGAAGATGAATTTTATTCAATGGAGAAGCAGTCCAAATCAAAAAAGAAGGGAAATAATATTTGGGAATCAAAACTTCAATTCAAATATTCTGCAGATTGGAAGCATACAGATGATGAATGGGATTATAAGTTTTCAATGAAAACAGTGAACTCGATCAATCTATCAAAAAATTGGACGGTTTCTTATATAGCAGATTTTAATTTGAAAGAAAGGGAAATGACCTACCATAGTTTTAAAATTTACAGGCCACTGCATTGTTGGGAATTTAGCTTTAATTATTGGCCCAGGGGGAATAGCTCAGGTTTCTCATTGCAGATTAATGTGAAAAATCCCGAGCTGAAAGATATAAAACTTACTTCAAAAGATGGTAAAAGAGGATTTGGCGGATTTTAATTATTATTTCTTTGACACTATTGCCATAATGGAAGAAATTTTCACCCCATGAATTTACGGGATAAATTGAAGGAGACGGCAATTCTCCTACCCATGCAGGCAGCAAATCAGTCAGAAGCAATACAAGAACTATTGGTTCATTTGCAATCTCTTGACAAAATATCTACTACCACCAATTTGTATGCTGCTATGACAGAAAAGGAGGAAACTTTACCTTCTGCTGCTGGTCGTGGAATTGCATATCCCCACTCAACCTCAATTGAAATTGATGATCTGGTTTGCGTGCTTGGAATTTCAAAAAAAGGATTAGAATTCAATTCGCCAGATGGACAGCTTTGCCATTTAATTCTGTTAACCTTGAGTCCAGAAGAAGACCCTTGCGAACATCGAAAATTTATCACTCGGTTTAGGATCATGTTTGATAACCCGGAAGTCCGATTTGGATTATTGGAAGCCAATGATTGTGGCGAAATATTAGATATAATTCAAAATTGGGAAGAAGATGAAGCCAAGACCGATGATTTAAGTTGATGCAAAATTTTAGAACCATAAAAGGCACACATGATCTTCTGCCGAATGAATTAATTATTTGGCGGGCAGTAGAAAACTTCATTCATAATATTATGCAGCAAAATGGCTATGGAGAAATCCGAACCCCGGCATTTGAAAACACCGAGTTATTTGTTAGGGGAATCGGTACTGACACCGATATAGTTACCAAAGAAATGTACTCATGGACGGATCAAGGCGGAAATACTCTTACCCTAAAACCTGAATTAACGGCTCCAGTTGCCAGAGCATATCTTCAACATCAGATGGGAAATCAAAATCCTATTCATCGCCTCTATTATATTGATGCTCTATTCAGGAGGGAGCGACCCCAAAAAGGGAGACAACGGCAGTTTCATCAATTTGGTGCTGAAGCAATTGGCTCGCCCAACCCTGAACAGGATGCAGAAATAATTGCCCTGGCATACAATATTTATAAAAAATTCAATATTCAGGATATGTCCGTTCGTTTAAATAGCATCGGAAATGCAGAAATCCGACCTTTATATTTAGAGACACTCCGCTCCTCAATTAAAAAAATAGAAATGGAACTCTGTACTACCTGCCAGACACGAATAGAAAAAAACGCTCTGCGTTTATTTGATTGTAAAAATCCTCATTGCCAGGAATTATTAGATCAGTATGCACCCTTTATTTATGACTCAATTTCAGATGATGACCGCAACCATTTTGAAATGCTTACTCGGATTTTAAAAGAAATGGAAATCCCTTATTTTCATGATAAAAAGCTGGTGCGGGGTTTGGATTACTACAGCCATACGACTTTCGAGATAACCTCATCTGTTTTAGGGGCTCAAGATGCCTTATGTGGAGGAGGACGATATAATGGATTAATTGAGCAATTGGGAGGAAAATCCACGCCTGCAGTTGGGTTTGCAGCTGGAGTAGAGCGACTAATTCTGGCTATTAATAAACAAAATAATTTGAGTATTCCACCAGATATTTATTTTATTCATTTAGGAGATGAAGCAACGGTAACAGCCTCTAAAATAGCCAACGATCTTCGGTTAAATTGTGGCAAAATAGTGGTAATGGAAACCCTGCGCCGAAGCCTCAAAGCTCAAATGCGGGAAGCAGGAAGATGTGGGGCAAACACAACCATTATTTTGGGTGAAAAAGAATTGGCTGAAAGTAAAATAATTGTAAAAGATATGTCCACTGGAAATCAAAATGAAGTACCCATTTCTGAATTAAGTAAATTCATTAGCAGTAACTCCTGAGAATGACAGAAGCCTTCTGTATTCTTATACATTACCATGAAATAGCGTTAAAAGGTAAAAACCGTAGCTGGTTTGAACGTCGTTTAATGAAAAATATTAAACGGCAATTAAATGGCCTCCCATTTACAAAAGTTCAATTAAATGCTGCACGTATATTCTGTTTTGGAGTTGATGAAACAAAATGGAATGATTATGCCCAACGATTAAGAAAAGTGATGGGAATAAAACATTCCATTCTCATGACACAGGTTAAAGGTGATATTGACATAATCCAAGCTGTGGCAGCAGCACAATTGAAGGATTTAGAATTTTTATCATTTCGTGTATCTGCACGGCGCCAATATAAAGATTTTCATCTTTCATCTCAGGATATAAACATAATAGTTGGAAAGCATTTACAGTCCATTTATTTGAAACCTGTAAAATTAAAGAAAGCAGATGTGGATGTGGTCATTGAACTGGTAAAGGGTATGGCTTATATTGGGCATGAAAGAATCCATGGATTTGGAGGCTTGCCCATTAAAACAAGTGAACAAGCCGTTAGCATGATTTCTTCAGGGATTGATTCACCAGTTTCCTCGTTTGAGATGTTGAAAAGAGGCGTGGAATTAACCTATGTTCATTTTCACAGTGCTCCAGCGACAAGTCGTCAATCCATTCAAAATGTAGAGGAAATATTAACAGTTTTAGCGGGATACCAAATACAGTGCAGAGTTTATATGGTACCCCTTTTAGAGATTCAACAGAAAATAATGGCGGAAGCCCCCAATAAACTGTGGGTCATACTATTTAGACGGGCTATGATTAAGCTGGCATCCATGATTGCCGAAGAATTAGATATTCCCGCACTAATTAGTGGTGAATCTGTGGGACAAGTTGCATCCCAAACATTATCCAATATTCGCGCAACTGCTGATGCTGCTGACCGTCCGATTTTAAGACCCCTTGCGGGATTAAATAAAGAAGATATCGTTCGCATTGCGGAAAAAATTGGCACTTATGAAATCTCCATCGAACCCTATGATGACTGTTGCTCATTTTTTGTACCCATTCACCCGGAAACTAAAGCAAATTTGGAAGTGGTTCGCCAGACAGAAACCAATATTGATTTTGGTATTATGTTTGACACTGCTTTAAAAAATGCTTCCATTAAAACTATTGAGCATCCTGATTATATAAAAAAATTGGTTCCCAGTTTGGAAAAAGTCAGTGACTAAAATTATATCATGGAATGTTAATGGAATCCGTGCTGCTATCAAAAAGGGCTTTTTGGATTTTGTTGAAAAATATGACCCCGATATTCTTTGCCTACAGGAAACCAAGGCACAACCTGAACAAGTAGAATTAGACCTTCCGAAATATCCATTTAAATATTGGAATTGGGCCGAGAAAAAAGGGTATTCAGGGACAGCCATATTTTCAAAAATTGAACCCATTGATTTTGCAAGAGGTTTAGATATTTCTAAACATGATTCTGAGGGGCGCGTTATTACATTGGAATATCCTGATTATTATTTATTAAACGTTTACACCCCCAACTCAAAGCGAGAGTTGACCAGATTACCCTATCGTTACACTGAATGGGATCCTGATTTTCTGGATTTTGTATGTTCACTTAATAAAGCCAAACCGGTAATTTTCTGTGGAGATTTGAATGTTGCTCATACTGAAATTGATTTGGCAAATCCGAAAAGCAATAGGACTACTAAATCGAACCCAGGAAATGCAGGGTTTACAGATGATGAAAGAGAGGGGTTTGATAATATTTTGGGCAGAGGATTTATTGATACTTTCAGGGAGTTTCATTCTGAAGGTGGTAATTACAGTTGGTGGAGCTACCGCGCAAATGCAAGAGAGCGAAATATCGGTTGGAGAATTGATTATATCTGTACTTCCCAAAATCTCAAGCCTAAATTACAGAACGCTTCCATTCACCCTGAAGTAATGGGTTCGGATCATGCACCTATTTCACTGGAAATAAACATTTAAATTGCTGTCATCCGTTCGCATAAAACAACTCAAATCTCTTCATCAAAAGAAATTTCGCCGGCAGGAAAATCACTTTCTATTAGAGGGTAATCGCCTCATAAGTCAGGCATTATCTGCTGATGCACCACTAATTGAAGTGTGGATGACACAAAAAAATATGGATTCTGATTTTGGAAGAAATAATCTTCAAAAATTTGAAGAAAAAAAGATACCTTTCAGTGTAGCTCCTGACAAAATAATCAGGCAAATGAGTGACAGCCTCAATGATCAGGGTATAATTGCACTTACACCTATACCAATATATGAAAAATATGATAATCCCCCTTCAAAGGCAATTTATCTTGATGGAATTTCTGACCCTGGGAATATGGGTACTATTTTACGAACCGCAGCCTGGTTTGGAATTAAATCAATATTTCGCACTCCTGAATGTGTAGATCCTTTCAACTCAAAGGTGGTACGCTCTGCCATGGGAGCGCATTTTTATTTTTCACATTTTGATGCAATACCAGAAGAAAAAATATTGGGCGACTACACCAAAGCCGGTATGGAAATATTGGGGGCAGATATGAATGGCAGTCCCATTCAATCACTCAATTTAGAGGTTGATAAAAGGTGGATATTAATTTTGGGAAATGAAGCCCATGGCATCGGTGAATTGGCACAAACATTTATTACATCAACTATTTCAATTCCAGGGATTGATGGAATGGAAAGCCTAAATGTATCCGTAGCTGGGGGCATTTTACTCTATACACTTACCTCATAATTTTCTGTTACAAACTGAAAAGAACTATTTTTAGGAATTATCTTGTTAAAATGCCTATTTTTACATTCTGTATATTTAAAAATTGAATTGAAATAATTAACAAGAAAGAGGATTAAAAAGATGTTGCGGATAATTGGACTATTAATTTTAACACAGTTTGGCATAGCACAACAGGTACAGCAGGGCTCTCCATATAGCCGGCTTCAGGGGTTGGATTATAATTACCATATTATTGATCTTCCTACCGTTGATGCAGAAGCGTTGTTGGCAGAAGATTCAAACAGAGCTACAGGCACTCCATATCGCTATGGATTTAAACACTATGTAGATTTTTCAACGGAAGATTCTGGTGTTTGGGAAGAAACGGAAGATGGAGGTCTTTTCTGGCAGATAAGTGTTAAATCAGAGAATGCTTATGCTTTGAGTTTTGAGTATGACAACTTTTTTATTCCTGAAGGTGGAGAATTATATGTACTCAGTCCCGGTTATGAAATGATTCAAGGCGCTTATACATCTGTTAACAATAGTAATACGGGTCGTTTTGCCACCCCTCATTTAAAAGGGGATACCGCCATTATCGAATATTACCAACCCGCAGGAACTGATGGAATCCTGTCATTAGTCATTACAGAAATTATTCATGATTATCGAGATATCATGCGCTTCAATGATGAAGATCAAGAAAGAAACTGTGGAGAAAATGCGGTCTGTTATGAAGATGAAGGCTATCAGGAACCTATTGATGCAGGTGCATGGTTGGATATGGGTGGCTTTATTTGTTCCGGCGCAATGGTGAATAATGTCCGCCAAGACCTTTCCCCCTATTTTCTCACCGCCTGGCATTGTGTTGATGGAGATTATCCTCCCACATTTAGATTTTATTTTAATTATGAAACCACAAGCTGTTCGGGATCCTGGGCAAGTAATGGGTCCTATGCTTATAGCTCAGATTTAGTTGCTGATTCGGATGGAATGGACAGTGATTGGGCACTTTTACTTATAGATGATGATATTGAAGAATCTTGGGAGGTTTTCTATGCTGGTTGGGATGCCACAGGTGATTATCCTATGATTTCATGCAATGTTCACCATCCTGGTGGTGACCCAAAAAAAATAAATCTTGATGATGACATGGCTTATGGAGATTATTGGAATAATACTGGTGGAGCTACTACTCATTGGAAAGTAAATTGGGATGAAGGTGGTACTGAGGGTGGTTCATCTGGTTCAGCATTATTTGATGACCAGTTCCGAATTGTTGGACAACTTTCAGGGGGACCCGCTGGTGCCTGTGGCACTACTTATGCCCTTTACGGTAAATTTTCCCGCGGTTGGGACTGGGATATGCCCTCAAATCGCCGAATGATTGACTGGCTGGATCCTGATTATACAGGTACACTGGTAATAGATGGAACCTATGTTGAAGTAACCGGAATGCCAGGCGATCTAAATTCTGACGATTTGGTCAATATACTTGATATAATAGCCCTTGCGAATCTCATTTTTGAAGGAAACCCAACTGCTGAAGATATGGCTGCAGCAGACTTAAATGGAGATGGCATCCTCAATATTTTGGATATAATTGCTATAGTAAATATTATACTTGATAATTAGGCATTCTTCTCGGTGAAACATTATAGTTTATTATTAGTATTTTCGATTTTTATATCTAATTTAGATGCAGATTATAAAACAGATACTTTCCTGTTCTGTTTAAATCCGAATCAATCCCCCCTTCAAATCACCAGAAATGATGGTGATATCAGAACCAGTAATGCGGATTTAGATAATATCCTAAATTTAAATAATGTAATAAAAATTGAACCCTGGCTACGGGTAACTACACCCAAAGAACATAGCAGTGATATTTATTTAAATCGAATTTATAAAGTGTTTTTGCCAGATTCTAAATCAGATATTCGGGATCAACTTAGGAATGAAATTTCAACTTTATCCTTTATACACTCTACGGAGAAAGAACCCATCCATAGACCTGTATTCACACCTAACGATCCCTATTATAATCAACAATGGTTTCTTCCACAAATTCATGCTGATGATGCATGGAATTTATGGGATATAAGTGATGGTGAGTTACCAGGAAACAAAAATGTTTTATTGGCATCAGTGGATACAGGAGTTGACTGGGATCATGTTGACTTGGTTGATAATATCTGGAATAATCCCGGCGAAGATGCAAACGGTAATGGAGTAACAATTTTATATCAAAACGGTAATTGGATTTATGATCCAGGTGACTTAAATGGAGTGGATGACGATGATAATGGATATGTTGACGACCTCATTGGTTGGGATATTGCAGGATATTCAGGATTACAGGATAATAACCCCTCACCGCCATCGGGGGTTTCCAATACAGGAACATGGGCACATGGTACTCATGTTGCTGGACTTTTATCTGCACCAGCCAATAATTCCATTGGAATTGCATCTGTAGGATTTAATTGTAGTATCATGAGTGTTAAAGTCTCAACAGGTGAACAGAGTTACCCTTACATAACCCATGGTTATGAAGGTATTCTATATGCAGCAAGGGCAGGTTTTCATAATGATAATTTTACAATCATTAATAATAGTTGGGGTGGAATTGGATATAACCAATATGAACAAGCAATTATTGATGTAGCGTATGATGACTATAATGCAATAATAGTTGCCGCTGCAGGAAATGGTGATGATTTTGGTTTGGGCACAGATGAATTTGCACATTATCCCTCTAGTTATAATCATGTAATTTCAGTTTGTGCAATGGGTAGTGGTGATAACTGGAACCATTGGGCGACTTACCATGAATCAGTAGATTTAGCATCCCCCGGAGAAAATATTCGCAGTACCCGAATTAATAATGGATATACTTCGTGGTCGGGTTCATCTATGGCAAGCCCGATTGCTGCAGGGACAATAGGACTCCTACGGTCTTACAAAATGGGTTGGAATAATGAAATGCTGGAAACCATGATACTCGCCACCGCTGATCCGATTATTTATGATGTAAATCCTGAATCTTATTTGCAGGAAAAACTTGGTCGAGGTAGAGTAGAAGCACTAAAAGCAGTAAATACATCTTTGTTCCCTAAATTTGAATTGGTTGGTACTGATTTTTATAATCCCAATAATCCCGGAGATGCAATAATGCCTGGTGATGATTTAGAGGTTATGGTTATTCTACTCAATAATGAAGACTGGGGAATTGCAACCAATGTTTCTACAGTTCTTAGTTCTGAAAGCAATCAAATTAATATTACCAATCCCAATATAAGCCTTGAAGATGCTTGGCCTGGAATACCTATATTAAATGACAGCAATCCATTTTTGATAGAAATTTCATCCTCAATTGTACCCGGTGTATACAATTTAACTCTCGAGCTTAATTCAAATGAAGATGATTATGTTCATTTCCAAACTGAGCTTACCTTTACCTTACAGGTTGAGGAAGGCAACCAGATAATGCCCGGCGATCTCAATTTTGACGATGTGGTCAATATACTCGACATTATTGCCCTTGCAAACCTTATTTTAGAAGGGAACCCTTCCTCAGAAGAGCTGGCCATAGCGGACCTGAATGGAGACGGTACTCTAAATATTCTGGATGTAATTGCTATAGTAAATATTATTCTGGATAATTAATAATAAAAAACCAATCCTAAAGCAATACAATAGTTTCTGGACTTCTTAATTAATAATCATGGCTAAATTAATTAAAGTATTAATACTATTAACAACCGCTATTTTCATTTCAAATTGTAGTAAAAAAGTTGAGGAATTTGATTTGGTTCATAAATCAAATCCTGATGGCTGAACTTGGTTTCGGAAATTCAAATGTGTTTTCACAAACCTTTGTTGAAAAATTTAACAAAGCTTAT
>JACNLQ010000034.1 GCA_014381415.1 Fidelibacterota bacterium
CCGAGGGTCGGGCTCGAACCGACACATCCCGAAGGATACTGGATTTTGAATCCAGCGCGTCTACCAATTTCACCACCCCGGCAATTTGCACTGCGATAAATTTATTGAAAATTTTATTTGCATGACAAAACTAAACTGTAAAACTGGAAAATATCTTTGGTACTCTTCAAAGCGTTTTTAAATGGTATTATTATTTAGTTACCATTGATAGGTTGGGATATTTATTTAATTTTCTAAAAATAGAAACCATGATAAAAGCCATTTAAAACGAATTACACTAAATTGAGTTGCAATTCCTAAATATCCTGTAATTAAAATAGTAATTAACTCTTTACTTTTCTTCGAAGAAAAGTAACAAAAGAACTTCCGTCCCCCATCGTGCCTACGGGGGGCAAACTGCCAAAGAAAAGTCTAACATTACTCCGGTTCAGGGGAAAAATAAAACTCATCAGGAAAATAATAATATTGGACATATACTATAAAGAGAAGCCGGATTCAGGCATCTATTTTCCCTTTATCCTTCACCTCCATAAAATCTTTACACAATTTCTTTAAAGGCGTTATTTTTTGGCATATAACAATTTGTGCGAAGAAATAATTATCTGTTTTCCGTTAAAAAAAGAAAAGCTGTTTAAAGTCCCTTGTTTTTCGGGACAAGTTTTTTTCTTTTAGGAAAACGGGGAATTGTTTTAACAAATTGTGTGAAGCCTTGATCTTTTTGGTTCATTTTTCTATCAAGAGAAAAAGAACAAAGAGGGGAATTATTGAAATTATTTTGCCTTGAATCAATTATTAGGAGACATTTTTGAGAGAATTGATTATCTTTATCAATCTTAATTTGACGTTGGATTGACTTTTGAAATAGTTTTATAATATCCCTCCGATTATCACCACATAAGAAAGGAATTATAGATGACATATACAACAGTATCTCAAATGTTTGGTCATGTTACCAATGAAAACCTCAATAAAAAGCTCTATTTTTACAAAAAAGATAATGATTGGATAGGTCTATCTGGAAGTGATATCCGATCTACGGTGAAAGATCTGGCTTTTGCACTCCAATCTTTAGGTGTGAGTAAAGGCAGCAATGTTGCCTTGCTGTCAAATAACAGCCCTCGCTGGGCTATGTCTGATTATGGTATAATTTGCTCAGGAGCTGCTACGGTGAGTGTATATCCAACGCTAATATCCAGTCAGGTTGAATATATTTTAAATGATTCACAGTCTAAAGTGGTGTTTGCTGAAAATCAGGAGCAAATGCAGAAAGTTATGGAATCTTGGGGGAATTGCCCAGAATTACAATATGCGGTTGTAATGGATGATTCCAATACTGATTCTGATGACAGAATTTTCAATTTTATGGACTTTCTGGATAAAGGAACTAAGCATGAGCAGGATACTGAAGGTGTATTTGATGATTTAATCTTAAAGCCCGAACCAAATGATCTACTCACACTAATTTACACATCCGGAACTACAGGAAATCCAAAAGGCGTCAAACTTACTCATGGAAATATGATGAGTAATGTGGAAGGCACTAAACAGGATATATCATTTGATGAAACAGAAGTATTTCTGTCGTTTCTACCGTTAAGCCACTCCTTTGAAAGAATGGGTGGTCATTTCACAGCATTCAGTGTTGGGGCTCAGGTTTATTATGCTGAAAGCATAGAAACGGTCCCTGATAATCTTAGGGAAGTGAAGCCTACAGTTGTGCTTAGTGTCCCTCGACTTTATGAAAAAATGTATGCTAAAGTTCGAGCAGGGTTGAAATCTGCACCAGAAGCTAGACAGAAGATTTTCTGGTGGGCAATTGGTATTGGAAAAGAGGTCACTCAATACAGGCTTAAAAATCAGGCATTGCCATTTGTTTTGGGCATAAAACATAAGATTGCTGATAAACTGGTGTATAGCAAGGTAAAAGACAGAGTAGGGGGTAGATTACGGTTTTTTGTGTCTGGCGGTGCTCCCCTTTCACAGGAAATTGGAGAGTTTTTTGCAGCAGCAGATATTATGATTTTAGAAGGGTACGGTCTTTCAGAGACCAGCCCTGTACTTACCTGTAATTATCCAGGGTCAGTACGCTATGGGTCAGTTGGTAAACCACTCTTTAATGTAGATATTGAAATTGCTGAGGATGGAGAAATTTTGGCAAAAGGTCCAAATATTATGACGGGCTATTACAATAATGAGGAGGCGACCAGGGAAGCCGTTGATACTGGTGGCTGGTTTCGTTCAGGGGACATTGGACATATTGACGATGAGGGTTTTTTATTTATTACCGATAGGAAAAAGAATATACTGGTTACATCTGCTGGGAAAAATGTTGCACCGGCACCAATGGAAAACGCCCTTACTAATTCACCCTTTATTGAACAGGTGGTCATTATTGGAGATAAAAGAAATTTTATCAGTGCATTAATTGTACCAGCTCAGGAAGCTGTTGAAAATGAACTTTCTTCTCAGGGTAAATCGGTTTCCGGAAGTGATGTAATGTCTGATCATCCTGATGTAAAGGCTCTTATAAAGAAAGAAGTGGACGATGTAATGAAAGGTTTTTCCAATTATGAAAGAGTGAAAGAGTTTGCAATACTGCCAAGGCTATTTACCATAGAAGATGGCGAGTTAACGCCAACACTTAAAGTAGTGCGCAAGGTAGTTCTGGATCATTTTTCAGATGCGGTTGAAAAAAATTATTCTGGCAGCCCAAAAAAAGTTGAGGAGCCTGAACCAGCTCTGGCATAAACAAAGCTTATTTTAATTCAGGAAAATAAATGACCACATATAAAGAAGCAGGAGTGGATATTGATGCGGGAACTGAAGCGGTATCCCGTATAAAAAAGCATGTTCGATCCACATTCAGCGAAAATGTTCTAACCGATCTGGGTGGATTTGGAGGGTGTTTTCAATTTCCACAAGATAAATACAAAGAGCCTGTTTTAGTCTCCAGTGCTGATGGTGTAGGGACAAAACTGAAACTGGCATTTCTCACCAACCGTCACGATACTATTGGTCAATGCCTGGTAAATCACTGCACCAATGATATTCTGGCTGTAGGCGCTCGACCACTTTTCTTTCTAGATTATTTTGCCGCTGGTAAATTAGATGTGGATGTTTTTGAAGAAGTGGTTTCTGGTTTAGCCAAAGCCTGTAAGGAAAATGACTGCGCTCTCATTGGTGGAGAAACTGCTGAAATGCCGGATTTTTACAAACCGGGAGATTATGATATTTCCGGTACCATTATCGGTGTTGCAGAAAAAAATGAAATGATGCCCAATCGCGGTGTCAATATAGGGGATATTCTGGTGGGACTGCCATCAACTGGGCTGCATACCAATGGATATTCCCTTGCCCGAAAAGTCCTTTTAGATCATTATGACTGTGGTGATTTTGTAGAATCTTTGGGGACAACTATAGGAGATGCCTTGTTGGCTATCCATAAATCGTACCTTCCTGCCATGGATGGAATTCTCCATGAAAACTGGCTGGTAGGGATATCTCATATTACCGGTGGTGGCATAGTGGATAATACCAAAAGAATTCTTGGTGAAAATCAAGATTTGGAAATTGACTGGAATTGCTGGGAACGGCCTCCCATTTTTAATCTCATTCAAGAACTGGGAAATGTACCTGAAGACGATATGCGCCACTCTATGAATTTGGGAATTGGACTGATTGTAATTGTGAGGCCTGAAGGATTATCAGAGCTTCAAACCCACCTTGCTTCTCAGGGTGAGCCCTATTATCAACTAGGCACGGTAATTTAAGACATGAAAATAGCAGTTCTGGGAGCCGGATCCTGGGGGACAGCCCTGGGTCAGGTACTCAATGAAAATGGACACGATGTACACTTATGGCATCTTGAACAGAATTTCGTAGATACAATCAATCAATCTCATGTCCATCCCTTTCTTCCCGGTGTAAAACTCAATAACAGGTTGCAATTCACTTCCTCATTAGAGGAAATTTGTGAATATGGTGAATTGTTGATATCTGCAGTCCCCAGCCAGGTGGTGCGATTGGTACTTGAAAAATTCCCTGATAGTTGGGAAAAACCCATTGTATCCGTATCCAAGGGGATAGAGAATAAAACCGGAATGCGAATGAGTGAGGTTATCGCAGAAACATTACATTTGAAATCAGATGAAATTGTTATTTTGTCAGGTCCCAGTCATGCTGAGGAAGTGAGCAAAAAATATCCCACAACCGTAGTTGCCGCCTGTGATAATATTGAAAATGCCAGAAAAGTGCAGAAAATTTTCTCCAATGATTATTTCAGGGTATATTCCGGCAGTGATGTAATTGGGGTTGAAATTGGAGGGGCTGCTAAAAATATTATTGCCCTGGCTGCTGGTATCTGTCATGGATTAGATTATGGTGACAACACCATGGCCGCTCTGGTTACGCGGGGGCTGGAGGAAATCATTCGCTTTGGAACCAAAATGGGAGCAGAACGAGCTACATTTTCCGGTCTCAGTGGAATGGGTGATTTGGTAGTAACAGCATTCAGTCCACATAGCCGCAACCGTCAGGTTGGAGAGCGAATCGGAAAAGGTGAAAAATTAAGTGATATTTTAAACAGTATGGAAATGGTGGCTGAAGGTGTTGAGACAACTCGGTCAATTCATGATGTAACCCAAAAAAATAATATCGACATGCCCCTTTGTGAACAAATTTATCAGGTATTATTTGAGGATGTGTCTCCTCGAAAAGCCATCCTGGAACTTATGGGCAGGGAACTGGTTGATGAACACCCTGTTTAATTTACTCCTCCCCTTTTATTTTCTATTAACATCCCTTTATTCGGTCAGTGCTCCCCCTTTTCCTTTTGAGGTGGAACAGCCAGATGGCAGTATAATATCTGTGCGGATGTTTGGCCATGAATACTATAACTGGATGGAAACCGAAGATGGTTATGTGATAGATTGGATTGAAGATGAAACCCGCCTGGGCTGGTATTATTGTGAACTAAATAATGAAGGAAAGTTTTCCCCAAGCCATATTCCTGTTAAATATCCTACACCTGACAATTTACATATCCCGAGGAAATTAAAAGAATCTAATCCCTATGTAAGGAAGATTAATCATAGCGATCCACAAGCAACTCATTTTCATAATTCCAATTTAAATAGATCAACTGAAACCAAATTAATAAAACCCTTGGTATTTCTGGTAGATTTTGAAAATCTACCATCTGGTATGCCGGATAGAGAATACTCAAAAGAACAATTTCGACAGCTTTTATTTGAAACCGATTTGGAATCGGATGGCAGTACCTTGCCACTCAATTATGATATGAGTGTACGGGATTATTATAGTGAAATATCAAACGGAAACTTAGAGGTATTTGGTAATGATGAGAGCATTGTGGATTGGACTACAGTAAGTCAAAATTATAGCTATTATGTGGACGGAGAACAAGGTACTGGTGGAGGACCCAATGGTATTGGAAGGAGCGCAGCATCATTAGTAGTTGAAATTGCAATGGGTATAGAATCAAATTTTGATTTCAGTAAATTTGATGGTGATGATGATGGATCTGTAGATTTAGTAATTTTAATTGTTGAAGGGTGGGGTGATGGAGATGATGACCAGTTCTGGCCTCACATGTCTCTTATTCATGCAGGAAGTAATGGCATCGGTTCCATCGACACCAATGCTCCAATCAATGAGGATGGCTACTTCTCATTAGATGCTGTGGCAATTAAAAAGTATATTGTCATTCCCGAACAATTTCACATGAATTATTTTGGTGTGGGAAAATACGATATTCACCCCATTGGAACCATTTGTCATGAAATGGGGCATGTACTTGGTTTGCCTGATTTGTATGATACCTCAGTAAACTCTGCTGCAGGTATTGGAGAGTGGGGGCTCATGGGTTCTGGCAATTGGCAGAGACCCACCAGTCCGGCGTATATGAGTGCCTGGAGTCGGTATCATTTAGAATTTATTAATCCAATTATTATGGATAATCTTGTAAATATTGAAGAAATATTGTTACCTGCAGAGAGTGGTGAAGAAAGTCTTCTTGCAATGGTTTTTCCAATGGATTCTAATATGCCTCAGGAGTACCTGATTTTGGAAAATCGTCAAGCAATTGGTTCTGACCAGCATTTGGAAAAGTCTGGTTTACTGGTTTGGCATATAGATGAAACCATTACAGGTATGTACCCAGCCATGAATTCGGTGAATGTAGATCCCGAATTTTATGGTGTAAATTTATTACAAGCAGACGGGGAGGGAGATCTTTATAAAGGTGTACAAAATAGTTCTTCAAATAATGCGGATAACAAAGATCCATTTCCAGGGAGCATGGGAGTAAGTAGATTAACAAGCTCTACTAATCCAAATACAAATTTGTATAACTATGATAGAAATGTTGATGGAGTGATTGAATTCGGTGGCGAAAGTAACATTGGTTTATTTAATATTACTGAAAACATAGATAGCACAATTATACTTTCAATAACCAACCCCAATAAAAATGGTGAAGTGATAGGGTATGATGAAGGCGGAAATGGAATTTACGCTTGGTCAGACAATAACACCAATTTTCAGTGGGTTGGAATAAAATATAGTCCAACCGATACAGCTCTATTCTCTGGAGTTTTAACGGTAATAAATCCAACAACTGAATCATCATTTATTAGTGATTATAGTATGAAAATATGGAAGGGGTGGAAAAGTAATACTCCACTAAATTTACTTGCTTATTACAACGGAGTTATTAATTGGTCTTCAGAATATGAAAGAAATGGAGGTTGGATATTTATATCACTATTAGACGAAGAAATAATTTTATATCCAGAAGAAAATTATTATATTGAGTTTAATTATAATGGGACAGAATTTATTAATAATTTTGATTATGAAGCATTTTCGGGGTACCCCGTAAGTAATAATTCTTACTATAGACCTGATGAAAATACACAATGTAATATTTTTCAATTTGGAGATTGGAATATTCGTGCTGTTTTGTCAGGGGAAGATGATTTTGAAAACCTTTCTACGGATATCCCTGAAATACCCCAAAAACATGAAATTTATTCAAACTATCCCAATCCCTTTAACCCGGTTACTACTCTGTCCATTTATTTGGCAAATCCATCAGCAGTGAGTTACGTAGTATTTGATTTAAGGGGGCGACAAATTTTACAGAAAGAATTTACTCTTTTAGAAGGTGGTAGGCATGAAATTGCAGTGAATATGGAACCATTTAGTTCGGGGGTGTATTTGTACCAGTTTAGCATTAATAATGAGAATTATTCATCTCAAAAAATGGTGTTGCTGAAATGAAGATTTTAATCAGTAAGTTCCCCAAATATAAAATATTCTTTATTTTCCTATTACAATTTAGTTTTTCAATTGCCTCTGACTCAATAAGAGTTCCATCGAACGATATATTAATTGATTTTCAATTAAAAAATTTAAATGAAAAAGTTAAGACTTTAAGGTCTGTTAAGAACAATTCTCATAAGGTTATATTTTATTTACAAAGCTACAAAATTGAGGTGAAAAATATTATTTTTATAACTGAGGATAGCATAAAAATAGAATTATTAAATAATTGGTGGTGGAATAAACCACGACAACCAATGTTTAATAATAATTTTCCAAATGAATCTATGTCAGATCAATCTGAAGCCAGTTACAGCGAGGTAATAGCAATTAATGATATTACCGCAATCCAATTAATTAAGGAGAAACCTCTCATTTTACTTTTATTACCAGGTATTCTAGTGTTTCTGCTTATGAAATCTATTGGATTATAGCTGGTAATATTTTTTGTAATATTCAATTTATCACTACGGATATATTTCCTCAATAATTCCATACATTAATCAATAAAATAAAGTATAAGAAACAATAACAATCCCTGTTTCCCATCTAATAAAAGTTTTTAAATTTCCCTAATGAGAAAAATGGAGATTAAATGATTTTACGTAAAAATAATTTACTATCAGTAACTTTAGGTATTATTGCAATTTCTTTTATTGGGTGTAATAAAGAGATGAAAACCCAGAAAACCGGAGCTGAGAAAACGAATCAGGTAGTAGCAGAAAATGCAAACCCCGATTGTGTAGAGTTTGTAGCTCTTTGGTCAGCAGGGGAGATTGCCCAACAGATTGGTAAACCAAAAAAATGGGTATTTATGAATTATACTGTGGATATTTGGGAAAATCCAAATGATGAAGAAAATGGGAGTCCAGTGGGAGCTCTCCGAGCATCCTCCTATGCCCAACTTTTAACCAGAATGGGAGAATATTATTTGGTAGAAAGCCCCATTGATGGTACTCAGGGATGGGTGAATACTTCCCATGTTAAAAGTATTGTTAAGAAAAATCCTAAAACAAAAGCAATTTGTGAGTAATTAATTAAAATAAAAGAGAGGAAGAAATGCAAGCAACAATAAAGACAAATAAGGGCAACATAAAATTAGAACTTTTTGCGGATAAAGCAAAAATGACTGTATCTAACTTTGTAAATTTATCAAAGCGTGGATTTTATAATAAATTAACTTTTCATAGAGTTATTGATGATTTTATGATTCAAGGTGGCTGTCCCATTGGTACCGGTACAGGTGACCCTGGATATAAATTTAAAGATGAATTTCATGGTGATCTTAAACATGATAAGCCTGGTGTATTATCTATGGCAAATTCTGGCCCCAATACCAATGGAAGTCAGTTCTTCATCACTCATGTAGAAACGCCCTGGCTGGATAAAAAACATACGGTATTTGGTGAAGTATCCGATAGCGATAGCTTAAATGTTGTAAATAAAATACAGCAAGATGATCTCATTGAATCTATTGATATTTCAGGTGAGTTGAATGAAGATGCAGATACAAAGAAATCTTTGGAAGAATGGAATAAAGTTATTGATTCCATTATGCTCTAAAGTTAACCAATAAATTCAATTCCTTGGAAATGACTGATCAGAATGATAATGACTGGATTGATCATTATGGATTTATTTTGGTGGCATTTGCCCATATGACGGATTGGTATCTTGCTGACTCTGAATTACAGGTTATTTCAGATAAAATAAATTTTATGCTTGCCAATACAAAACAATCGTATAATTCAGAGGGAGTTGCCCAAAAAATTGTAAAAGTAATAAACAGATATAAGTCAATTTCAGAAGATAGTGATAAAATGGATGCATTATTTAGTTCATGTGCTTCTCTGAAAAAGGAACCATGGTTCAATAAATTAGCATCAGTATTATTATTGGAAAATTTAGCTGAAATTGCAGAAGCTGATCATAAAATAGAAGAAACAGAAATTCAGTTTTTAAAAAATATCGCAGATGTATTCGGTATAAATCCGCCCAAAATTTAACCAGATATACATTAATTAATTTTTCCATCCTCCTTAATAATGATTAACCCATTTACATCCTCATCCCTGGAGTGCTTTCTCACTTGTCCTCGTGGGTTAGAAGAAGTTACAGAACAGGATATATCGCACCACTGTCAGAATGTAAATCCTGGTAGTGGGGGTGTTTCTTTCACAGGAGATTTACAGACTCTATATGCGGTGAATTTATATTCTCGAACGGGAATGTTTGCATTGGTTAAACTCTTGGAATTTTCTGCTGATAATGAAAAAGATCTTTATTATCAAATTGCTGATTACCCATGGTATGAGTGGATTAGTCATGACGATACATTTTCTATTCGATCCCGTGTATTTTCAAAGCATTTCACCGATTCAAATTTTGTAACATTAAAGGTAAAGGATGCCATTGTAGATCGTATCCGCCAAAAAACAAAAAGACGTCCGGATGTAGATAAAGATAATCCACGCTATTCACTTTTTGTTTTTATACATGAAGATAAAGTGAGTGTTTTTCTCAATAGTTCTGGTACCGCACTTTCCAAACGAGGGTATAGGCAGAAAATCCATAAAGCTGCCATAAATGAAGCGTTGGGCGCAGGTCTGGTTTTGCTTTCTGGTTGGAAACCAAGCCAACCATTTTATGACCCCATGTGTGGATCTGGAACTCTTCCCATTGAAGCGGCAATGATCGGAAGGAATATTCCCGGGGGTAATTATCGAAAGGGGTATGCCTTTAAGGGATGGAAAAATTTTGATCCCCGGCTTTGGAATTTAGTTGTGCGGGAATCTCGTGAAAAAATCAAAAATGATAAACTCCATATTTTTGGGTCAGATAATATGGGTGCTAATGTAGATATGGCAAAACGGAATGCCCGGCAAATTTTGATCCATACCCACATTAAATTTACAAAAAAAGAATTTGAAGATTTTAATCCTGAGGAGACTGATGGTACAATATTAATGAATCCCCCCTATGGTGAAAGAATCGGAGAAGAAAAAGATTTGGAGCCTCTCTATCAATTAATTGGAAGTGTCCTCAAGCAAAACTGTGCGAATAATGACGCCTTTATTTTTTCCGGTAACAAAGAGCTTACAAAGTTAATTGGACTTAAATCCCAGCGTAATTATGTGCTGAAAAATGGAAAAATTGACTGCCGCCTGCTTCATTACCCAATTCGGGAAGGAAATTATGTTGACTAAGTACAGTATATTTGAAAGTCTGGAAAAGGATTGATAATTATCAGTTATTAATGGTTAATGATAAATTAATCCTGATTTAATTTTTAAAATTAAATACAAATTTGCCCCGGAAGCTTCCGCCTTCATTCTATAACGGCGGACAGGCAGCTTTCAGCCTCGCTTCCGGGATAGAAAAAATGCCCCGGTAGCTCAGCTGGATAGAGCATCTGCCTTCTAAGCAGAATGTCACACGTTCGAATCGTGTCCGGGGTACACATCTCCATTGCATTACGATGTGCAAGCTAAATTAATTTGAAGGAATAATTCTAAGTTCGAACTTGTCAATCGTATCTGCCAGAAGGCAGAGTAGATTGATCGTGTCCGGGGTACCAGTCTACATTCGCTATGCTCATTATGACTGGCAAGCCAATTAATTATAAATGGTGTGGTCGATAACACAAACAGCTTTTGTTCTTAATTTGTAGGTGCTATGAGGGGAAACAAATAACAATTAAAGGACAGTGAAATTCTTTTATCTGTCCCTTTATTTTCCTGAACATAGTGATCCAGATCTGGTGGGAAAAAGAGTAGTTGACCGCATTTGGCAGGGACCTCCATTTTCTCTTTTTTCTCATTAATAAATACTACATTTCCACATTTTTCTGTTACCTGTAAATAGTAAACCCCAGATATTACGGCTTTTCCATTATGATTATGTACTGCAGTTGACTCACCTGGAAGTGCTAAATTAAACCAGAATTCATTTTTTTCATACCCCAGCAGCTCATGGGGAATAACCAATGTCTGGTGTGGCTTTATTTGGGTCCGATAATTATCGATTGCCTTAGAAAGAATTTTTGATAAAAGGGGTAACACAGATGGAATCTTTTGGGGGTCTAAATAAATATTTTCCCATCTGTTATTTATAAAATGAGTATGGGTATAATGTTCAGAATTATTATGGAATTGTTCCAAAATAAAATCAATATCAATCTTCTTATCGAAGATTGTAGTTGAGAAAATACGATTGTCTAAAAAGATGTCTTTTTTCATATATATTAAGCCATAGTTTATATTGGTTTATCTTTTAATAAAAATAAATATTAAAAACAGCTTTTAAATATTACATGAAACAAAAACATTTTATTGACAGTCATAAGGGAGCCACGGCTCCTGCCGTACTTTTACTAATCTGGTACTTCGGACAATGGGAAAATACCACTGCCTGGATTTATCTAGCAATTCACGGCAGCTATGGAATCATGTGGGTACTAAAATCTGCTATTTTCCCTGATAAAACCTGGGAAGCAAAATGCTCAATCTGGTACGGGCTCTACATCTGGGGCGGACTCACTATGTATTGGATATCTCCCTGGATAATCATGTCCACACCCATTGAAAACTCGCCCATGTTTTTAGGATTCATCGTTGCTTTATTCACCATTGGAGTATTCTTTCATTATGCTGCTGATATGCAGAAACATGCCCACCTTAAATTAAACTCCGGGAATCTCATCACTGATGGACTCATGGCAAAATGCCGCAATACCAATTATTTTGGTGAACTGCTCATTTATCTGTCATTTGCTCTTATGTCTCAGCACTGGATACCTTTGGCTGTTTTGGCGACTTTCATGGCAATTATCTGGTTCCCTAATATGCGCCGGAAAGATAAATCACTATCCCGCTACCCTGAATATGCAGAGTATAAGAAGAAAACTTCTTTGCTAATCCCATTTATTTGGTAATCAATTCTAAAATCCGTTTTTTCCTTAATTCTTTATCCTTTCTCCCATTTTGATTATTAATTAGATGCCGACAATTGGTACTATTTCAATAATTATGGGTAGGTGAATTTCCATTAGCGTGCAGTAAATTAACTCCTTCAAATTTCATGCAAATATAAATAAGTGAAATGCAGTCATTAATCCAGCCATTTAATGTCTTATTGCCCATGCTGTATGGGATGACATTAATTTGTTACGGAATTTACTTTAATAATGGGAATGAGCAGGCAGGGAAATGTGCGCCGAATATTTTAATAAGCGCTTTATTGGTTCACCTATTGTATTTCACAGCCCGGAGTAATTTTCAATATTTTCCTATCACCAACTCCTTTGACTCCCTTTCAATGGTTGCATTCAGTATTGCTATGATTCATCTTATAATAGAAAGAACTTCAGGAGAAGGAAAAACGGGAGTCTTTTTTATATCCATAGTTTTTGTTTTCCAGGCATCTGCTTCCATGTTTCATGTAACGGATATCCGTATTCATGAATTGCTCACCAACCCAATTTTCGGGATTCATGTATTTCTCACGTTAGTGGGAATTTCAGCTTTGGCAATTTCCGCTATATATGGACTCATGTACTGGATGTTGGCAACACAGATCAAGAGTCATAATCTGGGTATTATTTACAGGGGAATGCCTCCCCTGGATCAGTTAGAAAACATGGGGAGATTATCATCTATTTTGGGACTGGTTTCTCTGGGATTTGGCCTTATAATGGGGCATTTTTATGCCTACCGTGTTTTGGGTACATTTTTTCCTCCAGACCTAAAAATATTAATTAATGACGTAGCTTGGGCATTCTATCTATTGGGCTGGGCAATTGTGAAATTTAAAAACTACAGAGGGATCCGTATGAGTAAACTTTCATTTTGGGGATTCCTAGCATTTGCAGGAGCAATCATGGCGGCAAACTTTATATCCACGTCTTTCCATCAATTTAATTAATGTCTGAACAACTCATCGTAATTGGATGGAACCATAAAAATGCTCCTGTTGAATTCAGGGATAAGTTGTTTTTATCCAAGGATGAAATCCAAAATCTCGTAAAAGAATCCGGACAAACGGATTTTATTCAGGAATTAACGGTATTATCAACCTGTAACCGAACCGAATTTTATATTGTATCTTCTGATACAGGTCCCTTAATAAATTGGGTAAAAGAAATATATACCATCAATTTAAAGCGGAATATTGATTTTGTAGATGGTGACCCAAATACTCATCAGGGAGTTGATACAATAAGGCATTTATTTAGGGTTGCATCTGGCATGGAAAGTATGATGTTGGGTGAAAATCAAATACTGAGTCAGGTGAAAACTGCCCACGAACACTTACTCATGAGTAGTATTAAAACACCTTTATTAAACCAATTATTCCGGGATGCAGTAAGCTGTGGAAAGGCTGTGCGAACGGAAACAGAATTATGTAGGGGGGCTGTATCCATCAGCCTGGCAGCTGTTGAGCTTTCCAAACGGATTTATTCAAGTTTTCAGAAACAAAAAATATTATTGGTGGGAGCTGGTGAATCAGCGGAACTCACTGCCAAACATTTTAAGGAGAATGGAGCAACTCAATTTTTCATAGTAAATCGTAGTGAGGAAAGGGGCAGGCGGTTAGCAGAAAAATTTTCGGCGGAATATGCTGAACTATCAGAGATTCCTGAACTAATGAAGCAGGTTGATATTGTGGTTGCAGCTACTCATTCTAAGGAATATCTGATTACGAGTCAGCAGGTCAGTCAAGCATTGAGTTCCCGTCAATATAAAAACTTGCTCATGATTGATATTAGTACTCCCCGGAATATTGACACAGAAATTCATGAAATTCAGGAAGTATTTTTGTACGATATTGACCATCTTGAAAATGTCATTTCAGAAAATCTTGAAAAACGAAAAAGTGAAATTCCATCTGCAGAACTGATTATTCAGAAGCATAGTAAAAAATTTATGACCTGGTTTAAATCTTTAAAAGTTAAACCTACAATTTCCTTGCTCACGCAGTATTATGAAAAAATCAGAATGGAAGAAATGAAGCGAATTGAGTATAAGTTATCTGAAGACGAAAAAGATGCAATGGCAAAATTATCTAAGGGCTTGGTACGGAAACTACTGCATTATCCAATTACCCACCTGAAGGATTTGGCAGACGGTCAGGAATTAGATCCCCAAACTATTGATACCATTTGGCGATTATATCGCTTGGAGGAGATGAAAGATTTTGAGGTGGAAAAAAGTGAATAAGCTCATAATCGGAACCCGTGGGAGTGCTTTGGCGCTGAAACAAGCCTATCAAGTAAGGAATTTACTACAGTCTGTACATTCGCATTTACGCGTAGAAATTAAAACTATCCAATCACTGGGAGATGATCAGCAGGAAACACCATTGCCTGAAATCGGTGCTAAAGGATTATTTACTGCTGAAATTGAAAGTGAGTTATTAAGCCAAAAGATAGACTTGGCTGTACATAGTCTAAAAGACCTTCCCTCTACGTTGCCAAATGGATTGAAATATGTAGGATCTCCTAAAAGAGAAGATGCCCGGGATGTATTTATTTCCCATAAATGGAGATCATTGAGTGATGTCCCTGCTAAGAGCATCATTGCCACGGGAAGTGCACGGCGAAAAGCACAATTTCTGGAGGCTCGTTCAGATTTAGAATTTCGAAATTTGAGGGGTAATATTGAAACCCGCCTGAATAAATTAAAAACAGAAGGATGGGATGGCATAATCATGGCTGCTGCTGCATTACACAGGCTGAATATGTCCGATCAAATAACCCGCTATATGGATCCCCTTCAATTTGTACCGGCTGTGGGACAAGGTGCTATTGGGTTGGAATTAAAGCTGGGAAGGGAAGAGGTAGAAAAGTTGGTAGCTTCAATTATTGATCCTGAAACGACTCAATGCTGTCAAGCTGAAAGGTTGTTTTTAGCCCGACTGGAAGGTGGATGTTCCACCGCTATTGGATGCTGGGGTAGAATTGAAAACAGACGTTTTATAATTACGGGATATGCAGCATCTTCAAGTGGATCTAAGGTAATACGAAAATATTTGAAAGGAATGCCTGCCGATTCCACCCAATTGGCACAGCAGTTATCCGAAGAATTCGAACATGCCGGTGCAAAGAGTTTGTTAGCTGAATGAAACCCATTATTTATCATACCGGTATTACCCATCCGCCTGAAATTCACACCCATCTATTTGAAGTTGTGCATACTCCCACAATCTCCGTAGAATTTAATCATCATCATATCCCTCAGGATATTTCAGAATTCTTAAAATCAAATCCCGTGGCAATAATGATGAGTAAGAATGCAGTTTCTGGTTTGAAGAATTGGCTGGAAAAATATAATTTAGCTATGGATTTCTTTGGAGAAACACAATTTTGGACTGTGGGTGAACAAACCCATCAGCATTTGATGGATGAATTAGGCGTGGAGTCCTGGCATCCGGAATTAATGACGGGAGAGGGTATTATTCAATCATTAGTGGAGAAGCATCAATCTCGAATACTCCTCATTTCTGCTCATGTACCCCGAAAGTCATTTATAGATGGATTAGATTCAGCGAAGATCCACTTTTTTCACTTCCCTGTATATGCTACCCATATTCTAAGTAATACAGAATTTGCGACTCAATTTACTGACAATGTAAATAATATTCTGGTATGTACATCGCCTTCAACCCTTAATGGAATAATGAGAAGTTTATCAATCCCAAGTCTAGCTGATCTCAAAACAAAATTGGTGAGCATAGGACCCACTACAAGCAATGCCATTCGTGAAAGTGGTGGTGTAGTATATCATGAATCCAACGAACAGAAAATTTCAAATTTGTATTCTGAAATAATTAAAGTGGACTTTTGTCATGAACGGTCGTGAACGCTTTTTAAACGCCTGTAAAATGGGAGCATTGAATCGCCCTCCGGTGTGGGTCATGCGTCAGGCTGGTCGTTATCTGCCAGAATACAGAGCTTTAAAAGAAAAACATAGTTTTGTTGAAATGGTAAAAACACCAGAAATTGCTACCGAAGTTACGCTACAGCCAATGAAACGATTTGACCTGGACGCAGCCATTATTTTCAGTGATATTCTGGTGATTCCAGAAGCCTTGGGAATGCCGTATTCATTTCGTGAAACAGGTGGCATTGAGATGGCGGGTAGAATAGAAACTGCGGATGACGTAGCTAAGTTGGATTGCCATAGTATAGCAGAAAAATTACAGTATGTTGGTGATTCTCTTAAGCTTACCCGCAATCAGTTGGAAATGGAAAAAGCCCTCATCGGATTCTGCGGTTCACCTTGGACAGTAGCTACCTACATGATAGAAGGGGGTAGCAGCAGGGATTTTTCTCTGGCAAAGTCATTATTGGCAGAAAAACCTCATTTATTTCACTTGCTATTGGAAAAATTAACAACCTCCACCATCGATTACCTGTATATGCAGATAGATGCCGGGATTGATGTAATTCAAATTTTTGATAGCTGGGGCGGGGCACTTTCAAAAGATAAATTTTGGGAAGGTTCAGCTCGATATATGAAAGAAATTGTGAATGCGGTTAAAGATAAAATTCCAGTTATTATTTTTTCCAAAGGATCTCATGATAAAGTCAATGATCTGGGAAATATTGGGGGCAATGTATATGGGGTGGACTCATCCATTTCCATCGCCAAATTCTGGGATGATTTAGGGGGAAAATTTGCAGTGCAGGGAAATTTGAATCCAGATTTTATAAATACCACTCCTGAAATTGTAAAAGATGAGACCCTGAAAATTTTGAATGAATTTGGGGAAAGAAAGGGATTAATTTTTAATCTCGGGCACGGCATAAAACCGGATGGGAAAATTGAATGTATGCATGCATTGGTGGAAACCACAATAAATTTTAACAAAGATTCTCATTCAACAGAGCCCACTTTGCAGCAATGATTTCAAAAGAATTAATACAGGAAAAATTCAAAGAGATTCAGGATTCTATTTGTTCAGCATTAAGCGCAGAATCTGGGCAGGAATTCAAGGAAGATAATTGGGATTATGTATCAGGAGAAGGCGGGGGTATTACCCGAATATTCACTGGGGATGTCATAGAAAAAGGGGGTGTAAATTATTCATCCCTTAATGGGAAGCTCAGTGACAAAATAGCTGCCAAGTTAAAAGGTGGAGATTCCAATGAATTTTATGCTACGGGTGTTTCACTGGTCATTCATCCTCAAAATCCATTTGTGCCTACCGTACACATGAATATCCGTTATTTGGAACGGGGTGAAAAACAATGGTTTGGCGGGGGAATTGACCTCACTCCCTATTATCCATCTAAACCAGATATTATTACCTTTCATAAACGGTTGAAAAAAGTTTGTGATAAACATGACCCTGCGTATTATCCAAAATTCAAAAAGAATTGTGATGAATATTTTTTCATAAAACACCGCGATGAAGCCCGTGGCGTGGGGGGTATATTTTTTGATTATTTGTCGGATGATTTAGAGAAAACTTTTCAGTTTGTATTGGATGTGGGAAAAACATTCAACAGTCTTTACATTCCGTTTTTATCCAGCTACAAAAAGAATACTTATTCTGAAAAGCAGAAGGAATTCCAGCAAATCCGCAGGGGAAGATATGTAGAATTCAATTTGGTATATGACCGGGGGACATTATTCGGATTAGAAACCCAGGGTCGTATTGAATCCATTCTCATGTCCCTGCCGCCCCAAGTACGATGGAATTATAATCACCAGCCCCCAACCGGAACCCCTGAAACAGAATTATCTAAATTCTTAGTTCCCCAGGATTGGGCAAATATGGAGTAAAGTATGAAAACGGCTGTTGTATTAGTCAATTTGGGCGGACCTGATAAATTAGAAAATATCCAACCCTTTTTATTTAACCTGTTTAGTGATCCAGATATTTTCAAGCTACCATTTGGTGAAAAAGGTCAGGAATTATTTGCAGGATTAATTTCAAAATACCGAGCCCCTAAATCTGCAATTTTGTATGAACAAATTGGTGGAAATTCTCCATTACATCCTAATACTCTTGCTCAAGCAGCGGCATTACAAAAAAAACTGAGAGAGGAAGATGATTATCAGGTGCATGTTGCCCAGCGCTATTGGCATCCGCTCATTCCCGAAGTGATAGAAAAGTTGAGCCACGAATCTTTTGATAAAATTGTTCTTCTACCTTTGTTCCCTCAGTATTCTAATACCACTACTCTATCCGTCATCAACGAGTGGGTGAGACATGGTGAAAAATTGATAGCTCCAATAATCATCCAACGGTTTCATCAGCATCCCAAATATATTGAGGCATGCAAAAAACGAATAATGGAAAAGATGGATCAATTTTCAGGTAAACCACATTTATTGTTTTCAGCTCATTCAATTCCCCAAAGCCGGGTGAAGCAGGGGGATCCTTATCAAGTCGAAATAGAAGAAACGGTAGAATTGATTTTGGAGGATTTTCATGGTTACGGTCATTCACTTTGTTATCAAAGCAAGGTAGGTCCCACAAAATGGCTGGAGCCAAATATCAAGGATGAACTTAAAGAATTAAAACATAGAGGAATTAAAAATCTATTGGTTAGTTCTGTTGGCTTTGTTAGTGAGCACTTAGAAACTTTGCATGAGTTAGATATAAAATATCGGAAAGTTGCTGAAGATTTAGGGTTTGAGAAATTTATTCGGGTGAATACTGTTCAGGCTCACCCCCTTTTTATCGACTGCCTGAAAGAGTTGGTTTTGGAAAGTTGCCGGTAGAACCACCTTCCGTTATTATTATTGGTGGTGGAATTTCTGGGCTTACTGCAGCCTATAAACTTCAACAAGCAGGATATTCGGTTACAATCTTGGAAAGGTCAGAAAGGGTGGGGGGTGCAATGTACACTCATTTGGAAGATGGTTGGCTTGCTGAATTTGGTCCAAATACGATTTTGGAAACTAATTCAAAGATTAAATCATTGGTAACTGAATTGGGTTTAGATGAAGAAAAGGTATATTCTAATTCAGTTTCCTCAAATCGTTTTATTGTTAAAAATGCGAAGCTCCTTTCATTGCCTAAATCTCTCCTTTCATTTTTATCTTCTTCCCTATTTAACTGGAAATCAAAATTAAAAATTCTAAGAGAACCTTTTGTACCCAAGTGGCAAAACCAGTACGAAGAATCTTTATCCGAATTCGTACTGCGCCGGCTGGGAAAGAATTTCCTGGATTATGCTGTAAATCCCTTTGTTTCTGGAGTATATGCTGGTGACCCGGAAAAGCTCAGTGTAAAACATGCATTACCAAAACTCTACCAACTTGAACAGGATTATGGCAGTCTCATTAAAGGGCAAGTCAAGAAAGCAAAACTCGCGGCTAACGAAGATGAGATTCCAAAGAATAAGGCTAGAATGTTTTCATTTAAAGGGGGTATGAAAGTATTACCCGAAACGATTGCTTCAAACTTAAAAAATTCAATTGAGTTCGATGCAAAGGTGGAGCAAGTTCAAAAAATGAATGGGGAATGGGAAATAAAATTTGTTCAAAATGATGAATCCAAAACACTCAAGGCTGAAAACCTTATTTATGCAGGCACTGGACACCAGCTTGCTAATTGTAAAATAATTAACACAGAAGAAATAGATTTATCATTTGGAAGTGAAATCGAATATCCGCCCGTTTCTGTATTAACGCTTGGGTACCATCAAGATCAGATCCAACATGCTTTAAACGGATTTGGAGTGCTTATTCCACAAGTGGAAAACCTTCAGATTCTGGGTGCCCTGTTTAATTCCAGTTTATTCCCTGAAAGGGCTCCGAAAAGCCATGTTGTATTAACCGTGTTTATGGGGGGAGCCAGACAGCCGGAATTTGCATTAATGTCAGAAGACAAACGATTGGAAATTGCCGTAAAAAATCTGGGAATACTGTTGGGTATTTCTGGTTCTCCTGCTTTTGTATTTCATAAGCAATGGACGAAAGCAATTCCTCAGTTTAATATGGGGTATGGAAAAATAAAATCTAAATTTCAACATTTGGAAAAGGATAATATAGGCTTGTATTTTACAGGCAATTATCGGGATGGCATTTCCGTTGCAGATACCATTTTACATGCAATGAAAACAGCAGAACTAATTAAATCTACCAATAATATTAATTAAAAATGAAGATTGAAAAGAGAGACTTGGTGATTCGGCCAAGACGGTTACGCCGGACTGATGTACTGCGGAGATTGGTGCGAGAAACCCATCTGCATACCGATGATTTGATAGCACCAGTTTTTATTACTGCAGGAGAAAATAAGAAGAATCCCATTTCATCCATGCCAGGTGTTTACCAGTGGTCAATAGATCGGGTGAACGAAGAAATTGATGAGCTTTTTGCTGCCGGAATTGATAAGATTATTTTATTTGGTATCCCAAATAAAAAAGACAGTACTGGGTCGGATTCCTACTCAGCAAATGGGATAATCCAACAATCTCTTAAAAAGCTCAAACAAGAATATCCAGATCTTTTTGTAATTACAGATGTTTGCTTCTGTGAATATACCGATCATGGCCATTGTGGTGTGATTCAAGATAATGATGTTCATAATGATTCCACCCTGTCTTTATTGGGGCAACAAGCTCTTTCTCATGTTGAGGCGGGAGCGGATATGGTAGCCCCATCCAGCATGATGGATGGCATGGTAGGGGAAATCAGATTTGCATTAGACTCTGCTGGATATGACCATATCCCCATTATGAGTTATGCGGTAAAATATGCATCCGCATTTTACGGACCTTTTCGAGAAGCAGTAGATTCAACTCCTCAGTATGGGGATAGAAAATCCTATCAAATGGATTCTGCCAACATCCGGGAAGCCTTAAAAGAGGTTGAATTAGACATTTTAGAAGGAGCTGACATTATTATGGTTAAACCGGCTCTGGCATACCTGGATGTAATCAGCCATGTGAAGGATATCTCAAGTCTGCCTGTTGCATGTTATAACGTCAGTGGTGAATATAGTATGCTGAAAGCTGCCGCTGAAAAAGGCTGGATTGATCATAATTCTGCTAT
>JACNLQ010000045.1 GCA_014381415.1 Fidelibacterota bacterium
GTAAAGGTTGCCCCATCCGTAATTACATGACTCACACCAATACGTGGGCTTATATTATATTGCCATTTAGATTCTGCAAAAAATACCTTCCCACCAATAGCCCCAAAATCATCTGTTGTTTTTTCGTCGTAATTCCAAACCCCATCGTTTTCACCCTCATCAGGGTCATGGTCAAAATCACCATCAATATCAGAATCGGAGTTATTATGTCCTGCACAGTACCCATCTACACCACAATCCTCCCAAAACCAGGGCTTCGTAGGTGAAAATTTACCATTCGGTTCAGACCATATCTGCGATCTATAGTTAACTGCATCAATCCGAATACCAGCATTAATCACCATCCAAGGAACCTCAAAAGTATTTTGAAAGTATCCTGCAAATTCTATTGGTTCTACAAAATCATCCCATTTTTTATTATTATTAAAATCGTCAAATTTTTCTCCTTGATCCCACTGCCCATTTCCCTCACCTTCATCAGGCTCTCCACCTTTATCCCACTTTCCATCACCATCTGTATCTGTGAAATTTTCTGATTCATCCCATACTCCATTTCCATTTGCATCATCATATTCTTCAGGATCTAAATTTTGCCACTGGATTCCATCTTGCCCAAAATCATCCCATTGCTCAGCAAATCTTTGACGCAGTGCACCCACATCATCCCATGGATTTGCAATTTGATAGAAATTTAGTTTATGAGACTTTAAATCTAGCCCAATTTTCGCTCTCCACTTATCTGTCATTTGAGAGGTGAGGTCAAAGCGAATTTCATTTGTAAGCGCATTTGAGCGTTCATAAAATCGATCATGACCTCCAAAAGCCCTATTTTCTGCCCATGAACCTAAACCAGGAAGAAAATATAAGGAATCATAATTAAAAGCTAAATAAGTTTGATATTCCATCTCATTTGGACCGTAGGCTGTATAAGGATCTTGATTGACCTCCTCATTATAATATTTTTCAAGATCAAGAAAATCTTCAAAATTCACATACATTTCTGGAGTCATCCAATAGCTACCATCTCGATACTCACAGGATTCGATTAAAGCAGGCCCTGTCCATTCCCCATTTCCATCAATATCATTTTCTAATAAAAATATATCCACACCTTCATCAAAAACGCCATTTCTATTAATATCTCCAAACGGCTCTGCAACATCCCAATTATAATTCCCAGGTACTACATCATTTTTTCCATCCTTATCTGCATCTCGATAATACCATCCGCTGGTCCATTCTTCAGGTCCATTTCCATCTCGTCGGTTATAAAAAACTGAATCTCCAAAACTGCTATAGGGTACCACATATTTGTTATAGGGATCAGAAATTTGCTTATTTCCAGCTCCATTGGTTCTCTCACCTGCACCGTGACTCCACTCGAACCAATCTGGATACCCATCATCATCACTATCCATCCATCTAACTCCCTGAAATGTCCGCTGTTCAAAATTTGACAATCGAATAGAATAAAAAGTTTTAGGAGAAAGCGAATGGTTTAATTCTATTGCAAATCTCTCTGTGTCACGAAATAATTCATTTTGCCCCTCGTCCCAATACATAAAGGTGGGTGAAAATATTTTTCTATGAGCAGCAACTGTCCAATATGAAAAATTAAACCGCAAATGATTTGTAAATTTATAGGCAAGCTTTCCAAAAATATCCCAAGTATTATCCATTCCAAACCCTCGAAAACCTGCGACATCATCCCAAGGCTGAACCATATTTTCACTATTTAATTCATTATCCGGGTCTTCATGAATATATGCACGATCGTCAAATTCCAATACTCGGTAGTTTTCCTTATTGGTATATTGACCTGAAACCCAATATTTTAATTTTTTAATTAGCGGAAATGCACCACCAAACCCCAAATTAAAATCATCATATCCCCTTAACGCATCATATTTATTGCCAAGCGCAGCACCAACCATACTTGATTCATATTTAAATTTGTATGAAAATTCACTTCCGCCCAAAGCAGTATGCCAATTAGATACTGCAGACATTGCATCTCCATATTCTGCATTAAATCCGCCCATTTGCCAGTCAAATTCTTTTACTGCGAATAAATTAAGACGCGTGCCATTACCAATACCGCCATAAATTGGATTTCTAAGATACATTCCGTCCATTAAATATGCAATTTCACCTGTTCGGCCACCCCGCACATGCACTTCTTCTAATCCCTTCTCTTCCTGATTCGGGATACCACCCATGGTGCCTCCTTCAATTTTTACAACACCAGATTGTAAAGAATATAATTCTGAAACATCCCGGATTGGCAATGCCTCAATAGCATCAGCTCCTATTGAAATTTTCTTAGAGGTTGACCCTTTTTCAACCAATTCTTTTTCCCCGCTTACGTAAATAACATCACCCTTAATAGCTTCCACATCTAATGATATATTCAGCCATTTCGTGTTATCCATTATAACATCAACACCAGAAACTTCTACCGTTCCATAACTTATCATGGAAGCTTTAACATTATAAGAACCAACTGGAATATTAAGTATTATATAATTCCCATCTAAATCTGCTACGGCACCAAGCCCCAATTCTTCAATATAAATTTGTGCACCAATTAGGCTTTCACCTTCGACATTGGTGATTCTTCCTCTTATTTGACCTTCAGTTCCTGCAAATAGAAATGTAAACGAAAGTAAAAGGAAATACACTGCTTTCACATATTGATTAATTGCCATAAGGTTTCCTCAATCTATGCATTCCATAAGTTGGACTTATGCGATATGGGTCATTTTCTAATGATGATTCATTTTCAAATTGGTCTAATTTTAAAACCTTTATGGGATGAAAAATATTTCTAAATAATCCAGGGTCGTGGGAACGTAAGGCACTTAGTTCCAATCGAGAATATTCTTTCCAACCTGATTCATCCACTTCCCAAAAGGCCTCACTCCACCTAATTTCCAATTTATCTTTTACGATTCCTAATCCTTCTGACAGCCATATTGTATTCCGCGTTCCCATCTCGACTCCATTACCAATCATGGTAACCGTTCTTGTGCGAATAATTTTAAACACATCCGTCAGAATACTATCAGCCGAACAATCATCTGAATCATTAACTACAATACTATCAACAATGCATAAATAATTCCCAGTTTCAGTTTCATTAAAACGTAATTGCCTTATAGGAATTGAAATAATCTCATCATCACCATCGCCTTCCTTCGGTTTACCGTCACTATCCACGGAGCAGTATTCATCATCATTACCGTCACCATCACAAAATTCTACTTCAAATTCATCTTCGACTCTATATTCTGCCAAAGAAGTTACAATAGTTGTATCATGGTAATAGTATTCTCCAGCCCTTATCTTGTTATTCTTTGTATAAATATATACTTCTTCATAAACTTGAGACTGCTCCCAAACGCCTGATTCTAATGCTGCCAAATTATTGAAATATCCATAATGATTAAAATATTCAGGGTGGGTAATTTTTAAAATATTCCCATTGTCAGCAACTTTAAAAATATGATAATCATAATCATAAAGCCTTAGCGTATCGGTAGTGGCTGTTTCAAGGTTATCAAATATTCCAAAGGGCTCATACCACTTAGCTTTTGTCACATGGTAGTCATCTGAATTTCCTGATAATGATTCAATTTTTACATTTGAATAAACAGTTACCGTTGAATCTACATCCGCATAAATTGCTGTTCGTGTTGTAGAGTCAGCTTTAGTTGTAATCAAATTACCAAAGGATTCAAATTGAGGATTTCCTCCATCATAAAATGTAAATAGGTTTAATGTGGTATCTGCTAAAAAAGTTTTAATCCCAACACCATTATCCAAATCACTATCGGGATAATCTACAAGAAAAGTTACTGGCTTTTCACTCATTGAGTAAAGTGGCTCTCCTGAATCCCATACTCCATTACTATTTGAATCTACATATAATTCATCATCATCCCAGATTCCATTCCCCGCATCCACAGTCTCTGCCACATCCCTTACACCATTACAATTTCTATCTTCAAAAGGT
>JACNLQ010000080.1 GCA_014381415.1 Fidelibacterota bacterium
ATAGCGTGAACATATCATCACCAAATGTTAGGACCCCATCACCATTATCATCAACAATCGCTTCAAAATCATCCAAAAAGCAATTAGACTCACCTGTATCTGCACCATCATAAGCCTGAGTTACTTCTCCATTTTCATCATATATTGCTGAACATAATCCATCAATTCCACAGTCATTAAAGTCTTCATTCAATAATGTTCCAACAATACCCTCATCGTCATCTATATTTTCAAATATTATTCCGGCAAATCGAATCTTCTCAAAATCAGATGTACATTTTCCAACCGACCCATCTCGTTTACCTTCAAACCAGTAATTATAAGCATCACTATTTTCAAAAACAACAGCTTCTTCACCATTATAAGTAAAGCTATATGCTTCAACCCACGTTTCATTTTCATCATTTGTGTCAGAGTTGAATTTATAAGAATAATACATTCCAGGCACTCCTGCCATGAAACCGACTTGAGGTAAATAAGCATATTCTCCCCATAAACCTACTGGATAGCTATCCCAAGACCCTCTACGATCGTAGTCGATATCAATAAAATTCCCAAAGTTCAGTACAGTTGATCGAACCTTTCCTTTAATAAGAAAACCCATTGCCCTATCATTAGCAGGTGATGTAGGTGAAGAATAATCACCTAACTTTCCCAATTCGTGACCATCCATAATTTCTTCTGCTCCGGCTATAAAGGAGATTAAGATAATGGCATTAATAATGTTTTTTATTTTCATTTTTTAATTTCTATAATTAATTAAAATCAAATCGAACAAAGAAGTTTACTTCGCGAGGAGAGCTAAACATCCAAGGCTGATCATAATATGATGACGACTTGGCTCTCTCAACGTCTGGGACCATATACGGTAGCCCTATATTTTCAGTGTAATAGGTTCCTGGATTTCCTGCTTCACCAGTAATGGGCCAAACATCTACAGCATTTCTAATATCAAATAAATTATAAATATCTAATCCCAATCTTATCTTCATCTTATTTACTTTAATAAATTTGGATAAGGATAAGCTTGTGTTATATGAATCTGGACTACGCAGGGAATATTTATTTTTCTCATCAGATTCTGGATTTTCACCATTCCATCGAATTGGCGTATATGGAGAACCGGATTGGAAGCTATAAGTCATACCAGCATTTATACCAAATGGTAATCTTGTATAGAATGTAGCGACTAAATTATGGGTTCTGTCAAACGGCATTACATACTCTTGAGAAGGAGCAAGTATTGCTAAGTTGTCTAAAGCAGACCAATCATAGGCACCATTTGCCTTTGCTTGTGACATGGTATATTGAAGCATCGTGTTAATTAACATCCCTCTATTTTCTAATGTAAAATCAATACCCTTTGCTGTTCCATAATCTCCATTTGATATTACCTGATAAGTATAAACACCCGTTCTATTATGCTTACTGGTTACAAGCTGGTCCATATCTTTCACCCAACCCATTAATGAAAATGCCCAGCTTCTATCAATTTGGATATTAAACCCAAATTCATATGATTGGGTTCGAGAAGCAGTCATGGTTCCATTACCAATAACCCCTGATGATTCTTCAAACAATTCTTCTGGATCAACCTGCCTATTAATATTCATGAAAATATTATTATAAGTAGGTGTCTGATAATATAAACCATAATTAAAAATGAATGTTGCCTGATCTGTAATTACGTGACTAATTCCCAACCTTGGACTAAATTTAAATAACCACTCTGAATCCATAAATATAGGCTTTTGCTTTGCAGACACACCAAAAACTTCAGTAGTAATTTCATTCACATCCCTAATATCATTATTTTCTGAACCATCAGAATCTGCTCCTACACCATCCGTATAGGGTTCACCTTCTGTATATACTCCATCCCCGTCTGTGTCAATAAAAGACTCACCATAATCATAAACTTCATTTGAAGTATAAATCCCATCACCTGGACATATATTATCATTACCACAATCTATATAAAACCAGGGCTTATTGGGTGAAAATTCACCGTCAGGAGTTGCATATACTTTAGTATTATAATTTACCCCATCTGCTCGGACCCCAGAATTTATCACCATCCATGGCAGTTCATATGTAGATTGAAGATAAATGGCCAATTCTTTAGGCTCAACAAAATCATCCCATTTACCGTTATTATTAAAGTCAGAAAATTTTTCACCTGCATCATATTTACCATTATTCTCGCCAGAATCTGGAGCTAAATAATCAACATCCAATTCATTTAACTGATCCACCCCATCATCAAACCAATGCTCAGCGAAGGTTTGGACTGTCCCAGAAGAAATATCCCAAGGATTAATAACCTCATAAAAATTTAGCTTATGGGACTTATAGTCAACCCCAGTTCTAATTTTTAACTGATTGGTTAATTGAGATGTAAAATCTAGACGGACTTCATTCGTAACAGCAGTTGACTGATTGAAGAATCTGTCGTGACCCCCAAAAGCACTACCTTCACTCCAATATTCATCATTCCCATTCGGAAGGAAATAATATGGATCATCTTCATTATTTTCTGAAGAAATTCTCGTAAAAAATTGTGCATACTTTAGGGGATCATTATACCACGAATCATACCACATCTCATTATCCAAATGATCAGCATAAGACTCATACATTTCAGGATACAACCAATACGAACCATCTCTGTAATAGGCCTCCGCATTCTTTGTAGGTCCGTCCCACATCCCATCACTATCCCTATCATGAATTTCTACATCAAAAACATCAACACCCTCATCATAAAGGCCATTTCCATTTTTATCTATAAAATCTTCTGCGGCATCCCAGTTATATAAACCAGGAGTTGCACCCCAATACCAACCACTTTTATAATCCCTTTGGGTATAATTAATATCAGACTCATAGTTATCGTCTGGAGTTGTATATGGTACTATATATGGGTTATTTATATCTGATACACTTCTATTTCCGGCGGGATTTCTCCACTCAAACCAATCTGGGTAACCGTCAGAATCTGAATCTTTCCAACGCACCCCCTGAAACTGATCTTGAGTAAATTTGGATGCTCGCAATGTGTAAAAAGATTTACTAGAGAGTGTATGATTTATGCTCAAAGCCATCCTTTCAGTATCCCTAAAAAGTTCCCCTTGCCCCTCATTCCAAAACAAGTATGTGGGATTAAATGTTTTCAGATGATTTTCAACGGTCCAATAGGAGAAATCTAATTTAATTTGAGATATTGGAGAGAAAGTAAGTTTCGCAAAATAATCCTCTGTATTACTAAACCCAAATCCCCTAAACCCTGATTCTGTATCCCAAGGTTGAACTAAATTATTCTTATTTTTAGTATTTAATGGGTCTCCATCAGGATTGTCCACAATCAAACCCGTATCACTAAATTTCCATGGAGATGTATCAAAATCATAAACAATATCATCAAATTCAAAAACAGAATATGATTCTTGAGTAGTTCGTTCTCCGGACATCCAATAATAGATATTCAGAAGGGGAAGCTTTCCCCCAAACCCCAAGTTATAGTCATTATAACCACGTAATTCATCATAAGGATTTCCGAACATTGCTCCAACCAAACTTGTTTTGTAGCTCATTCTATATTTAAATTCATTTGTACCCGATGCAGTATGCCAATTTGATACAGCTGACATTGCATCACCGTATTCAGCATTAAACCCGCCTGGCTGCCAATCGAACTCTTTAATTGCCAGAAGATTTAGCCGAGTACCACTACCAATCCCACCAAAAATTGGGTTTCGAATATACATACCATCGATCATATAGGCCACCTCACCTGAACGTCCTCCACGGACATGCATTTCAACCAAACCACGCTCGGCATGATCAGGTATACCATGTTGACGACTTTCGACTTTCACAACTCCAGACTGCAAAGAATATAATTCCGTCACATCTCTCACCGGAAGAGCATCAATCAATTCCTTACCCATTGTAACTTTCTTTGATGTTTCATTCTTTTCAACAAGGGCTCTTTCTGCTGAAACTGT
>JACNLQ010000008.1 GCA_014381415.1 Fidelibacterota bacterium
GTTGCTCCAGGTTTATATATTTATGTAATTGAAGCAGATAATGCCAAGAAAATTGATAAGTTTGCAATTATCCGTTAATAAATGAAGTTTTATTTCATATCCTTAGTATTTATTTTCACTATTGTTTTATCTCAGGAGATTGATCCTCCTGAGGCCGTAACAAAGGTTGCTACATGTGCTGCAAACTGGCTAAAAATTGAAAGTGGGGTTAAGGGAATCAGTATGGGTGGCTCGCAAGTTGCTTCTGGTTCTGGTATTTCTGGGATATTTTATAATCCTGCCAGTATTGCTTTTACAAAATCATCTGAGGTTTATTATTCCAAGTCTTATTATTTAGCTGGGATTTCACATAATACTCTTGGTTATGTAACAAAAATTTCACCTTCTGATTATCTGGGTTTATACTTGTTCTATCTAGATTCGGGTGAGATGGAGGTGACTACTGTCATATCACCCGATGGTACTGGAGAGATGTTCAATGTATTAGATTTGTCTGTTCGATTTCTATATGGGAAGCAGTTAACTGATAGGCTCCGTATAGGTGCGGCAATAAAATATTTTCGGGAGGATATTTATACTGCGCAGATGCAGTCTTTGGTTATAGATCTTGGCTCTAATTTTAATACGGGGATGTATGGTTTTATCCTTGGTATGTCTGTAAGTAATTTTGGTCCTGAAGTTCAGTATGAAGGTGATGCACTAGATGTGACTGTAGATGATGATATTGCCGTTGCAGGCAAATTATCTAAGATCACAAATAAGTTTCCAGTTCCATTGACGTTTAGAATAGGATTAAGTAATGATGTGATTGGTGGCGGTGAAGAAAGTGTTCATCGATTGACATTCTCTGCTGATGCAATCAATCCCATTGATTATACAGTATATGGTGGAATGGGGGTAGAATACTCGTGGCGTGATATAGCATTTGTAAGGGGTGGTACAAAACTATATCATGATACAGCTGGTCTTAGTTTGGGTGGTGGGCTTAAATGGAGCATGTTTGCTGTTGATTATGCCTATGTAAACTATGGTATCCTGGAAGAAACTCACCAGTTTGGTATTAATCTGAAATTTTAATATGATAGAATTAATAAAAAGTTTATTTTATTTTATTTTATTTGTTATTGCTTTAGCTGGCAATAATCATCCTGAGCCACCTGCTATTCCAATTGTCCAAGCAATTTATGACCATGAAAAAATTACTATATATTGGGATAGGGCCTCTGAAAAATCGATTGATCCACTATCAAAATACTCTGACTTTGAGGGTTATCGCGTTTTCCGTAGTACCGATGGTGGCGAAACTTGGGGTGCACACTGGGACAAAATTTATGATTATTCAACACCTCCAAATCAGGTTGGATGGGAACCCTGGAGACAATATGATTTACGTGGTCTTAGGGATAGCAGTCATTGTATATATTCAGACGCATTTTATGAAAGTAATCCAGATGGGGAAAAGTGTTATTCAAATAGTATTGATATAGGTCAAATAGAGCCGGATAGTCTTATAATTATCTTGAATAAACAAAAACAATATTTAAAAATAGATACGATATTTCAAGAAATAAATTCAAATGGATCCAGCTTGCGATCTAGCCATTTCATTGAGTATATAGGTGATTTCAATAAAACTTTAACTCAAAAATACTCACTAGTTGTAGATACGATAATTGTAGATACGGTATATGAATTAATTAATACAAATGATATCTCTTTAGATAGTTTAGGTCAGTTGCTAAAGTTAGATGGATTAATATTTGAACCTGATAATAAACCATGTTCTGATAATGCAAGTAATAATCATCATGATTGTTTATGTGAATCTAGTGCTTTATGGACTGGAAATGGGTGCGTCAAATGGAATGGGTCTGAATATATTGTAGCAAGTACTACTGGAAGCACATGGGATCGAACAAGTTTTTACATACCAATTCTTTCAGGTGATATAATCAATAAAAGTATAAAAAGCAATTCCACAGACAGTCTGGATAGGGTTAAGGTGAGCGTGCCTGGAATAGAAATTGATACTATTTTTTATTCGATAGTAACTGGAGATATTAGCGCAGATAGTATAAATAAACTTATCGATATTGGTGGAGTATTAATTGATACTGTTTTGCATCCTATTATTGTAGGCAATATTGATGCAGATAGTATAGATGTACTTATTGGAATGGGAGAAGATTCCTTAAAATCTGATTATGGTGGATATATTGATACAGTTTTCCATAATATATCAACCATTGGTTGTAAGTATGGAAAGCTATGTGAATTTGATTCTACTTGTAATACAGAAAATGAAACTAATGGGATTTCATGGGTTTGCGATACTACGGCAACATATGTAAATGGTGGAGAATTAGGTACTACAACAGCAGAAGCAACAGATAGTTTGAGAATTTTAAATAATAATAGTACTACTTCGGGTACAGGATGGAGGGAGTATTGTGATGGAAGTGGATGTGGATCTGGGATTGTAGATACAACATATATTAAAAAATGTGATTGGTATGTACTGCCTAATTCATCTCAATCTACAATCTACTATCCTGATTGGAAGGTGTTGCCAAACATTTCAACCTCAGTAATAAGTGTCCCTGATTGGGAGGTGATTAATAATTGCACTTCTATTATTAATGTTCCTGATTTTACAGTTAAGTCAAGTGGTTGTTATGCCTATGGAGCAGATTGCGCCATACAACCAAGTTGTTGGGCATATGGTATTAGTAGTAGTGAATGTAATGACCCTGGCTCAACTTCGAATATCAAGATTAAGGTTCCACATTGGAAAATTAAATCTTCAGGTGTATCTATACCTGTACCCGATTGGTGGGTTTCAGAAAATTCAAATTCCAAAATTCAAATTCCAAATTATAATAGAAATGAGGATGTTAGTGGATATCATGAATTAGCACTATGGACTAATATTGGTTCTGATGAATCTTCAAATAAAGGTCTATTCCGGAGTTTTACAGATAATCATGTTTTAGATGGCATTGAATATACTTATGCAGTCACAGCTTATGATATGGGATTAAAGACATATAATGTTTCGTATATTGATGAGCTCTCTGAGCCTTTTTATGATAAGAATAATGATGGCGAACGGGGGAAATTTGAGTATTATATTGACATTGATGAAAGTGCTAATTGTAATGATATAATAGATGGGATATTTATTTCAGACACAATATGGTCAAATGCAAATCCTGATCATATAAGGGGTATTAATGAGAGAGGTTACCCCAGCTTTTCAACCTCCATTTATCATGAATCATTTACAGATTATAATGCAAATGGGACTAGAGATATTGGTGAAGATTTCATTGATTGTGGATCGGATGAAGATGGAAATGCAATATGTGAAAATGATGAAGGGTGGAAGGAAACATTTGGAAATGGAGAATGGGGTCTGAGGGAAAATCCTACGAATGTAATCTCTATTGTACCAGGATATAAAGCAAGTAATAGAAAATTTACTGAAGATAGTGAGTTAGTTGTAGCTGAAGCAACAAATATTGGTAATGGTAATACATTATCTAGAATAGTAAATATAAATGATATTGATACTGCAAGAATTATTCGATTTGAGGTCAATGCCAAGTTAGATTCGAATGCATATGGTAATTCTTTAGGAAGTTTTGCAACCCAGGTACCATCAATGTATGCTTGGGAAATTACAGATGAAGATAATACTCCAATTAATACATACTCTATTACAACAGATGATATTAAAGGTAATTTAATAGGATATACTGACACTGACATAAAGTCTTGCAATAAAGGATGGCGATGTTCATGTATAGATGATTGGGAGTTGGGAATTAAAACAAAAATATATTCTGATGGATCCTACATTGATTATAATTGTAG
>JACNLQ010000007.1 GCA_014381415.1 Fidelibacterota bacterium
CACAGGAAAATAATAGTCCTTCCTAAATAAACTTTGTGGGGTGAGCCGATACCCAAATCACTCCAAATGTCATACGCCTACGCCCTCTCCTAATTTGGATAGTTTATGTCCCTGCCCCTTCCGAAAACCGTATTCAACCAATTTATAAAATCAATAATCTAAAAAACACAGCGCATTTATAGCACACATTCAAAGACCCTATTATTCAGCAATTTGATAAATCCTTCGTAAATTAAGGATATGGATACAACGATAAATTACAATACTAACTCTAAGACTGGTCCAGTTTGTGGGAGCAGTGCAAAGAAATTTAATTGATAAGTATTCATCTAAATTATAGCTATGTCAGATAAAAAACAAGAATCACTAATAGCGAAATTCAGGAAGAAGCTTGAAGATAATATTACTAATATTGAAAATAGAACTGACCTATCTGATGATGAAAAGGTATTAAGAATTATTAAAACTTTTGCAGCAGGATGTGCAGGTTTTGCTGTACAGCCCATTCCGTTTGCTGATTTTTTTGTTTTAACACCTATTCAAGCTTATATGGGTTCTCGTATAGGTGCAATTAGGGGCATGCCCATATCTGAATCCAAGGCAACTGAGATATTTAAAGAGATAGCTGGCGTAGTTGGATTGGGATTACTAGCTCAGCAATTAGTTATTGGTCTTTATAAAACATTTATCCCTTTCCTTGGGGCCATAACAACAATACCACTTGTATTTGGGCTTACTTATGCTATGGGAAAAGTAATGGATTTATATTTTATCCAGAAGATAAAAAGAGGCGCTATAGATAAAGATGAATTAAGGAAAATGTGGTCTAAAATGAAAAAAGAAGGAACCGATTTAGGTAAAAAGGAAAAGAGTAAAATAATGGAGGAGAAAGATGTCAACACCAACAATTGAGTATTTAAAAAAGAATTTTGATGAAATTGCAATTATGGGTGTGCTTGCAAAGATCACATCTGATAAACTATTTCAACCTACTATAGATGATGAAATGGTAGTACAAGCATTTCGGCGATATAAAACGGATTTTCATGGTGCTTCCATAGAAGAAATGGGAAACTACTTATCAAATATGGATGATGATAGCATTGCTGGGGTAGTAAATAATGTTAAAGGGATACTCCATGAATATGAATGGGTTGCCATGGAAAATAGTGATGGAGATTCGGTAGTTGTTGGTATGTTCCAAAATACTAGCCACAAGGATTATGATATTTGGGCGATGGACACGTCTACAGGTGAGACATGGGTTGAACAACTTAAAACAACTGATAACACATCATATATAAACTCTTGGATTTCAGAACATCCTAATGGCGTGATTAGGGTTGATGAAGATATGGCTGAACGTTTGGATTTACCATCTACTGGTTTAGATAATGAAGACCTTGAGTATAGAGTGGAAAATGTTATTGAAAAGATGAAAGATTTAGCACAAGATGATTCTGTGTGGGATTATTTCCCAAGTTTATCAGCTATTTCAATATCTATAATTGTATGGCATTTATATAAAGAGTACCAATATGGTGAAATAACAGCAGAGGAATTTAAATGGATGGCCGCTAAAACAACTGGCCAAAAAGTTGCGAAAATAGCTATGCTTATGTTTTTATTAACTCTGCCAGTAATAAATGTTATAACGGGTACAATTCTTATATTTAATCTTGTCCAGTCAGGGCAGAAGGTATTAGACGCTAACTAAACCCACTTCTCCAATTCTTCCTTCCTAACCCAGTTAGCATATATCTCAATCGTAAATAATCCAACACTCATTCTGATGGATGTTTGTAAATTTTAGTATGAACAAGCTTCCATCAATATTACTCTTTGCAGTTGTATTTTCACAATCACAAATTGTAGCATTTCCAGGTGCCGAAGGATTTGGTGCATATTCTAAAGGCGGCAGGGGTGGACAAATTTTATTTGTGACGAATCTTAATGATTATAACCCTGAAAATGAAGAACCGATTGTAGGAAGTTTAAGATGGGCATGTGATACCTATGGACCTCGAACAGTCATTTTTAAAGTTTCAGGTTTAATAGAGTTGAAAACTTGGTTAACTATCTTTAATCCGTTTATTACTATTGCTGGTCAAAGTAGCCCTGGGGATGGTATTTGTTTGAAGAACTTTGGGTTAAGCATTAGAACACATAATGTTATTGTAAGGTATTTACGTTGCCGACCAGGTGATGAAATGGGAATTGATAAGGAAGGTGGTTTTGAAACAGATGCAATATCAATCAGTGAATTCAGTGAAAATGTAATTATTGACCATTGTTCTGCAAGCTGGTCTATTGATGAAACTCTTTCAATTCACAGTAGAGAACCAGGAAATCCACCATTAAGTGTAACTGTTCAATGGTGTATTATTTCAGAATCGTTAAATGACAGTTATCATCCAAATGGCAAACATGGTTATGGCTCTCTAATAAGATTTACTGGAGATGCTTCGTTCCATCACAATTTATATGCTCATCATTTAAGCAGATGCCCTCATGTTGATACCTATTTAGGAAATATGATTTTAGATTTTAGAAATAATGTGATATATAATTATGGACAACCTGGGAATACGATGTTTCACCCGATTAATATGAATTATATCGGTAATTATCTTAAACCAGGCCTTGATACAAAATACCCTGATATTGGATTCTTTTTATTTTCAGAATCTAGTACGGGAGTTTCATTGTTTCAATATATTTTTTCTTTTGGGAAAAATGTAAGAAAAATTTATCCTGAAGGTAATATTTTAGAGGGGAAAGATTATGAGAACCAATGGGATATGTTTTACAAAGTATACAATAGGAATAAAATGGATAAACCTTTCGAAGTTGCAAATGTAACTACAGAATCTGCAGTATATGCTTTTGAAAATATTTTAATGAATGCAGGTGCAACTTTGCCAAAGAGAGATGTTGTGGATTTAAGAATAATTGCAGATGTAAGAAATGGAACTGGACATATAATAGATTCACAAACTCAAGTTGGCGGTTGGCCTAGCCTTGAATCTGCACCGGCCTTTATAGACTCTGACAATGATGGCTTGCCTGATGATTGGGAAATTAAACATGGGTTGGACCCTACAAATAATCTTGATAATATTTTGGATAATGATAAAGATGGGTATACAAATATAGAAGAATGGCTAAATGGAACAATTCCTTAGCTTTCCAATGACTAAACCCACCTCTCCAATTCTTCCTTCCTAACCCAATAATCAGTTACACCATGTAACAATAATTTACTTCATATTACTGCTGTTAGGCATTAATATACAATGTGAAGATATGTGTAAATATTATTTTTATTGTGTTGATGCTTCCTTTATATGCTGGGGTAGACTATAGCTCTGAAATTCAGCCTATTTTTAATTCAAGATGCACAAACTGTCATAGTGGTTCAGATGCTGAAGAAGACCTTAGTTTAACTTCATATAATAATGTCATGAATGGTGGTGACAGCGGAGATGTAGTTATACCATATGACTATGCCAACAGTTTGTTATGGCAATATATAAATTCTGGCTTTATGCCTCCAGGTACAAATGATTTAACCCTAACTCAAATAGATCTCATTGCCCAGTGGATTGATGAAGGGGCACTCCCTGAAGCATCTAACCCCTCCTGTGATGGAGACTATACCCATATTGAAGATTTGCCTAATAATTTGGTAAATAACAATAATGAAGATCAGTGCTTTTTCAATGATGA
>JACNLQ010000006.1 GCA_014381415.1 Fidelibacterota bacterium
CTATTAGGTGATACCCCATTCGCGCAAGAATATTGAGTTTATCTTTTCTATATTTGCCTATAATTATGAGTTCATAGTCCTGAACTGCCAAGCCCTCAGCAATATACTGCTCATTGTCAGATTCATATTGATAGGTTAATTCAGGTGTTATGCTTAGATGCTGAGAAGATACAACTCCTATAAATAGTAAGAAAAATAAATATGTAATCATGAAATTCTTAAATGGTAGGATATTACATACCCGTACCAGACAGAACAGTAGAAACGGTTTTAACTGCAATACGAAAATCCATCATAAACGACCAATTATCAATATATTCCAAATCCAATTTTACCCATTTATTAAAATCTTTAATATTATTTCTACCTGTAACTTGCCAAAGACCTGTAACTCCTGGCTTCATACTATGTCTTCTATGTAGAAAATCTTCATTAAATTCCTTCACCTCTGAAACAGGGAGAGGTCTCGGTCCAATAAGAGTCATGGAACCAAGGAGGATATTAAAGAGCTGAGGTAATTCATCAATGCTATATTTCCGCATAATTTTCCCTATCTTCGTAAGGCGAGGATCATTCTTTATTTTAAAAACAGGACCGCTCTGTTCATTAAGATGAGTATATTTCTCTTTCAACTCTTCGGCATCCACTATCATAGACCGAAGTTTATATTGGTAGAATTTTCTGCCATGTAAACCTACACGTTCCTGCTTAAAAAAGATTGGCCCCTTACTGGTAAAGTACACTAATAATCCAAAAAGAAGCAGTATTGGGAAAGAAAAAATAATCAGTAATACTGCAAAAGCCTTTTCAATTCCATTTTTAATATACAGCTTAAAATGACTGGCGGTGACGGAATGGAATGACAACATGGGCATGCCATAATAATTGCTGGAAATAGGTTGTATATTCAAATTCTTATCCGAATAGGTATGGACGCTTTCATTTATCATCATATGGTAATTAACCCCAATGTTGTCTAAATAATTGAAGATATTATGGATATCCTCTATCATAGTCAAATCAATGGCAAAAAAGACTTCATCAATTTCTAAATCCTTTAATGTTTCCCTAAAATTAGACATATCTCCCGTAACGACCATCCCATCAACTGCCTGACCTATGCGAGAGGTGTCAGGGTCTAAAATACTTCTAATTCGAAGGCCATATTCTCGATGTTCTCCAAATTCATGAATAATCCGTTCTGCTCTTTTATGACTGCCAATAATGAGAATATTTTTCGGATCAAATCCTTCCTCCCGAATTGAAGATAGAAAATATTTCATCCCTCCTCTTTTTAAAAGAAGCAAAAGAAATGAAATTAGTCCAAAAAAACCAATTGTTGAACGTTTAAATAAATCAGTTTTAAGAAGAAAATCAAGCGTAATGGTAGTGGTAACCCCAATAAAACTAATAATTGCAGTAGTTTTGATGATATTCCATATTGGCGTTCTACGGTATATCAAATCACTTTCTAATAAGTGAATCAGAATTATCCAAATAGTAAAAATAATTAATAGAGCGGAGAAATGGAAGGATTGGGGATCTAAGGCATGCCAACTTTTGGAGTGAAGAACCCGTTCAGCAATAATTGCCAATCGAGCAGAAACAAATAAAAGGATGAGATCAATAATCCGATCCGTAATTCTAAATGTTTGTATTTTCTGCTGGACAATATTCATTTATTTTCTATCCTCAGGTGGATTAAAAAAGTTTAATGGTATATACCTACAAAATTACACCAACTACGCAGATTCTGACACTGATTTTTGAAAGTATTTTTCAAATCGTTCGGGCTTAACATCCAAGTTCTGTGAAGATGATATTTCAGAAAAATAGTTAATAGTATGGGTTAACCCCTCCTCTAATTCAATAGTTGGCTCCCATCCCAATATTTTGTTTGCTAAGGTAATATCTGGCTGCCGTCTCACGGGGTCATTTTCTGGAAGGGATTTATAAACCAATTTAGAAGTAGAATGTGTCATCTCTATAATTTGCTCAGCCAATTCTTTAATGGTAAACTCATTCGGATTCCCAATATTAACAGGTCCTGTTACATCATCATTTGTTTCCATTAATTTTATCAGACCATCAATTAAATTATCCACATAGCAGAAAGATCGAGTTTGATTCCCCTCTCCATAAATGGTGATATTATTATTCTGGAGTGCCTGAACTATAAAATTAGATACCACCCGCCCATCATTAGGGTGCATTCGCGGTCCGTAGGTATTGAAAATACGAGCCACCTTGACCCGGAGCTTATGCTCTCGGTAATAATCAAAGAAGAGTGTTTCCGCACAGCGCTTCCCTTCATCATAGCAGGAGCGAGGTCCAACAGGATTCACATTTCCGAAGTAGTTTTCTGTCTGAGGATGCACAGCAGGGTCTCCGTAAACCTCACTGGTAGATGCCTGAAGAATTTTAGCTTTGGTGCGCTTGGCCAGACCCAGCATATTAATAGCACCATGAACAGATGTCTTGGTTGTCTGCACAGGATCGTACTGATAATGGATAGGGGATGCCGGACATGCCAAATTATAAATTTCATCTACCTCAACAAATAAGGGAAATGTAATATCATGCCGGAGAAATTCAAAATAGGGATTATCCATTAAGTGAAGAATATTTTCCTTACTTCCGGTAAATAAATTATCGGCACAGATAACATCATGTCCATATTGTAATAATTTTTCACATAGGTGAGAACCTAAAAATCCTGCTCCACCAGTAACCAATATTTTTTTCTTCATATTAATGACTCCCTGAATTATTAACGTCCAATACCTTTATACTCAAATCCATTTTCTCTCATATAGTCTGGATCGTATTGATTCCGTCCGTCAAATATACAGAGATTTTGCATTTTTTCCTTCATTTTTGATAAACTGGGATTTCGGAACATTTTCCACTCTGTCATAAGCACCAAGGCATTGCTATTTTCCAATGCATTGTAATTATCATCAAAAAATATCAATCTATTTTCAGCAACCCATTCCCGGGGGATTTTTTTAACAGCCTCTTCATTGGCAACCGGATCAAATGCCTGCACCATCGCACCCGCTTTAATCAGTGATTTGATTAACACCATAGACGGTGCTTCCCGCATGTCATCAGTACCAGGTTTAAATGAAAGTCCCCAAACTGCAAATATTAAACCACTTAAATCAGACCCATATTTGCTTGTAATATGGTCAAACATGCGTTCTTTCTGGCGCTGATTCCGTTTTTCTACAGCATCCAAAACCATTGGCTCAACTCCCGCTTTTTTTGCCGTATGAATGATTGCTTTAACATCTTTAGGGAAACATGAGCCTCCATACCCAGCTCCCGGATAAATAAAAGAATATCCAATTCGGGAATCAGCGCCGATGCCCTTCCGGACCGATTCCACATCAATTTCCAGCTCATCACAGATATGCGCTATTTCATTAATAAAAGAAATCTTGGTTGCCAGCATGGCATTGGCGGCATATTTGGTAAGTTCCGCTTCCTTCACTCCCATGGTAATTAAGCGATCATGATTCATTGTAAATGGGGAATATAATTGCTCCAACATATCTAATGCATACTTGCTATCAGTTCGCTGTCGTGCTATACTCATCCCCATTAT
>JACNLQ010000005.1 GCA_014381415.1 Fidelibacterota bacterium
CTATAAATGTGAATGATCCATTATTTATGAATGAAATTGGCTCTCAAGTCGAACGCATATTCACATCTTTAAAAAAGAGGATGTTGGTGTTATGTACATCCTTCAAACAAACATTAGCTCTCAAGCAGTATCTTGAGCCAAAATTAAAAGGGATTGACGGCGAAGTATTTACCCAAGCTCCTGGAATAAGTAGAAATGTATTGGTAAGAAGTTATTTAGAGCATCCTCATTCCATTCTCATTGGGACATCAAGCTTTTGGGAAGGAGTAGATTTTCCTGGCGACAAAGTGGAAATTCTATTCATTGTGAAAACGCCCTTTGATAATCCATTTGATCCTCTTATTCAGGCTCAAATTGAAGATTATAATCAAAGGGGTGGTGATGCTTTTTCACAATATCAGGTGCCGGAAGCTGCCATGCGATTTCGTCAGGGATTTGGGAGGCTCATCCGAAATATGAATGATTCTGGAATTTGTATTGTTGGAGATACAAGATTATATAAACGAGGCTATGGTAAAACAATTTTGGGGTCTCTTCCTGTGGAACCCATCCCCTATCATACCGTTGATTCATTGCTTTATGAATCTCAAAAATTCTTTTAGATAAGAGTAAACGGAGAATAAATTTCCTTACTTGCAAACAAGAATTATAAACATAATTGTAATCAATATTATTTAATTCAAAAATATAGAATTTAATTTATTAAAAAATAGTAATTCATGCCGATAGAACTTGGAAATACTCTATTAACTACTGAAAAGTTGGTGCAAATTGCCCGATATGACGAGGAGGTTAAGCTTCATTCCGATGCAATTGACCGTATTAAAACCTGCAGAATAATGCTTGAAAAGAAAATTAAGGCAGGGGAAATAATGTATGGCGTAAATACGGGAATTGGGGAATTCTCAGAGATTATATTGGATGATGACCAAATTCAGGATTTCCAAAAATATCTCATTTATAACCACGCGGCTGGAATTGGTGATCCTGCCCCTAAAGAATATGTGCGGGGTGCAATTGCAGGGAGAATAAATGTGCATTCCAAGGGCCGGTCAGGGTGCAGACTGGAAATTACCCAAACTCTGGTAGATATGTTAAATAAAGGAGTGACCCCATTTGTCTGTCAGAAGGGGTCAGTGGGAGCGTGTGGTGATTTAGCACCAATGTCTCAAATAGCCTTGCTTATGTTGGGGGAAGGCCAGGCTTATTATAAAGGTGAGCTATTAGATGGGAAAATAGCAATGGAGCGTGCTGGAATTCCAATCCCCGGTTTAATGGCAAGAGATGGATTAGCAATTATAAATGGTTCTAATTTATTAACTGCTATGAGCGCAATTCTGATTCATGATACCAATCGCTGGTATAAACAGGCAGAAATAGCATGTGCAATGTCGTTGGAAGCCTTAAAAGCTAATATGAAACCCTATTTGCCAAAACTCCATGAAGCCAGAGGATTTCCAGGTGCTATTCGATCTGCAAAGGCAATTAGAAAATTAGTGGAAAATGGCGATCTGGCAGAAAATAAAATTAACTGCAAGGTGCAGGATGCCTACTCAATGCGGTCAACTCCTCAGGTAATTGGGGCAGCCCATGACGCATTAGCCTATGCAAAGACTCAGGTTGAAATTGAATTGAATGGGGTTGGGGATAATCCCATATTTTTCCCTGAAGATAATACACAAATATCGGGTGCAAATTTTCAGGGAACTCCAGTTTGCCTACCAATGGACATGATCGGAGTATCCATCACAATGGTGAGTGTGTTATCAGAACGGCGAATGAACCGCTTAAATAACCCTGCATTAAATGTGGGACTTCCAGCATTTTTAACCAAGGGAGCAGGTATGTTTTCAGGTCTGATGCTATCTCAATATACAGCGGATACCCAGATAGTAGAGCAAAGAATATTATCCATGCCAGCATCCATTCAATCCATTCCTGCAGCCGCAGATCAAGAAGATTTTGTGTCTATGGGGATGAATACAGCGATCAAAAATTTTCAGATTTTAGATAATGCCTATGGGATTCTTGGAATTGAATTGATGGCTGCTGCTCAAGCTTTGGATTTTAGAGATTACTCATTTGGTAATGGAGTTGAAAAATCAAAAGAGGTGGTTCGAAAATATGTAGATTTTCTGGATGTTGACAGACCATTATATCCAGACCATACAAATATGAAAGAATTAGTAAAATCAGGAGAAATTTTGAAAGAAGTTGAAATAATAGTTGGGAGTTTAGAATGAAAGAAGCTTTAACCTTTGACGATGTATTATTGGTACCGCAATTGTCTAGTGTATTACCAAAGGATGTAAATATTTCATCCCGATTGACGAAAAATATTCAATTGAACATTCCTTTAATCAGCGCTGCAATGGATACAGTTACTGAAAGCCAAATGGCAATTGCAATGGCGAGAGAAGGTGGGATTGGTGTCATACATAAAAATTTATCCATTGAAAACCATGTGAAAGAAGTGGATAGAGTAAAACGGTCAGAAAGTGGAATGATTCTTGATCCTGTAACAATCGCATCGGGAAAGACTATTCGTGATGCTCTGGATATAATGGCACATTTCCATATTTCAGGAGTACCTGTTGTAGATGATGGAAAATTGGTTGGCATCCTCACAAATCGCGATATTCGATTTGAAACCAATCTGGATTTACTGGTATCTGATAGAATGACCGGAAAGAATTTAATAACGGTAAAAAAGGGGACCACATTAATTGAAGCAAAGTCTGTCCTTCAGAAACACCGAATTGAAAAATTATTGGTGGTAGATGATAAGGGTGCTCTCTGTGGACTAATAACGGTGAAGGATATATTAAAGAAAGAAAATCATCCTAATGCTGGAACTGATAATCATGGTCGGCTATTGGTTGCTGCTGCCATTGGTGTTTCAGCTGATTCCATGGAAAGAGCTCAGGCGTTGGTAAATGCAAATGTTGATGCCCTGGTTGTAGATACCGCTCATGGGCATTCTAAGGGTGTACTAGAAACTATAGAGAATTTAAAATCTAAGCTTAATATTGAGATTATTGCAGGAAATGTGGCTACTGCAGAAGGTACTCAGGCCCTTATTGACGTAGGTGTTGATGCTGTAAAAGTTGGAATTGGTGCAGGTTCAAGTTGTACTACGAGAATGATCGCTGGTGTAGGGGTTCCGCAACTAACCGCTGTAATGGAGGCATTCGATTGTGCACAAAAAAATGATATTCCAATTATTTCTGATGGGGGTATGCGCTATTCTGGTGATATTGCAAAATCCTTTGCTGCAGGTGCTGAAACGGCCATGCTTGGAAGTGTTCTAGCAGGTACTAATGAAAGTCCGGGTGAGATTATTCTTTGGGAAGGAAGAAGCTTTAATTCATTCAGGGGGATGTGTTCCATTGTATACATGAATGAGTGCAGTGAAGACCGCTATTGTCTACATAATACTGAATCCGAGAAACTGGGTCCAGGAGGTATTGATGGAATGTTTCCATACAAATGCGTGGTTATGGAATCCAACCATAAGCTCATGAGAGTCATCAGCAGTACCGTGTGTTATCT
>JACNLQ010000052.1 GCA_014381415.1 Fidelibacterota bacterium
CCTTATCATTACAGTAACTTACAATGTTTTTCATGTGCTTAACTAGTCTTGACCCTTTTATTTATATTATATCGTGATTCATATTTTAGTGCACTATTTTGAATGGAATAATTATTCTGTACCGTATTACTTGCATTTTTTCCTAGCACAAATAATTCATCTTTAGACATAGAAAGTAAATCGGTGATTCCTGAATATAAAGAATTTAAGTTGTTTGATTCATATAAAACACCGTTATACCCATTTTGAATCATATCCTTCAAACCTCCAGCATCAGAACATAGCACTGGCAAACCTGATGCCATTGCTTCTAAAACAGATAGAGGAAATCCTTCTGTTACTGATGGTTGAATATAAAAATCAAGTGAAGCCAAAAATTCAGGAATATTTTTAATATTACCAATAAATGAAATTTGATTTACTAGTCCCAAATCTTTAATTTTTTGTATATATGAATTTCTCAAACTCCCATCGCCAGCAATTAGAAATCGAATTTGTTTTTTAGAAAATGTGTGTTTTACCAATAATTTTATTAGCTGGTCAAAACCCTTTTGCCAAACAATTCTACCTGTTGAGCCTATTAATACCTCATCTCCTGTAATATTATATTTTCTTCTGATCAAGGATTTATCATATTGCTGATTGAATAACTCTAAGTTTATTCCTGTTGGGATAATATCGTCAGTATTCAATTTTTTAATAAAATATGGTAAAGTCGATAAAATAGCTGGTTTAGAATCAGCAATAATATGAAATTTTATTCTTGAAAGAATTGCATCTAAAATTCTTACCAGCCATATAGTTATTTTACTTAAGGAATACTCACCATGGATAGTCCAAATTATTCTTTTTCCCGATAAAACAGATGCTAAGATTTGACTTACAATATGACAATGGATATGAGTGTGTACAATATTTATATCAGACTTAACGAGTACAAACCAAAGGCGAAAAATATAAAGCTTCTTAAATAAATTTCTAAATAGCTTATCTAGTCTAAACGGTAGCCAATGAGTAGGTAAATAGGTAAAGGGAAGGTATTTGATGGTAAAATTATTTTTTAAATACTCATCTTTGTAATTATCTTGGCTCTTAAAAGAGCACAGAACTTGAAAATCATATTTAATTAGTTCGGGCGTACGACTGAGTTCTAAAATATATTTTTGGATCCCGGCTTTATTGAGGGTTCCAATTATATGAATTATTTTCATTGAAGTTTTGAAGGGTTAAAAAATGTCAAATACTATAACAATCTTCCTAATCGACGTAATTTATACCGCCAAAAAGACATTTTCCCTTCCTGGATTATATTTTCTATATTTTGTTTTTTATTCCCAAACTCTTTTGCCTTTAACGCCAATTTATATGCTTCCTTTCTGCTACCAATACGTTTAAACTCTCTCGCAGCAAGTTCATAAGCTTTGCTTAAGCAAAGCTTCGTCCTTTTTTGATCTTTAAAAAATTGAGGGTGCATCTTTATCATTTTCAATGCATTTTCAGGACGTCTATTTAACCATGAGGAACCAACATTATTTTGCCGGTATCTACGTTCGTAAATAATTTGATGTAGCCTTTTTCCTTTATTCTTTGACTCTACTACTTTTAACCAAAATTCCCAGTCAGCACCACCCCTGAAAAAATCTTTATTAAAACCACCTAATCTATTAAATAACTCTTTTTTTATTGGTGATTGACCATTAAACGGTAGAGTATAAGCTAATCGGTTATCAAGAATCCCCTGGTGGTTTTTTACTTGAAAATTGATATTGTCAAAATATAATGAGCTCCCTATAATAAAATCAATGTCAGGGAAATCATTTATAGCCTTGTTAATATGCCTTACCATATTAATTGGTATTCTGTCATCAGCATCAAGGTGACAATACCAATCTGTTTTTGCATTTTCTATAGCAAGTGATCGAGTGAAATAGGGTCCTTTATTCTTTACTAAATTGATTTTGATTAAGGAATCATGAGAAATACTTTCGAATATTTTCTGTGTTTCTCTATCAGCACCACCATCCAATATCATAATCGCTTCCCAATTGTTATCCGATTGATTGACTACAGAATTCCATGCTTCTAATAAAAATTCTTTTTCATTAAAAGCAGTAATACCGATAGTTATCAATTTTCTATGTTTATTCATTATTAATTAAATATCGCATAAATTCGACGATATATTTTAATTGGGATGGCTAATTCAGGGAATATCATTGGTAAACGATGCAATGATCTTATTCGAGATGCTTTATCTGATTTTCTTATAATTTCACTCCCATAAAACTTATGGGTACAATCTAAAATGTTCAAGGTATTTCCTTTTGTCATTTCTTGATTATTTTTTCCTTCTCTACCAAACAAAATATCAGATTTTCCTTTAAATTTATTAAATGTGTAGCTATGGTTTTGGTGTATCGCAAATATTTCGTCTGAAACATCAATTAATGGTATTCTCATACGTCGCGCTTTCCAAAGCAACCAATTATCCCAGCCAAATCTTCCAATAGCAAGGCTTGGGAGGTTTTGAAATGTGCCTTTATTAAAAATGAAATAGTCTATGCCAGTACAGGGATGTTTTTGAGCATTTTTTTTTGCTTCATACCAAAATTTAGATTGTAAATTATTATTCATAAAAGGAATCGAATCTTTTACATCCAAATCCCATCTATGTCCCACCGCCATAAATTCACCTTTTACATTTTGAAGAGCATGAACGACATTTATAACGCTTTCAGGTAAGATTATATCTGCATTCACATAGCATAAAATATTATTTTGTGCAATTTTTTGAGCGGTTTGGAACAAACCTGAAATAGTTGGAGTGCCATAGGGAGATTTTTCCACATCCTTAATATGTAACGCATGAATGGATTTTGCAACCTCAGCAATTCCTAATGATTCTCCTAAAATTATAATTTCAATTTCATCAGATAATGCCCTCCAACTATTTAAGGCATTTTTCTGGATAATATTGAATTCACCTGAAAAATCTTTTGGAGTGGTAAAAATTGACAGCAATGTTAAATAGTCATGATAGTTCTGAGATTATAAACCTCAGTGTTTTTTTCATTTTAAATATAAAAAGAAATTGAATAGAATCAATTAAAAAACTAATATATTTTTTTTCCTTTAAGCTTACATGGGAAATCTTTATAAATAGATTTTTCAATTGAGAATATAATCTATTATGAATTAGTTCTCTAACTTCTTTGTTTAAATTCAATATTAAGTGCTTATTCTTTTTATAAATTTTAATTTGTTCACGGTAGTGTAACTCTGGGGATGAATTATGTAATCCATTGTTCAACTTACGGTAGGCAGAATTCACATTTTGACAATAGCCATAATGGTATTTCGTTGACATACGGATTCTAAAATCCCAATCTTCCCATAAAAGGATATCTTCATCATAATTACCAATCTCTAAAGCACAGTTTTTATAATACATTTCGTAGATGTAGTTATTTCCTGAAGAGATATGATAATGTCTTAAAAGTGTTTCAATTAGAATATCCCCTGTAGCAGGTTCATCATTATTTTCGGAAAATATTCCTACCTTTTCATCGGAAGGATTGATATAAGCAAAATTTGAGTATACAACCGATAAGTGCTTTTGAGAAGATAAAACTTCGTACTCTGATAAAAGCTTATTTGGATAGAACATATCATCACCATCTAAAAAAGTAACAATATCTCCCTTACACTGCTCCAAAGCTATATTCCTTGTTTTACTAATACCTAAATTTTGCTCATTAAATATAGTATTTATTCTATGAGGATATCGACTTTTATAAGCGCCAATAATATCCCTTGAGCTATCTGAAGATGCATCATCAACAATGACAATGTCTTGCGACTGTAATGATTGGGCAAGAACACTTTCTATAGCTTGTCCTAAATAATTTTCTTTATTATAAGATGTAATATAAACGCTTATCATTTTTAGAAAAGATTATGATACACCTTGAATGAAGATCTATTAATTTTCTGCTTATTACTGGAAATCATACATAGTGGCACTCTTCCGTAAAATGATGCCCAAAGAGAAAATGTACTTGACACTCCAATAATATAATTGCAAGCTGCCAATGTATATATGTCTTGAATTAAATTTCCATTAGTGTAAGAAACTGGTAGGTCAGCAAAATAATTTTTATCTATCGGCAAGTTTGATATAAGTACAAATGAACAGTCATCGTATAATTCTATACATTTAAGCATTATTTCTCGGTACTCCCAATTATTCAGGTAAATGAAAGACTCATTATCATCATAAAGCTCTTGTTTTTGTCTCATATGTACGCCAATCACAGTGATATTATTATTCATTTCTATTGGTTTACTGAAATAATTTTCATTTGGTGTAAATATTTTCCGAATGAGCTCTTCGTTATTTCTAAAAGATCTATTGCATCTTGTAAGCCAACCTTCTAAAGTTACAACCTTTGCATTTAGTAATTTTTGTTTTGAAAGTCTATCATCCATGTCAAAATAGACTCCAGGTTTTATCCATATATGTGAATAAATTTTCTGATTTACCTTTAATTTTATAAAAAATCGTTTTAACCATGGAACAGACTTAAAAATGTTGGAACGCAGAAATTCCGGAATTAGGATAGGTAATTCAATAGAAGGAAACGAACAAAATAAATTATTTTGTGTACCTAAAAAGTATTTAGCATATTCTTTAAATCCAGGGTATGAAACATATACATTGTTTTCAATTCCAAATGCAATCAGATAGCTAAACTGCCAAAGCCTATTTGCTAATCGCCCATAACTTTCCTTTATGATAACCATTAAATTAATAAAAATTACAACCAATTATTTACTCAGAGCTAAATATAAACTTGATAGATTAAAAATTAGAATAGGATACTGGAAATTTAGATTTTTATTAAACTCTGCTATATCTTTTTTGAAAGAAAAATCGAGAAAGATGGAATTATTTTCCCAGTATAAAAACTTGATCGGTCATACACATATGGTATTTGATGTGGACTGTAATGTTGGCTTATATACTGATATATTTCTAAAACTTGCTAATAAAGTTGTAGCAATTGATGCAAATAGTGAACTTCTAGTTCCTTTAACAAAGAGACTTAAAAACCAATTGAATACTGGTAAACTAGTTGTTGTTAATTCGGCAGTTACAGAAAAAATCGGTACTACCAATTTCTTTAAAATGAGTTCCGTTAATTTGTCAAGTACATCATTGAAATGGAAAAATAATGTGGTTCCAAATATGTTTCAACATGTCAAAAATGTTGATTGTCAAATTGTTCCTTCAATAACGCTAGATGATTTAATTGATAAATACGGAATACCAAATTACATTAAAATTGATATTGAGGGCAGTAACCTCCTTTGCCCGTATTCCGTTTAAGCTCTCGACTAATTGTCGATTTATGAACACCGATCACTTTGGCTATTTTGGATTGGGTAAGGCTTATTTTAAGCAACGAATATATTCCGTATCTTTCTGCCTGCGTGAGCTGGGTGTAGTATCTCATTTGTGCTCCTCATTTTTGTCGGTGAGAAAAGTAGAGATGCTACAACAACTCCGCTTTCCTTACAAAAATTGTTTGAGTTGCACTTAAGAGTTGAATTCAAGCAACTTATTAAGATGATTAAAGAAGAAAATATTAATGGCGTCTTCGAACTGTTTTGTCATCTAAATATTTCTTTTGATAATTAAATTTATTGCCATACAAATCTTCTATTTGAGATATTATTTCTTCCGTATCTTTTATAACAATTTGGTATCCTAATTCTGCAAGCTCTACTGCCAATGCAAGTTTCTGTGACTCTTCTATGATATTCGTTCCCAATTTATAAGCAACATCTGAAAAAACTATTTGTTCAGTTTTTTTATATTTCTTTTTTAATTCATTAACTTGAAAATCTAAATGAAGTTTATTTGCATTATCCGAAGCTTTGCTTATAACCGCATCAATACCGACATCGTTGGAAAATAAATCAAATGCTCTATTATCTCGCGGGAAACATGGTCCTCCAAAACCATATCCGTATTTAAGGTTTTTATTTCCAACTCGTGAATCAGACCCCACCGCATTTAGAATAATTTCGGGGTTGCAACCTGCTGACTTCGCAATATCACCTACCATATTGGCATAGGCAATTTTTGTCGTCAGAAAACAATTTAGAGCAATTTTGGTAATCTCTGCTTCTTTGGTAGACATGCGATGTATAGTTGGCTTATTCTCAATTATGGATGAGTATACTTCTACAATTGCATCTCCAGCAGATACACTTCCTTCCCCAATGAGTAGGATATCTGGACTTTCCAGATCGCTCATTATTGACCCCTGTGCAATAAACTCTGGATTATAGGAAACGGAAAATCTGTATGGTTGTAGTATATTCTGAATTCCCTCACAATATCCGGGCATAGTGGTACAACCAATAATGAGATGTTTTTCCTTTTTATTTGAGTTGTAATTGGTTAATTGGTTTACAACCTTGTCAATTTGTGAATGATCATACCGTCCATTGTCTAATGAGGGAGTTGCCACAAAAAGAAACAAAATGTCAGAATGCTCCAATCCAGTTTCAATTTCAGTAGTTGCAACAAAGTTTTTGGAGTTGATTAAATGTTTTTGTACCTGTGGTTCCGGCGAAGAAAGTGTTTTATTGTTTATTTTTTTAATATACTCTTCGATTACATCCACTCCCATTACATTATACCCCTGTTTTTCAAGCGTAAGTGCAAAACACAATCCAAGTTTTCCTACCCCAATAACTGTAATATTTTTCATATTTATAAATTCCTCGATTTGTGTTTAAATAAACATTTCACGGTAAATTTTAAATGATCTATTAATTTAAGGTTAGAAGATCTCAAGATGGGTGATTTGAAATAAGGTTGTAATAATTTTATATTATATTGGTCGGGGTTATTTATCAGGTTGAACCAATAACCCGCCACATATCTTGAAAATTCATCATTGGGGAATACCATTTGCTTTTTATTTGCATAATAAAGTTTGTCTAACCATAGAATATGAGCTAAAAACTTATTGTTGACATGATGGGATAAACTCTTTTTTAATCTATAATGAATATCTAATTCTTGTTTTGTCGGATTAATCCCTAATTCTTCAATCTGCATTTTTAATATGGCTTTTACATTACTTTCTATATCATTTTTATATTTAACAAGCATATTATTACCATGCTCTCGATATTGAACCAATGCTTCATCTATATTACATATTTTACTAATTCTGGAAATTTTAACCGCTGTTTCATAATCTACCGCTATTGGTTTATTTTTATTTATTCCAACCTTTAATAAATCCTTTTTACGATACATAAACGATGAATGGGTAAAACAGTTACGAAAAAGTAAAATGACCTTTGTCATTTTATAGGAAAATGCCAAGCTTTGAATATTTCCATTTGTAATTCCATCTTTATCTATAACTTCTGCAAGGCTGCCGACTAAACCATAATCTAAATTTTCTTCTAAAAATTTAACTTGTTTCACTAATCTTAATGGAAATGAATTATCGTCCGAATCATTAACAGCAATATATTTACCTTTTGATTTTTTTAAAGCAGTATTTCTGGATATGCATTCACCTGAATTATTACTGTGTTCATAATAAAATATTCTTGTATCTGAAAAAGATTTTATTATTTTTTCTGTAGAATCAGTAGAAGCATCATTAACAATAATCAGCTCAAAATTAGAATATGTCTGATTCAGGATACTTTGAATTGCCTCTGCAATAAATTTTTCTCCATTATATACAACCATATTAACTGAAACGAGAGGAAAACTCATTATTCTGATTAAATAATAGTCCAGGTGCCTGGAAATAGATCTTTGAGATCCAAATTTTTATAATAGTCTCCAAACCATTTTTGGGGGGCAATAACTACTTGATCAGGATTTTCATTCATCCATGCTGCCCACCAGCTGAATGAACTATTGGAAATAATATTATGGTCACAATACCGCATCAGTGTAAAATCAGTTAAATCATCATGCCTCTCTGAATAATAATGATGTGGTCCATTAAGGTTCTCTTTACACCATTGGATATCTTTTTTATTATCAGAAAATACTAAAAATGCAGAATCACTGAAAAAAGATTTAGCTTTGTGAAAATAATCTACGGATAATAAGGGGTGATATGCTTCTTTGTCCGGTCGGAATACACCTAATTCTCTATCACTCAATTTCTCTGTGGAGGGTACATTATCTCCTCTGCGATTGTGCAGTGCAACGATGGATTTTCCTGGATTTTCTGATCTAATATTTTCTATATATCTTAAACAATAATCTATTTTATTAGTATCTCTCAGTGAAAATTCCTCTATAAGAGTATCTCTGATATCCACAAAATATTTCTCTGTTTGAAAATAACCTGTAAAATCCTTTCGTTTATGGTACTGAAAAAAATCCGGATCAAAATGAAATTGCTTTTCTTCAAATTGAACTCTATTTACAACTTGTAGTGTAGGACGATTGACATATTGACATGAAATTTGAAAATTGCCAAGCCTATGTTCCGTTGGTTTCGGTAGCAATAGTGGCACATCATGCTTAAGTGAATAGGATCTTACCGCTGCATACTGAAAGAACTGATTCCCTAATCTTCCATAGTTACCTAAGTTAGATAAAGTTGAAAATTTTCGATATAGGGGTAAAAGATGACGGAAATTATATAAAATTGTATTTAAGATTATTTTTATAGAATTTTATTAATAAGTATCTTTTTAAATGATACAAAGCTTTTTTGATATGCGATAAATCATTATATGCTAATTTAGTTTTCCAAATCAAAGTATTCTCTTTTTGACAAAAATTAATAATCATATCCTTATATTGTAATGGAACTGCAATTATTATATCATAAATAATTACAATAAATCTCTTATTATTATCCAATTCATAAATCAATTCAGAGATTGATGGCCATTGTAATGGATTGTGGGGCAGACATGGTGTTGATAAAAATAAACGTGCATCATCAATCAAAATAATTCCATTCCCTGCCCAATTATTAATTGCCTTTATTTCTTCAATTACAGGACATTCATAATCATAACCTGAAGTATCTTCACCAGACCAATGTGCATCAAGCCAAAAAATAGCTGATCCATCAATTTCCAATAGAATATTTTTTAACTTTGTAGAACTATCACCATGGATACAAACAATATTACTTGCCTCAAATAATGGCTTTACTTTTTTGAAATATTTATCTGATTTTTCAATAGTAAAAATAATATTAAATATATTTTTTGCCCACAGAGAAGTCTTACCTAAATAAGTACCTGTTTCTACAAAATATTTAATGTTTTCTTTTTTTGAAAAATTTACTATTAAGTTTTTAATTTGATAATTTAAAGGCATAACAAGCTAATTAATTGTATCTTAAAAAATCTCATTCCCTAATTTTTTATTTCCGTTTTTATATCAATATTTATTTAGTTGGGAATATCTCATTACAAAAAATTATTCTTTATAAATGAATTTATATACTGAGGATTGCCTATATGCACATTACCATCACTTAACTCAAAATTTAAGAAACCCGCATCATTACAATAATTATTGTACACATTAAAAAACAAATATCCATTCTCCAGGCATTTTTCATCTAATTTCTTATTCATATAATTAACATAGCTTTTTCTCTCTTGGTTCATGCCTAAAAATGGGAAATCATGTGTTTCGTTATGTTTATGTTTCTCCCTTTCTACTGGCGGTATAACATTGTAAAAACATATTTTCATATTCTTGAGTTTTTCAACATTATTTCTAATTGAAGAAAAATATCTATCTACTAAATTATTAATAACCGTTTTATATCCAAATTTATTGAATTTCCAAACGTGACATCTACAATCTATTTCTCCAAAACAGAAAATAATTATATCATTTTCTCGCAAATTATATCCATTTAACTTTAATAATTTTTCATTCTCACCAACAGAATGCATTAATCTGGGTCCTAAATAATGAATCTGAATACTGACTTTGGGTATTACAATTATTTCCCACGGTATTTTTGCATGACTATCCCCAATAGTATGAATATATAAATTATTTCTATTTTTTAATCCTATTACTTTTGTTTTAATATATTTTGTAACAGAAAGCAATTACTGAAATTCAATTAGATAATTTTATTTCTACATCTTGTTGGTTGATTATTAAACCACAATTTGTATCAAAGGCCATGTTTTTATCAACATAATTTTCAAACTTTATAGTTTTTGCATTTTGTAAATATTGAATTGTCTCTTTCCCATTTAACATTGAAAGTCCCAAGTTTATTTGATACTTACCTGTATAGTATATATTATCTTCAGTAATAATAAATAGATATTCACCTTTATCAAGGGAAGTCGGTTTTAACCATATTGTTCGCAAAGAAACATTTTCAAATGTAGAAAAACCAACACCTAAAATAAAATCTGTAATGAATGATGTTATAGTTACTGATACAATTATTTTGTAAGGTTTATAGATTGGAATTGTATTTAGACTTTTTTCATTTATATCAGTTATTTTGATTTTTGTGACATACGCTATTTTGTCTTCCTCAATATTAAAAGAATCCTCATCAGCTTTATCAATTCCTTCCAAATACTTATCAATGGTTTCAACAGCTGTTCCTTTATACTTTAGTTTGCCATTTTCTAAAAGAATTGCCTTATCACATAAAACCCTGATAGACCCAATATTATGGCTGACAAATAAAACCGTTCGCCCCTGTTTAGCAATAGAATCCATTTTTCTAAGACATTTCGCTTGAAATGAGATATCACCCACAGCTAATACTTCATCAATAAGTAATATTTCTGGTTCAAGATGTGCTGCAACTGCAAATGCCAACCTGACATACATTCCACTTGAATAGCGTTTCACCGGTGTATCAATATACCGTTCAATACCGGAATAATCAATAATTTCATCTAACCTTTGATCAATTTCATTCCTTAACATTCCTAATATTGCACCGTTTAGATATATATTTTCTCGGCCTGTGAGATCAGGATGAAATCCTGTGCCAATTTCCAACAAGCTTGCAATCCTTCCCTTTATTCTGGCAATACCTGTTGTGGGTGATGTTATCCTGGATAAAATCTTTAATAAGGTAGATTTTCCCGCACCATTTTTTCCGATGATTCCTAATACATCTCCTTGATTAACTTCCAGATTAATATCCTTTAGTGCCCAAATTTGGTTACTTATTCCAGATTTGTTTTGAATATTTCTTTCGCCTATTTTTTGAAAAGGATCCTCCTTTTTATTTATTTTTGCCCACCAGCGTTTCAAATCATTCTGCAAAGTACCACTCCCTATAGTTCCAAGTCTATAGAGCTTTGATATATTTTCTATTTTTATAACAGTAGACATATCAGGCGTTATCAATAAAATCTTTTTCTGTATGATTGAAAAATAAAAAGCCTAGAAAAAATATTCCTCCTGTGAAAATCAATGTATATAGAATGGAATTAAAACAAACTTGTCCAACTTCGAAAACCATATACCTGAATGATTCAACGATAGCTGACATCGGATTTGCAAGAATGATCCATTTATATTTTTCCGGTACTATGGAAAGTGGGAAAATGACTGGAGAAGCATACATGAGTAGTTGGACTCCAAAACCTATTAGAAAACGAACATCTCTGTACTTAGAAGTAATGGCAGAGAATAAAAGTCCGAAACCAAGACCCTGGATACCCATCAAAATAACTAAAACAGGTAACAACCAAATTAATTGTAATTGTACTTGAATGCTATCAGCATTATTAATAATAAAATATCCTAATAGACTAAAAAATAGCATTAATTGGATAAAATAACGAACCAAACTGCTAATAAGTGTCGCCAAAGGAATTATAATTCTTGGAAAATAAACCTTCCCATAAATACCAGCATTACCTGCAAGGGAATTACTAGTAGACGTAAGAGCAGTAGAAAAGTAATTCCAAGTTATAATCCCTGCCATATAAAAAAGTGGTTTAGGCAATCCTTCGGTTGATATGTTGGCAATGTTTCCGAATATTACCGTAAAAACAAGTGTGGTTAAAATAGGGGGAATAATTATCCAAATTGGTCCTAGAATAGTCTGCTTATACTGGGCAATAATATTCCTACGAATATAAATCTTAAGAAGATCCCGGTATTGCCATATTTCACTCAGATGAAAATCAAACCAACCCCTATGGGGTGTAATGGTTAAATCCCAATTATTTGAATTAGATTTAATCAATTTAATTATTTAACTCTGTTGACCTATACTATAATTATAGTTGTTATAACTATAGTAATTTTTTGAATAATAAGAATTTTTTTTATTCAAATCGTTCAGGACGACACCTGTAAGGTATGTATTAACATGAGATAATGAATTAAGCGAATGGTCAATACTATCTTTATCCGTATTCCCAAACCTTACAACAAGAATAAACTGATTAATTAATCTGGAAAGAACAACTGCATCTGTAACAGCCATAATTGGTGGAGCATCAAATAAAATGACTTCATAATTTTCTTTTAAAATTTCTACCAATTTTTTCATTGTTTCTGAACCAAGTAGCTCGGAAGGATTGGGTGGTATTACACCACTATAAATTATATTCAAATTCTCAATATCTGTTGGTTGTATAACTGATTCCCACTTTTCTTCTATTCCACTTAATAAATGTGTTATTCCTTTCTCATTATTCCCATTAAAAACCTTATGAAGTACTGGTTTCCGTAGGTCTCCATCAACCAATAAAGTTTTCTTTCCAAGATTGGCATAGGTAATTGCCAAATTTATGATTGTTGTTGTTTTTCCTTCTCCTGGTCCTGGGCTAGATACCATTATAGTTCCTTTCTCACCCTTTTTTGTATACATAAGACTGGTTCTTAAACTTCGATAAGCTTCTGAAATAGGTGATTTCGGGTCCTCATGAGTTATTAATCTCCTTTGGAGATTTCCAATTCCCTTCCTTCCATTTGTTATTTGATTAATCTGCTTTCTACCTTTTTTAACAAACCGATAGTTAGAATAAGATTCTTGTCCCTGCTCAATAGAAGGGATAATGCCGAGTACCGGTAATTTTTTTCTCTCAATAAATTCAACAGATTTAATGGTGTTATCAAAATATTCAATAGCAAGGTTTATAACAAATCCTATAATAAACCCTATGAATAACGCCATGGATAAATTTCTTGGAATATCTGGACTTATCGGCTCTTTTGGTGGCTCTGCCTGATTCACTATACGAACTTTCCCTGGCTCAGAGGCCATGCTAACTCTGGCTTCTTCCATCTTTTGCCGCATATATGAATATGTATTGGATAACACTGCTTTTTCCCTGTTAAGCTTACCTAAAAAAGACTGTTTCTCAGGTAAAATTTTAATATCATTTTTATACTTAAAAATTAATGCTTGATATTCTCGAGATTTTGTTTCCAGTAAGTTTAGGTTTGTTTCAAATTTCAAAATTTCACCCAGTAGCTTCTGCCGATATTCTAAGGGATCTACAATTGATAATCCTGCTGAAATTAGTTCATTAGTCTTATTCTCTAACTGATTTTTTAAATTACTTAAGTTATCTTTTGTTTTTAAAACAGCTTCATGATTTGACCCATAAACAGTAGAATTTCTAACTAATTCAGCTTCTTTTTCATTCACCTGAGTCCTTAGGGCAAATAATTGTGCATTGATTGAATTCAATATTTGCACAGCTAAATCTTTTTCAATACTTGATAATTGCTTGGCAAGATACTTTTTCTGACTGAGTAAAATATTGATCTCCAAATTGTTATTATTAAATTTAGATTCGATATTTGTTAAATTATTTAACATATTAGATACATTTCCATCTAGATCATATATTTCATTTTCCCGTTTATAATTTTCTATATTTTGCTCAATTTCTTCCATTTCACGATCTTTTTCATCTAACCTGTCCTGCAAAAAAGATTTCAGATTCATGGATTCATTACTACTCCATTCTTTATCTCTCTTCTGGTATGCGGAAGCAACTGTATTAGCAAGTAGAGCAGCTTCATATGGGTGGGGACTCATAGTTGTTATTTGTATTATATTAGTCCCTCTTCGGTAGGTTACATTAATTGTATTTATTACATTTCGATAAAATTGTGTACCTATTTTATTACTATATGGTTCATCATATTTAGGTGGTTTATTTTCTTCAGGATTATATTGACCAAATGTTAATAGCTTCTTTATTGGCCTTCGGAGTCTTTGCCCACGAGGGATGAATACTTTTGTTCCAAAAACATATAATCGATTTCTTTTATTTGATTTCCATAATGATTCAACTACATCTTCTGCAATGATTCGGGATTTAATGACTGCAACTTCATCTGATATTTTGAAATTTTCATTTACTCCAAAATTAAATATCGCCTGTGCCTTACTGCTTTTTTCTATCATTAATGATACAGTTGCCTGATAAATTGGGGGAGTAGAGTAGGTTACATAAATCGTTCCAGTTAGAATAATAATGACAGAAGCAATTATCCAAAAACGGGCACGAATAATTTTGCGTATTAGATCTTTTAGAGTTACAGGTGGACTTTCATTTACCAACGGAGTATGAGTTAATTGGTCTCCCATTATGATCCCGAAATCGAAAGGAGATTACTGAGATTTAAATAAATATTTATCAAATTCATTACGGTATTTATGGTTCCAACTTCTTCAACAAAATAGGACCAATTAGTCTGCTTAATAATAAATGTATCATTTGGCTGTATTGATATAAAGTTTGACCGATCACCTGTATTAAGAAAATCTGTAAAATCAATAACTTGAACGATATTTCCATATTTATTGGGATATTCATGATATACTCGAATTTTCTTCAGATTTGCACCTTTTTGGGGTCCGCCGGTTAAAGAAAATAAAGTGGCCAAATCTATTCCTTCATCTACTAGGATCCTGCCGGGATTACCAACATGTCCCCAAACATTAACATACATACGAATAATACCATCAGCTCCAGAAACATAACGTGCCCCAGTATTGGATCGATTGTCCACCTGTTCAACTTCAGACTGAGAAAAACTAAAACTGAAGACAAACGGAAGTAATATTATTCTTAATAATTGCTTTTTCATCGGAAAGAACACTCCTATAATGTAGATAAAATTACATCTCATAATTCTGTTCTATCAAGAAACAAAAATTTAGTTTAATTAAATTGTTCCAATCAAAGTATTGCTTATTTTTCTTGTAATTCATTCGAATCTGCTTTTAATACATTCTTTATTGCTTGTTCATGAAACTGACTTTTCAGAAAATAATAAGCCCCCAATATAGTAAATAGAATATATCCGTAGGCATGCATTAAAATTGCAAATGAATTACCATCGTTTGGTGTGAAAGCAAATATATCTACCATAGTATATTTCACTGCAGCATGAAAAGTACCAATCATACCTGGTGCAGAAGGAATAGATAGCACCAGGGAAGAAATTACTAATACTGTTAATGACTGAGTCCAACTAAGATTAAATTGAAATGCTCTCTGAATAAAATAAACATCTAACAAGTAGATACTCCAAATTAAAATACTCGCAATCACAACAGGGACAATCCTATGTTTTTTGATTGATTGAAGACCCTCCATCATTTGATTTAATATCCTCAATAATTTATTTTCTGTAGATTTAATTTTAATTCTGCTTATAATGATGAGTGAAAAAATTAATACTGATAACACAACGCCGCCTTTAAGTATAAAATTACTCACCCATCCTTCTTCAAATGGATATATTAATAGTAGAATGATGGCAAAGAAAGTTAGAGCCAACATATCCATCAATCTTTCTAATACAACGGTACCGAATACAAAACTTTTAGAAAGATTATTTTCTTTCCCAATAATATAAGCTCTTAATATTTCCCCTAAGCGTAATGGCAGTACATTATTCCCAAAATATCCAATAAGTTCTGCTTTGTATAATGATGAAACAGAAGGTGAAGCTGATTCTTTGAATAACCACTTCCAACGCAATCCTCTCACCCAAACGGAACCCCATAAAAATATTGCTGCTAATATTAAATACACTAAATCGATTTGCTGAATAGATCGTTTAAAATCGAAGAAATTAAAATCTTTAAACGCCCAATAAATACCAGCTAAACTGATAATAATTCCTGAAATCACTTTCGGATTACCCGCCAGCCCTGCCATATTTATTTTGCGATTATTGCTCATCTCAAATCAAAACTGCTGGTACTTTCATTTCCAATTTCCAAAATAAGATTTTTTTCTGATGCAAAGGTAATTTGTGAAAGTTTCGATTTCATATCATGTTGAATAATAACAATCGAGTTAAGGGTTTTGGAGTCTGGACTAAAATACGCTCTAATATCATTTCCTTTACCCAATAATTTAATTTGATATCCACCATCTTTTTTCTGCTTAATGGGTAATGCTTTTAATTTTTTTAACTTTACCCACGAAAACAATGACTTTTCCAATTGTTTGTCTGGATCTTGAATAAATATCTGATTGGTTCTTGAATCATAACTTTTCCAAACCTTTCCATCAGACACAACTGTACGTGGACCTATTTCAAACCGAAATTTATTTTTCTTCCCAACAGTAATTTTGCCAGAAATTAAAGTATCATTTTGACCAGAAAAATATTGAGTTTCAATTTTTAGTTTAAATGATACAGATTTAATATCCTCCTTGAGTATAATTTTATGCTCATCTATCCAATCATCAATTGGATTTGAACCGAAACACAAAGTAAGAAAAAAAATATACTTACCCACTAAAAATTGTATCCAAGTAAGATTCGTCAACTAAAACTTCACGAGCTTTACTTCCACTGTAACCGCTGATTATTCCTAAAGACTCTAATTCGTCCACCAGTCTGCCTGCACGACTATATCCAATTCTGAATTTCCGCTGTAATAGTGAAACAGATGCTTGTTGATTTTGGATAACAAGTACAGCAGCATCTCGAAGAAGTTCATCCTGATCTTCTTCTAAAACAAAATCTCCATCCAATTTTTCTTTTCTTGTTTCCGGGAGTAAAATTTCCTCCGGTTTCGGCTGATTTGAAACATGTGTCATTATTGCTTCAATTTCATCTAAAGTAACATAGGCGTTATGTAATCGAATAGGGGATGCAGTACCAGGTAGAAGAAATAAGAGGTCTCCATTCCCAAGCAATTTTTCTGCACCCATTTGATCTATAATTGTTCGTGAATCAATTTTTGAAGAAACCTGAAAGGCGATTCTCGCAGGAAAATTAGATTTAATCACCCCAGTAATTACATCTACTGAAGGTCTTTGCGTAGCAACAATCAAATGAATACCAACAGCTCTGGCTTTCTGAGCCAACCGAGTGATCGGCTCCTCAATTGCACGACCGGAAGTGAGCATTAAATCTGCCAACTCATCTATCACAACCACTAAAAAAGGAATTGTTTCCAAATCTGGATTCTCTTTTTTTCTTTCTTGGTATTCACCTATATTGCGAACACGCGCATCAGCAAATACCTGAAACCTTCTTTCCATTTCGACGATTGCTGAGTCTAATATACCAACAGCATTTTCTGGAGTTGTCATCACATATTCATCCAAATTGGGTGCTGTAATGAGATGATATCCCTCCAATGATTTATAGGTTGCCAATTCTAGCTTTTTAGGATCTATCAATATAAACTTCACTTCATCTGGTTTTGCCTTATACAATATTGAAACAATCATTGTATTAATACAAACCGATTTACCCGCACCTGTAGCACCAGCAACCAAAATATGAGGCATTTTCCCTAAATCAAAAACATAGGCATCTCCCGTTGTGGTTTTGCCCAAACTAATACTTAATTTAGATTCGGATTTAATAAATTGTTCAGAGTTAATAATATTTTTTAAGAAAACGGTTGAAGGATTATTATTAGGAAGTTCAATACCCACTGATTTTGAGCCCGGGATAGGTGCAATTATACGAACCCTTTGTGCTTTCATCACCCGTGCCAGATCATCGGATAGGTTTGTAAATTTATTAACTCTAACCCCCTCGGCAGGCTCTATTTCAAAAAGTGTAATTACCGGTCCAGGAGATATCCGTACTACTCTACCGGTGACTCCAAAGGTATCTAAAGCATGAGAAAGTGAATTTGCTTTTTCCTTTAGCTCTTCTTCTGAATGAGGATTCCGAATTTCAACAGGATCATGGAGGTATTCTAAGGTAGGCATTTTATACTGCCGGTATTTTGCTTTGCGCTCCTTCTCAGCATCTAAATCCCCCTCTTCAATTTCTGCCTCATCCTCGATTGCAATATTTTCTTGGGGAGGTCCCTCCAAAACTTCTTCACCTACAGTATTTTCATTATCAATAGGTTCTGGATTTATTTCACTGGCAGCAGCATCTTCAATTGGTTCTTCAACTTCTTCAGTGGGAACCTTAATTTCATCCGATTCTTGATTTACTTCAGATTTATTTTTATCCTTATTGGAAAAAAATTTCATTTCATTTTTCTGAATAATCACCTTTCCCAACGCTCTTCTTTCCTGCCATTCTGTCCATTTTTCGGTTAAATTCTCAAAGATATTTTTTGCTTCAGAATAAATTGAAAAATGAAACAATCCACTAATTAATAAAATGAATACCACAACATGAATTATTCCTGCTGCGTACACACCAAAAATATCTACTAGAAAGTTCCACAAATTATAGCCTATAAAACCTGGATATTCGGCTTCCCACATTCCCCCGCGAGATTGACCAACCCAGGCAATTAGCAAGGATACCCAAATTCCAATTCCGGTTAAAAATCCTGAATAGTGTAAAGTTTGTTCCCAATCTCTTCTTGTGAAAAGGGTGAACCCAGCAAGTCCCATAATAATGGGAAAGAAAAAAGTCCCCCAGCCAAAGGAAAATTTCATTAAATAATAAGAAGTGTAAATGCCAAAGAGTCCCATTATATTCGTCTGGGCGACTTCAGGTGTTAACCCAGACGGTGTTTCAAAAGGATTATAGGTTGCAAAGCTTAAGAGAACACAAAGTGCTAAAACACATAGGAGTATTCCAATAACTTCTTGCCGGCGATAATTCATTTTTTAGGATGGAATAGCTTAATAATGAAGGGAAGTTCCCTTAATAAACGGGGGTTTGATAATTTTTGCAGAAATAAACTTATTACGAATCTGGATGGATATATTTTGACCAATTTTATTAAATGGTCTATCAACATATGCCAAACCAAATCCAATTTTCAATTTTGGCGATTGGGTTCCACTGGTAACAATTCCCACCTTTTGTGAATCAACAAAAACTTCATAACCTTGGCGGGGAATCCCCCGTTCTTCCATAACAAATGAAATTAACATTCTGGCGGTACCATTCCTTTTTATTTCTAACAAAGCATCTTTTCCTATAAAATCACCATTGGATAATGCCGTAATCCAACTTAAACCAGCTTCAATTGGATTTGTAGATTTATCAATGTCATTTCCATACAGACAATATTTCATTTCCATTCGTAAAATATCTCGCGCTGCTAATCCTGCTGGGCTAACACCAACATTTATTAATTCGTCCCAAATATGAATTAGTACATTTGATTCTCCATAAATTTCAAATCCCAGCTCTCCTGTATAACCGGTTCGGCTGACCATTACAGGGTTTCCAAATACGAAAGCATCTTCAAAAGAATAAAAGGGCATCTTCAAATTTGCATCTGTACATGTAGATAAAATTTCTCCGGACTTTGGACCTTGAAGGGCAATCAATGAATATTCTTCGGAAAGATTTTTTAGATCCACATTTTCTGTTCTGTGTTCACTCAGCCAATCGAAATCTTTCTCGATATTTGACGCATTCACAACCATAAAATATCCATCTGATTTTCGATATAAAATCAAATCATCAATTATTCCACCGTTAGGGTAACACATGGCAGAATATTGTGCTTCACCAACTTGAAGTTTATCCACATTGTTGATAGTCATTTTCTGTAAAAACGCTGTTGCACCGCTGCCACTAATAGTAAACTCACCCATATGGGAAACATCAAAAATGCCAGCTTTATCACGAACAGTGAAATATTCCGATTGAATTCCTTCTGGGTAAGAAACTGGCATTTTATACCCTGCGAAAGGAACCAGTTTTGCACCTAATTGAACATGAGAATTGTAAAGAGCCGTTTCCTTAATTGGTATATCTAATAATTCTTCTGTCATCGCAATTCTGCTAAGGCCTCTTTTATTAATTCTTCCGTACTTAATTGTTCACCTTGGTTTTGAACTGTTGTAATTGAATTCCGAATATCCTGCATTTGGAATCCCAATGCCAAGAGTGCATCATAGGCATCACTGACTTCAGGAGGAACATCTGATTCTTCCATGGGTAGTTCATCCTTGGATAGTTTGACAAATTTATCTTTTAATTCCACGATAATCCTTCTCGCAGTTTTGGGTCCGATGCCAGGTAAGGCTGTTAGCATGGAAACTTCACTGGCAATCAATCGTCTTTTAAATTCATCCGGAGACACTGCTGATAGTAGAACAATTGCTGTTTTGGGTCCAATACCGGAAACACCAATAAGCATTAAAAATAGTTCCTTCTCCGTAATCTCACTAAAAGCAAATAGTTGCTGACTATTTTCTGTCACATGAAAATGGGTGAGTAGCGAAACCTCTTCCCCTGGCTTAGGGAGATTATCATAGGTATTATTTGAGATATAACAGATATAACCCAATCCACCAGTTTCAATGACAATTTCATCTGGCATTTTTTTTACAAGTTTTCCTCTAATGCTGACAATCATAAATCTGCCATCCGAAATTGATGATCATGACAGAGTGCGATCGCCAAAGCATCCGCAGCATCAATAGGTTCTGGATTATGATCCATTTGTAATTTTGCTTTTACCATAAATTGTACCTGAGTTTTATGTGCGTTTCCATTGCCGGTTATGGATTGTTTTACCTTTCGTGCAGAATATTCATAAATGGGAATCTTTTTTGATGCAGCGGCAACCATCGATGCCCCTCTCGCCTGTCCCAATCGCATTGCAGATTTTACATTTTTACCATAAAATACTTCTTCAATTGCAAATATTTGGGGATTATAATTCGAAATTATTTCACACACATCATTAAAAATTGTGAGAAGCCGATTAGCAAGAGTGTCTTTGATTTGCGGTTTAATAATCCCATAATCTATCAATGTGGTTTGATTATTGCTTATATTTATAATTCCAAAGCCTGTTTGCACAAGTCCCGGATCTATTCCAATTATTTTCAATTACAGCAATGAACCCAGCTCAGATTCATCCAAATCAAAATTTGAATAAACCTTTTGAATGTCTTCGTTTTCTTCAAGTTTTTCCAGAAGCTGCAGCAATTGCTTGGCTTCTGTTCCACTTACATTCACAGAATTAACGGGAGTTAAGCCTACTTCACCTTCAATTTCATACCCCTCTTTTTCCAAACCATTACTAACAATTCCAAAGGCTTCAGGTGATGTTGTAATTTCGATAATTTCATTATCAGATTCAAAATCATCGGCTCCAAGTTCAAGCGATTTCTCTAAAACGGCGTCTTCATCTACACCTTTTCTTTCAAGAGTAATTGTGCCTTTCTTTTCAAACATCCAATTCACACAACCAGATTCTCCCAAATTCCCACCATTTTTAGACATGATATGACGAATATCCGGGATCGTTCTATTTTTATTATCGGTCATCACTTCCATCATGATAGCAACACCTCCGGGACCATATCCCTCATAGACATAATTCTCATATCTCACCCCCGGTAAATTGCCTGTCCCTTTGTTAATGGCACGTTCAATATTCGCTGAGGGCATGTTGGCAGCCTTCGCTTTTTTTATTGCAAGCCTTAATGCTGGATTCATTTCAGGATCGCCTCCACCCTCTCTTGCTGATAAGGCAATATCTTTGGAAACTTGAGTAAATACAGCTCCACGCTTGGCATCAGCTGCACCCTTTTTTCGTTTAATGGTTGACCATTTACTATGTCCCGACATATTTCTCTTCTATTTATTTAGTCTGAGTTTGCACCCTAAATTTAGCAATTTAATTCAGGGATTTCTATATGAGAATTTAATATTACTGAATCAGCCTAATTTGATCATTAGATATCCACCCAGTTTTACCATCCAATAATTCAATTTCAACCCAGTTATTCTCTAATTGGTTAATTGATACTTTTAATCCTTCATGAACTTCAAAAAGGCGAGTAGAAAATGTGTTAGGCTCTGAACGAACTTCAGCTTTCGGAGAATAAATAACTCCCAGGTTAAGTGAATTATCAGTCCAAATTGAATGGGAGGCCAAAAATAGGGAAATAAAAAATAGTGTCAATATAATCCCTTTTAAATTTTTTACTATTGAAAAGAAAACAAATCGATTTATTAATGCTAAAAGAGAGAATAATAAAAAAATGAAAAGTGTAATATTAATCCATGCAGAAGGTGTAAACCGTTCTTTCATTCCTAAATACCATTTCAGGTACAATGGGGGATCAGGCAAATCCATTCTATCTATTACCTTTAAATTTGCTAACTTTAAATTATATTGAGCATCCGAATGAGTTGGAGATAGCTTCAGGCAGCTCTCAAATGCCCAAATTGCTCCAGCTGTATTTCCGGAACGAAAAAAAGCATTACCCAAATTATAATACAATTCTGGTGAATCGAAGTTATTGGATAAAATGGATTCAAATTCCTGAATGGCTAAATCATATTGGCCATTTTTATATGCATCCATTCCATTTTTGTAAAATTGTGAAATTTCTTCCTCTACAGCAAATAAAGGTATGCAAATAAAAAATATAAGTGATTTATTTCTAAGACCAGACATGATCAACCTTTTTCAATAAATGCTTAATTTTTTGTACATCATTTTTGGCGTCTTGTGAAGAAATAGGGGCGAATCTTACAGCTTCTCCCCGAGTTAAAACTTGTTCCATTTCCTTGCTTAACTCACCACTATCATAAATTTGAATAATTTCAATTATTTCTCCTGTTGAATATTCTATCCTCTTAGTCCCGTTCTTTTTATTAATATAACTTATAACTGCCCTATAAATTTGTGTATAAATTTCTTCAGGCGAATTAGGAGCTGAATCCAATATACCAAACGCATAATTTAATGCTCGTTTAGCCTGCCAACCTCCTGCTGATTTTTCCATTCGTTGTCTGGTAATACTTTGAGCATATGGAAATGCAAATACCATCCAGGATAATAGCAGTAATGTGAGCGCTGTGCCAGTAACCAGTGCCCTATTTTGATCACGCCATTTAGGTTGAGATTCATCTATGAATCGAATATCCTCACCCACCAATACCACTTCTTCTTTTGATAATCCAATTGAGGTTATTGCAGCTTTTTCGTTCGGCGATACTTTTAATTTATGCCTGGGTGTAGATTTTGTCACCCATTGACCCCCTTTGGGATCAAAATAATTTAGATCTATTTTGGGAATATAAATGTCACCTGCAAATCTGGGAATTAATACCCACTCGAATTTCTTCTCTCCTCCAATTTTATCTCTTAAGGGATTCTCATGCGTCTGTACTTCTGGATCGAATACCTCTAACTCATTTGGAAAATAAATATCAGACATACCCACAGTTTGAAGGTTTCCTGTTCCATTTATGATAATCTTAAATGTAATCGCTTCATCCTGCTTTACATTTGTTGTACTAACCTCTGATCGAATATTCCAATTCCCCACAATTGCTGAAATCTTTCCATTCCTTCTAGTGGGAAGTGGTTTTACATCTATAGTTAAATTGTTGGTTGAAATAGTATATTTTTTTGATGGAGGTCCAAATAAGCTGAAATCATTCCACCGTTGTTGCTTTTCCCGGATACCAATTACTGCAGACATAGGTTTAATAATTATTTTCCCCGATTGAGTAGGAAACAAAGCTATTTTTTTTATGGTTGCTGCAAAATATTTAACACCATTCTTCCTCTCCTCTCTTAACTTTAAATTTTTTGGCGCAAACAATTCTTCTGTCCAAAAGCCTTTAAAACTTGGTACTTCATCATCAAAGCTGGTAACATCTACTTTAGTATAAAGGGTATAGGTGAGAGTAGTTTGTTCCCCTCTGTAAGGTGCCTGATTATCAATGGAAGCCTCAATAAAAAAATGTGCTACTTTACCCGATTGGCTACTTCCCCGTTTTGAAACTGAGACCATAATGGAAGTTGATAAATAAGATTTCTTCCCTATCTGAATTTTCAATGCCGGAATTGTAAGTTCTCCTGTCCTTTTGGGAATTAAGCTCCAGCTCAGTGTAGTGGTTGAACTTTTGGTCATTTTCCCATTTAGAAATTGAACATTTGTGGAGCTGGATTGATTGGGACCACTTAAAACTTTAAAATCAGGCATTTCGGGTAGTCGTACCTCAGGATCACTTTTCACATTACTAGTGGTAACAGTGAGATTAATAGAATCACCTTCAATTATATCACTGCGATCCACGGTGACACTCACCGATTCTTCCGCCCAAATTATTGCGGATATTAAACATAAAACTAATAGTCTTTTCACCAGTCTTTCTCCAGTTTAATTAAACCTTTAGCTTTATATTTTCTTGGCTTTAAATTATTTTCATCTGCTTTCATTGCATTAAGAATTGCTTCTGCTTCTTCTTTCCCCAATTGTTTTTCTTTTTCCGCCTGGATTTGAGATTCTGTTTTCTGTTTTTGATCTTCCTCGTTTATTTCTTCTCCTTCCTTAGATTGCGACTCTTCCTGTTCCTCCCCTAAATCTTCCTTCCCATCTTCTGACTGCTGTTGGTCTTTCTCACCTTCTTCTTCACCTTTTTCACTCCCTTTAGAATCCTGCTCTTTTTCATTACCTTTTTGAGATTGCTGACTTTCCTGATTTTGTTCTTCCTGTTCATCACCTTCTTCACCATCCTGATTTTTACCTTGCTTTTCCTGAGGTGGTTGCTGCTCAAGCATTCGCTTGCTCAATTCATAATTATAGCGGATATCCTCATCATCTGGGTCTAATTTTAGTGCCTCCTGAAAAAAATCCACACTATTTTGCAAATCTCCCATTTGGTAAAATGTATTACCCATATTATACAGAGCATCTGCTTTAATATCGGGTTCGGAATCTATGAGTGAATTTTTATAGTTCTGTAAAGCAGATTCTGAATCTCCACTCAGGTAATTAAGATTTCCTAAATTATATAACAGTTCTTTTTTATGAGGATATTTTTTGATAAGTGCTTCATATTTCTGTAACACCTTTTCATATTCAGGATTTGATTCTGGTTCTTTCCCATTCACTGACATTGCTTGATTTTGAGTAGGCAAAGGACGAATTTCCTTCTTCTGCTGGGAATATAAGGAATCATGAAGTACACTAATTATGCAAATAACAAGAAAATATCTCCAAATCTTAAATCTTAATTCTTCTATTTTCCATCTTAAATCTGATTGGTGAGCCTGTCGAACCACTACCTTAATTCTTCTATCTTCTACCTTCAATCTTTATCCTTCATTCCCTTGTAAACCTTCCTTCCCAACCCATTTCTTTTTGTGTACGGGTAGGTATTAAAAATTCAGTTAAAAACAATATTAATCCTATAACTAAAAACACCTGATACCGATCTTCATATTGAGAAAATACATGGGATTTAAATTCTCTCTTTTCCATCTGATCGATTTCATTCAATAGGGGGGTAATTGCATTCACTTGGTTTTCTATGCGGATATAAAGCCCACCGGTAATGCGGGCAATTTCATCTAGCATAGATTCATTCAGGGTACTGGTAACCACTTGTCCGCTATGGTTTTTCTTAAACTCCATCCTATTACCATTTTCATCATAAATGGGTATGGGTCCACCGGCAGAGGTTCCCACCCCCAAAGTGTGGATAATAATGCCCAATTCCCGGGCTTGTTCTGCCAGTGTGACAGCTGCCCCTTGATGGTCTTCTCCATCAGAAACCAGTACAAATACCTTGAATTTTTCATCGTCATTTTCAACATGATCCAATGCTAATTGGATGGCAGCGGCTAAGTCTGTACCCTGAGTGGTGATAATATCCGTATCCATCATATTCAAAAATAACCGGGATGCTGAATAATCTTCGGTTAGTGGACAGTGAAGATGAGCGGAACCAGCGAATGCAATTAATCCAGCCCGATCTCCCTCAAGTTTATTTAATAACCTACCAAGCTCGTATTTAGCTTTTTCAATTCGGGATGGTTTTACGTCCACTGCATTCATACTGGTAGAGGTATCCAAAAGGATAAAAATATCTACTCCTTCCCGTTTAAGCTCAGTTAATTTCATACCAATTTGTGGACCCACAGAAGCCAATAAAATGAAAATAATTCCCAATACGATTAATCGGGAGCGCAGACGAATTCGGGAATATTTTACACGGTTAAGGAGAAACTTTTTAACTGAAGCAATACCTAAAGCTTCTAAGCCAAATCTTAACTTTTTCCCTTGAATGGCATACCATATTAACACAAACGTCAGTGGTATAAAAAGATAGAACATTTCAGGATGTGTATAGCGAACCATTAAAAAAGTTTATGAAATATTCCCCGTGAGAGAAAAATAAAAAATATGGATGCAAATGCCGCAGGGATAGTAAACCAGCTGTAAAGTTCTGTGTAATTCTGATACTCCGTCACTTCAATCTCGGTGCGTTCTAATGCATCAATTTCTTCATACACTTTTAGTAATGATTTGTTATCCGTAGCTCTGAAAAATTGCCCACCTGTTATATCCGAAATTTCCTTCAAACTCTCCTCATCCACATCAACCTGAACATTTTGAGTCACCTGTCTTCCCCATGCATCGGTAACGGGGTAAGGCGCTAATCCATGCGTACCAGCTGCTACCGTATAAATTTTGATGTCAAATTTTGCTGCAAGACCAGCAGCTGTTATGGGGTCTAATTCACCTTGGTTGTTACTACCATCAGAAAGGAGGATGATGGTTTTAGATTTCGCCTCACTTTCCCTGAGACGGTTGATGGAATTTGCAATAGCCATTCCGATAGCTGTGCCATCATGCTCACGGTCAATTATTTCTATTTCATCCGTAAATTCCAATAACACATCAATATCTCGGGTTAGGGGACATTGAATATATGATTCTCCAGCAAATACTATCAACCCCAAACGGTCACCTTCCCGATCTTTGATAAATTTTTTAGCAACTGATTTCGCAGCCTCCAAGCGATTGGGCTTAAAATCCTGTGCCAACATGGAGGATGATTGATCAATTACTAAGAGGATGTCAACAATTTCAGTTTTACTTTCTCTAATTGTATCTGATAGACGGGGGCGGGCCAATGCCAAAATGATGAGTAACATAATTGCCAGCCGACCGAACAAAAAAATCAAATTTTTTACCCTGCCATTACGAATTACACTTTCTGGAATTAAATCAAGATTGGAAAATCGAATTGTGGCTTCCTGGTTTTGCCCCTTTTTTAAATACCAGAATGCCAGGATTGGTAGCAGAAGTAGTAATAGTAAATAATATGGTTGTCCAAATTCCATTTATTTATAAGAAGATGTTCTCTGAGCTTGTCGAAGAGCAACAGCTGAATATTGACTATTTTTATTGAATTTATTTATCATCTTGATTTGTGATAAACACTTAAATATTGAAAATGTTTCAGAGGATAAATCAGAAAATAATTGGAGAGCTTATTATAAAAGAAATGGCGAAAATTATTCCTTGTTTACTTTTTCTATATCTTCCACTTCATCAGTAGCAGATTGTACTTCATCCTTTATATCTTTGGTGGCTTTTTTAAACTCCCGCAATCCTAAACCCAAACCACGTGCCAGTTCAGGTAGTTTTTTTCCTCCAAATAAAATAATAACAACCAGAATAATTAATCCAATTTCCCAAGGTCCTAATCCCATATTACCTCCTATTTAAAATACCGTAAAAAATACCAGGATATTCCCATGCCCAAAATACTTACCACACTAACATCTACAAAAAATCCTGTTTTAAAGCGTATAACCCATAAATCAATCCAGTTTTCGGGATGACCACCCCAACCGATTGAAGTGCTGGTGAGAAAAAATTGTTTCACAACTCCTGGAGGGAAAATGGCACCTACAAATTGACTCAAAATAGACCCTGCCACCACGCCAATAAACAGTACCAGAAAAATAAATGATATGTTTCGCTTTTGGTTGGATTTCATTAAGCAACCCCTATCATTGATTTAAAAATATCTATCCCATCATCTGAACCTAATACGGACTCAACTGCCCGTTCGGGATGTGGCATCATTCCCAAAACGTTCCGCTTTTTATTGAGGATTCCTGCAATCCGGTTAGCACTTCCATTAGGATTTCCTTTTTTACCATTACTATATCGGAAGGCAATGCGGTCTTCATCTTCCAACAAATTCAAGGTATTTTCATCTGCTATGAAATTTCCCTGCTTGTGGGCAATGGGCATAGTAAGTTTGCACCCCCTTTTTAAAGATCGGGTATATATTGAGTCTGTGCTGTCAACTTCTAAAGTAACATCCTGGCTGAGAAAGCGCACATCCTTATTTATAATGAGCGCTCCTGGTAATAACCCTGACTCGATAAGAATCTGGAAACCATTACAAATACCAAAAACGGGCTTCCCGGCAATGGCTTCTTTTACTACCGATTCCATCACGGGTGAAAATCGAGCAATAGCACCCGTTCGGAGATAATCGCCATAACTGAATCCACCGGGAATAATTATGGCTTCATATTTTTTTAAGTCAGTTTCTCTATGCCAGACAAAATCTACAGGTATATCCAGAATATGACGGAAAACATGGTAGGCATCATGGTCACAATTAGACCCGGGAAATACAATTACAGCAAAATGCATTATTCCTCCACAATTTCAAATGAATAGGTTTCGGTATTGGGATTTGCCAATAATTTTCGGCAGGATTCATCCGTAATTTCCGATGCCTTATCTTTAGAGATTCCGTTAAACTCTATTTCAATATATTTACCCATTCGTACAGAGTTGATTTTCTTTATTCCGATAGCATCCAGGGCATGACTCACCGTTTTTCCCTGGGGGTCTAATATGCCATCTTTATAACTGATATATATTTTTGCTTTCATTTATGTTTCCTGATTATTAGTTTCAACATTGCCTAAATTCTTAAGGTGATTCCAAATGCCTGTTAAAAGATAAAAACTTACAAAGCCTGCCAATATCCGATAGGGGAAACCAATAAAAATTGCACTTATAAAGGTAACTCCAAAAAGTGCTACACCTAATAAGCGTAAGGTATTTTGCTTACCAGATTTAAAATTTAAAAGAGGAAATTTGGCGTAATGCACTTGGCTCACCATGAGATAGGATAGTGACAGAATAAGCGGCAACAATAAGCGGGGTTGTGAATACTCGGGATTATCTATTTTAAAATGCTCAATAAAAAGCACCAGAGAAGCAATAGAAAGGGCATTCATTGGGGTAGGCAGACCAGTGAAATACGCTGGATTTTCATCTCCAACATCTGTATTGAATCGTGCAAGGCGGATAGCACCCATTATGAGGGGGGCACAGGCAATAAGCTCCCCTGAAATACCCGGCATATTCTGGGTGTAGAGTGAATAGACCAAAATGGAAGGTGCTAAACAGAATGATACCATATCAGCCAGTGAATCTATTTCTTTACCAAAATTTGTAGATATGCCAATTAATCGGGCAATTTTTCCATCAACAGAATCGAATGCACCTGCTGCCAGAATTATATAACAGGCAATAACATAATTTCCTGCCATGGTGTTAATGATTGCCAGAAAACCCAGAAATAAATTAATGAGGGTAAAAATGCTGGGTAGGTGCTGCTTTATTTTCATTGGAACCTGCCGATAATTGTTTGATTACCTCTTACCATATCCCCCAAACTTACATCAATTTGAAATTCTGGGGGAATGATAATATCCACCCGTGAACCAAAACGGATAAAACCCAATCTCTGCCCTCTCTCCACCCTATTTTCAGGTTCCATATAATTCAATATTCGCCGGGCTATGAGCCCTGCAATTTGTTTGATTTTGTACCTTTTGCCAGTTTCAGTTTCAAATAGTACAACTGTCTGTTCATTATCCAAAGAAGCTTTATGATTGAAGGCTGCCAAAAACTTGCCGGGATTATAGGCTTTGGAAATTACCTTTCCAGATAATGGCACTCGCTGACTATGTACGTTAAATACTGAAAGAAAAATAGAAATCTGTTTTGCCTGCCCAATATCAGCATCTTCAACATCAATAATTTGAACAACCTTCCCATCCCCAGGAGATAAAAAACCATCATTATTGGGTGGAATTCGCTGAGGATCTCTGAAAAAATACAATGAAAACAGAGTCAGTATTGCCACCGTTAAGTTCATCCATTTTAATCCATCAGAGGGATAGTATGCTTGAATTCCTGTACCAGCCAAGACCAACAGAAGGAGGGGGATGAGTATTATTTTTCCTTCAGGAGCAATCATGCATAAATGCCGGCTTTATCAAGATTATTTTCTATACGCGTTTTTACATCTCCTAATTTTGGATGAAAATCCTGTCCTGTTAGCTTCGCATAAAGCTCAATATAACTCTCAGCTAAAGATACTCTAATTTCATCTGTAAGCGCAGGGGGGGTACCCTCTCCTGAAAAGCCCCTCTCAATCAGCCATTGACGAATATTTTCCTTATCCAGCATTTTCTGTCCTTCTCCAGCATTAAAACGAGTTTCGTACTCAGCGGAAATCCAATAACGACTGGAATCCGGTGTGTGAATTTCATCAATGACAATAAGCTCTCCATTAACCATACCAAATTCGTATTTGGTATCCACCAGAATTAGCCCCTGTTTGGCCGCCCATTCCTGTCCCGTAGAAAAAAGTTTAAGTGCATACTCTTCAGCTTGTGCATATACCGATTCTTCCACCAATCCACTTACAATGGCTTCCCGTGCAATGGGCTCATCATGCTCTCCATATTCCGCTTTGGTGGAGGGAGTTAATATTGGGGTATCAAACTTTTGATCTTTTTTAAGTCCTTCTGGAAGCATAAACCCATATTGACCATTAATTCCCTGTTCATATTCCCGCCAGAGACTGCCGGTTATATATCCTCTCACAATAACTTCAACTGGTAAGGTTTCCGCTTTCTTTGCTACCAACACCTGTGGGTCTGGGGAGGAAATAATATGATTAGGTGCAATATCCTTGGTTTTCTCAAACCAGAAATTGGCAATCTCAGTTAAGATTTGCCCCTTAAACGGAATGGTACCCAATACATGGTCAAAAGCCGAGACCCTGTCTGTTGTTACCATTATTATTTCATCACCCATATAAAAATTTTCTCTCACCTTGCCTTTATAGCGTTCTCCTAATTCTCCACCCTCAAAAGCATCTAAAGTGTAGGGTAATTGCTCTCTGATATAACTCATATTTTAAGCTCCAATCGTTTATATATTTTGTTAATGTTTGTCATTACTTTATTTAAATTAAATAACCTGTCAATTTCAGTTTCCTTTAATAATTTCATTATTTCAGAATCGCCTTTAAGAAGTGTTTTGAAATCTTTTTGCTCTTCCCAGACCTGCATGGCATTACGCTGCACCATAGCATAGGCATCCTCCCGGGTAGCTCCTTTTTTCACCAATGCCAAAAGCACCTCTTGACTAAAAATAAGACCTCCAGTTTTGTTTAAATTTTTCAGCATATTTTCAGGGTAAATGAGCAGATTCTCCAAAAGATAAATCATTTTATTAAGCATATAATCCATAAGGGTAGTTGAGTCCGGAATGATCACCCTTTCAACAGATGAATGAGAAATATCCCGTTCATGCCAGAGAGCCACATTTTCCATAGCCACCATGGCATTACCCCTAAGAAGCCGAGCCATCCCGGTTATGCGTTCGGTTACAATGGGATTGCGCTTATGGGGCATGGCTGATGACCCCTTTTGCCCTTTTTGGAAATACTCTTCTGCTTCTAAAACTTCGGTCCGCTGCAGGTGGCGGATTTCCACCGAAATTTTCTCTAATGATGCTGCAATATTGGCAAGGCTAGTAAGATATTCTGCATGATGGTCCCGCTGTACCACCTGACTGGAAACGGTTGCAGCCTGAAGCCCTAAACGTTTACAGGATTCCTCTTCCACTTCCGGGTCTAAATGCTGATAGGTCCCCACTGCACCAGAAATTTTACCCGTTGCAATAGAATCAACAGCTCGTTCCCAGCGGACAATATGCCGCCCAATTTCTTCACTCCAAAGTGCCAGTTTCAGGCCAAAGGTAATTGGCTCGGCATGCACTCCATGTGATCGCCCAATCTGGTAAGACTCTCTATGTTCTACTGCTTGCTTCCGCAAAACTTCTTTAAACGTCTTCAACTTACTCAAAATAATTTCACCGGCTTCCTGACATAGTAAGGCCAGAGAGGTATCCAATAAATCTGATGAGGTCATTCCCATGTGGATAAATCGAGATTCAGGTCCGATATTTTCAGCCATATTGGTGAGGAAGGCGATGACATCATGTCGGGTCACTTTTTCGATTTCTAAAATTCTCTCAACAGAAAATGTGGCTTTTTCATTTATCACTTTTACTGCTTCTTTGGGGACCTCACCTCTATCAGATAGAACCTCTGTAACAGTGATTTCTACATTTTTCCAAGTCTCGAATTTATTCTGTTCCGACCAAATCTGTGCCATTTCCGGTGTTGTATATCTATCAATCATTTATTAAAATCCCCACCATTTTGATTTTGGTTCTTCCAATGTAAGTTCAATATCAATGGATTTATTTTCACGTAAAATTGTTAAAGTTACAATATCTCCTACTTTGTGCAATCCTTCATCAATCACTCTAATAATATCCTTGGGTGAATTGATTTTTCTATTATCCACCGCTAAAATTACATCTCCAATTTGTAAGCCAGCCCGTTCACCCGAGGATCGTTTTTCCACATCCGTAATAATGACGCCCTCAGAAGTAGGCAGACGAAGATAGCGCTGCATCACAGGATCAATTGCCTGCACATGTACGCCTGTGGTGTAGCTTCTTTCAACTTTACCAAACTTCTTTAAATCTTCTGCAACTTCCTTCACCCGGTTGATTGGAATTGCAAAACCAATACCAATTGAACCTGATGAATAATTAGATCCGGTCATGATGAAAGTATTGATTCCAATGACTTCCCCCAGTGCATTCACTAAAGGTCCACCACTATTGCCAGGATTAATAGCAGCATCGGTCTGGATCATATCCTGATAGACATGCCCTGCTTCTTTTAGTCCGAAATCCATTTTGACCCCACTTATAATTCCAGCTGTGGCTGTTGGCTGATGACTCACATCAAAAAGCCCCAATGGATTGCCCAGTGCCACTGCCCATTCTCCTACAATTAGTTCATCGGAATTACCTAGTTCTGCAAATGGAAGATCTGAATCATCCACTTTTACCAAAGCGATATCTGTAAGATTATCCACACCCACCAACTGGGCTTCATAAGATTTTCCACCTCTCAGCGTCACAACAATTTCAGTTGCATTATCCACTACATGGGTATTGGTTATAATATACCCATCAGGGCTCACCAAAACCCCCGAACCCATATTATCTACTTTGAAGGTACGAGTATAGGGAAAAAATCCACCCCAAAACGGATCAAAAAATGGATTGACTTGTTGTTGTTTTAGCTGAGTAACATTGATACCCACTACTGAATTTGAAATTTGTTCAATAGCGAAGGTTATGGCTGTTTGACGGGAAGAATTTATTCCATCCTGTTGTGCTGCTGGTTGGGTATTCAACTGACAGCTCAGTAAAAATATAAATAGAAATAGATTTGAATGCAGTTTATTCATAATATACTTTTTTTAACAATAATCCCTGAGCCGGGGCACGAACAACCACAGGCTTTGATTTTTCATTAGTCAGCAAATTTTGAAAATCTTCAAGTGTGTACCGCCCCCTTGCCACTTCAAGCATTGTTCCAACCAGATATCGAACCATATGCTGTAAAAACCGATTCGCTTTAATTGTAAAAATGATCATTTCGTTTGCCTCATCCCATTTGGAGTCAAACACGGTACAAATTTTATTTTCCACTTCGGCGGTGGCCTTACAAAAGGATGTGAAATCGTGTTCTCCCACTAAAATTTTTGCACAATCATTCAATAAATTCTTATTAATATTCCATTTCAAAAGCGTAGTATAATTTCTGGTGATTGGAGAAAATGCTTTTACCAAACGATACTCATATTCTCTGGCTGTTGCTGAAAAACGAGCGTGAAAATCATCCTCCACTACCCCTGCTGAATCGATACGGACATCCTGATTCAAGTTACCATTTAACGCCTTCATTAGTTCATTTGCTGAAAGTTTCGATGGCAATTTTACGTTGGCTGTAAGCCCTAAAGCATGTACACCTGCATCTGTTCGTCCTGCTCCCAATACAGTAATTTTCTCCTCAGGATAAATTATTGAAAGTACATTTTCAATATCACCTTGTACTGTGCGTCCTTTTGCCTGCACCTGCCAGCCATGAAAATCAGTACCATCATACTGAATGGTCAATTTGAAATTTTCCTTCTTCAATTAGTAAAATTTAGCCTCAATGAAAGACTGTAAATTTAGACTGAAAAGATAGGTAAATTAAATGAATAAATTTGATAATTTGTAGAGGAAAGGTATATTTAGAAAGTTAGCATTTAAATTGGAAATGATATTCCCTCGTAAAGCAACTATTTGCACATCACTGGACATGGGAATGTAAAATTTACTGATGAAAAATTCAAAACCCTCGTGGAAGAAATCCATTCTGATAATCTTTTTTAATAAAATTCCAATAGATGTTACTAAGATGACTTAAGTCGGCTACGAAGGGCAAGCTATGTTTTATCTAATGTTTCAATAACTTTCTCTTTATAACTCCCTCAATAATCCTTTAATTTTCGGTCTTATGTCAAAGATGATTTTTTTATTTTTCATTGGTTTAATTTTCAATCCGATTTTCACTCAATCGGTACCACCAGGAGCCTTCTCAATTACCCGAATACATTATGGCGGTGGCGGAGATTGGTACAGCGACCCCGGTTCTCTTCCCAACCTGCTGGAGTACTTAGGTGACCATACAAATATTTCTGTAAATCCTTTGGAGAAGCGGGCAAAAATTGGAGATGATATTTTTTCACAAAGCAGCTATTTGTACCTCACAGGGCATGGGAATGTAAAATTTACTGATGAAGAATCCCAACTCCTCCGAGACCAACTGTTAGCAGGTGCGTTTCTCCATGCTGATGATAATTTCGGAATGGATAAATCATTTCGGCGGGAGATGAAAAAGGTTTTCCCTGAAAAGGACTGGGTAGAACTTCCGCTAGATCATCCTATTTTCAATATCTATTATAAATTTCCAAATGGACTACCCAAGGTTCATGAACATGATAAAAAACGACCGCAGGCTTTAGGACTTTTTAATGAAGGAACTCTCATGGTACTCTACACTTTTGAATCAGATTTAGGGGATGGTTGGGAAGATAGCAGAGTTCATAATGATCCAGAGGAGATTAGGCAGAGTGCCCTTGAAATGGGAACCAATATCATCCTCTACGCATTAAGCAGATAATGCGGAATACTTCAATCCAATCATTTATTCAGGTTTTTCGCTTCCAGCAGGTGAAAAGCAATCTGCATCGTGGATTGATGCAATTGGCAATTGGAATAGTCATTTTTCTATTGGCAATGGGTATATTGGAATCGGTTTTCTATTTTACCATTCCCATACGATTAAAAACTGCTGAGTTTTTCTTACTTTCATTTTTCACAGCCATTGCATTTATTGGTATCCGTTGGTTCTTCCATTTTAAATCTTTTTTCAATAATAGCAGTAATGAGTTTCTGGCTCAGAAATTTGAGAAGAGAGACCCAAAAATTGGTGACCGCCTCCTTAATTCCCTCCAATTAGAAAAGTCAATGGATGCCTTAGATGAGGGAAAAGATTTGGCTGAGCATGCTGTATCCAAATTAAATACAGAATTGAAAGAAATTCCCAGGGAATCTCTATATGACCCTGTTTCTCAGCCGCTAAAAAAGACCCTCAAGATTACTCTCGTTTCTGCAGTAATTATTCTTTTACTTTTAATAAATTCATTACCGCATGCATTTCTGCGCTTGGTACAACCTACCAAGGAATTTCCTGTTCCATTACCATTTGTCCTGAATTCCATGACTGGTAACCTGGAAGTATTGGGGGGAGATACCCTCACTGTTAGCGTGGCAGGTTTTGGAGAATTACCAGATTCTATCCATATTCATTGGGAGAATAAAGATAAATCTGGCTTGGCGGTTGTAGCTCAGAAAAATGAAATTTACCATTTTATATTTGAGGGTGTTAAGCGGGATACTCGTTATTGGGCGGAATACAAATCGCCTTCCTGGTTTTCAGCTTGGGAAAGTATTTCAACAAACCCAGACACCATTTTTGTTGCAGACAGACCAGTAGTTCAAGAATTACAATTCACAATCCTTCCCCCTGCATATACCGGTGAAGATGAATTTCAACATCCCGGGAATATCACTGATATTTCAATTCCGAAAGGAAGTAGGGTTAGCCTTGCTGGAAAATCTTCCAAAACTCTTGATTCAGCCTGGATTTACCTGAATGACATACCCAACGTATTATATGTGCAGGGGAAAAAACTAAGTGGTTCCTTCCATATAAAAGAAAAAAACAATGCAGCAATTTATGTTCAGGACGAAAATGGTGTACGGAATTTACACCCACCTAATTACCGATTTTCCATTATACCGGATTCACCTCCTGATCTTATTGTACAAAACCCAAATCGTAAATTTGAATTGGATGAGTCGGACATTATTGGGTTTGATATTCAAACCAGCGATGATTACGGTTTTTCAGATGCATGGCTTGAATATCGCGTAAAAGCACCAGATTATATTGTGCAGGATACCACCTTATATACACGAAATATTGCAGAAATACAACGCGATGTTAAATCACAACAATTATACCATGAATGGAATATTTCCAAATTTTCACTGGCGCCGGAAGATGAGTTACATATCCAGGTTGTCATAGCTGATAACAATACCCTATCTGGTCCATCACTCGCCCACTCTCCTATATTAATTGGGCGGTTCCCATCCCTTGAAGACCTCTTCAATCGCATGGAAGAGGAAGAGGCGGAGGTGGAAGAGTATGGGGAGGAAATTCAGATGAATTTGGAGGATGTCCGGGAATTGGTTGAAGAATTGGAATTGGAACTTCTTAAATCAGAAAATGTGAGCTGGGAACAGGAGCAAAAGGCCGGAGAAGCATTGGAAAAAATGGATGAAGTCTTTGATCAGATTGAACAAATTCAGGAAACCATGCAGAAAATCCAGGAACAGGCTGAACAAAACAATTTAGTTAGTGAAGACTTGGTTGAAAAATTCTCTCAATTTCAGGAATTATTGGATGAGATAATGACACCTGAAATGTTGGCAGCAATGGAAAAACTACAGGAAGCCATGGAAGAAATGGATCCCCAAAAAATGTTAGATGCACTGGAAGAATTCGAATTTGATTTGGCAGCCTTTGAAGAACAACTGGATCGATTTATTGAAATGTTTGAACTGGCACTGGCTGAACAAAAAATGGATGAAGTTGTGAAAAGGCTTGAAAAATTGGCTGAAGAGCAGGAAGCAATTATGGAAGAACTGTCAAAGGATGAGAATATGGAGACACTGGCATCCCGCGAGAGAAGACAGGAAGAAAGTTTTAAATCATTAGAACAAGCCATGAAAGATGCTGCTCAAGCCATGGAAGGATTATCTCCCGATGCAGCACAACAACTTTCAGAATTAGCCGAAAGCGAACTCACCGAATCCACAGCATCAGATTTAAATGAAGCTCGTACAGAAATGCAAAATAATAACTCCTCTGGTGCCAGCCAATCTGGAGGTGAGGCAAGTAGCGGACTAAACGAAATGCTGGAAATTGCTAAAGAAATTCAGTCTGAATTTCAGGAAGATACGGTTGATGAAATGCTCAGGAAATTCCTAGCACTCATCCGCAATTTACTTTATATCTCACAGGAACAGGAGAATTTGGTGAAAGATACTGAGGGATTGCGGTCACGAAGTCCGAAGTTAATTGAGACTGCAGTGATACAGGATAAAATTCTCCGAGAGAACCAGCAGTTCATGATCCAATTAACAGAGTTATCTCGAGAAACCTTTCATATATCCCCGGAAATTGCAGGCGCAATCGGCAGAACCAAAACTGCTATGGACCGCACAATCTCACGATTGGAACAAAAACAAACCTCCTCGGCAAAAAAGGAAATGAAGAAAATATTGAATGGGTTAAATGAAATTGCTAAGTTACTTTTGGAATCTGCCAATCAAATGCAAATGAGCGGGTCTGGTTCGGGGATGGCTGAATTTATGGAGCGCATGGAAGAAATGAGTCAGCAACAACAGGGTATTAATCAGGGGACTATGAACCTTCCACAATTGGGTATGATGGCACAGCAGCAAATGATGGAACAACTTCAGAAACAGCAGGAAGCATTGAAACAGCAACTTGAAGAATTACTGGGTGAAAATCCCGGAAAAGAAAATAGCGGAGCTGGAAAAGCAAAAGATGAAATGGAGGAGGTGATTGAAGATTTCCGTCGAAAGCAAGTAGACCGGAGAACACAGGAACGGCAGCAACGAATATTATCCCGCATGCTGGATAGTCAGAAATCACTTACTCAGAAAGATTATTCTGAAAAACGCAAAAGTTCTGGTGGTGAGGAAATTATTTACTCAGGTCCTACCGGTCTGCCATCTGATATGGGTGAAAGGGAAATGCTACTCATTAATGCCATGGAATCTGCCCTGCAGGAAGGCCATTCTCGAGAGTATCAAAATATGATGAAGCAATATTTTAGAAGCCTTCAAAAAGCGGACGACTCAATCAATGAATAAATTTATCAATTTATTTCTATTAACTTCCTTGATTTTTTCTCAGAATCAAACTGCACAAGATGTCCTACAGCAAATTCAGAATAGAGCTCAATCCTTAAATAACAATAAAAATCCTGAACTTGAAGAAAAATATTTACAAGCAAAAACATTGGAACGATCTGGTCTATATGATGAAGCTTTAATATTATATAAAGAAATTAATCAGTCAAACCCGGGGGTGTCCAAATATTTTCTTCCGCTGAAAAATTATCTCAAGCAAACCGAAAGTTGGGATTCACTGATGGTTTACACACAATCTTTCAGCAATGCCCGAAACAATGATCTCCAATCAAAATTAGAATTTCTGGATGTTTATATTTTAATGGAAACAGAAGATAATTGGCAACCACTTGCAACAACTTTGGTGTTGGATTTATCCATTGGAGAAAATTCTACAAAAAATATCCTGCAGAGATTGATAAGTGCAGGAAAATTAGATTTTGCTTATGTCCTCTTGAAGGAGTATCGCAAAAATACTGGAAAGCAGGATTTCTACAGTATTGAACTTGGTTCCTATTTGGGCATGCGCATGGCTTATGAAAATTCTGTTCGGGAATATCTATTATTTTTAGAATTTCACCCCCAGCAAATTCAAACAATTTCTGATAGAATAATGGTATTCCCTGACGATCCAAAAATTAATGCAGCCATTAAAGCAGTTTTACAGGAGTCACCTTTTAAATCAGCTCAATTCATTCTTGCAGATTTACAATTTAAGTTGAAAGAATTTGATAAAGCCTATGAAACACTTATTTCAAATAATGCCAGTTACACCATGCTATTGGATTTTGGTAAAGATTTGTCAGGTGTAAAGGAATACATGCGTGCAAATAAGGTTTTCACCCACATAATTAATTCTTCAAAAAATGAACAGATATTGACAAGAACTGTTTTTGAAATTGCAAAGGTATTTGAGTCAAAATTAGTACTTTCAGTGTCAGAATTACCCTTATCAGGATTTTATCCCAATAATCCATTTTTTTCATCTCCGTATGTACCAATAAAAGATGAATCTGGATATTCGTTACAACAAGCAATGGAAATATATGATTCGTTGCGGGTTACCAAAAAAAATGCCCAGGCTGCATATCGATTGGCAGAAGTACAGTTCCGAGTATTGGGTGACTTGGATGGTGCCATGTACCTTTACCAAGAAGCGTTCACCCATGGCAATTCAAAAAGCCTTCGAATCGATGCAGGATTGGGATTGGTAAATATTCATATTGCTAAAGGAGATTTAGAATCTGCAGAAAATAAATGTACAGAGTTAATAGAGAAAACTCCAGATATTTTAGAGTATCAAATTAAATCAGCTCAGATTTTATTTTATCAGGGGGAGTTTGACCAAACCGATGCTAAACTTCACGAAATCGTTGAGCAGCTACCAATGGATAATTTTGCAGTAAATGATATTTTAGATGTGATGGCCATTCTCATAGGATTTCGGCATAATCAGGAAGAATTTGTGGATTTTGCGAAAGTCCAACTGAATATACAGCAGAATAAACGCACAGAAGCCCTAGAAAAATTGGAGACACTTTTTGACAGCAATGAAATCTATATTGCAGATATGTGCCGGTACCAACATGCATGGCTGACCTTCTTGCAGGGTGACACTGAACTCACAAAATTGCAACTCAGAAAAATAGAAAATGAGACTATTTTTAAAGAATTAGCTCATATCTTTCAAGCAGAAATTATTGATTTTATTGATAAGGATATTTCAAATGCCATTGACAGCTATCTCGAATTTCTAGAACTATATCCTCAAAGCATTTATTATGATGATGTGAGGTTAAGACTTAGGGAATTGGCCAGCTAAATTATGAGGAAGTAGGAGGCAGGCATTTCTACATGCTCAATGTCCAGATGCAGGCATATGGAATTTTGGATTAATAGAGTTAAGGAAAAATGAATATTAAAGACTGAATTCCCAAAGCTAAAAACTTAGCACTAAGTACGCAATTATTCGCATTTTATATTTTCTGGTATCTCCATTTTTTTGTTATTCTAATTTTGGATATTCGTGCATTTGAATTACAATCGCCTCCATCATAATTCCACTCCTCACAATTAAAATTCAATTCCAAATCATTATCACCTTCATCACAACCACCATCTCCAATCCAGGATGCCTCACCGGTAGTGCAACCTGCCCCAAAAAGTTCAATACATAATTCCTCAGAAAAGTGGGTACCCAGACAATCTACCAAATCACAATCACCCCCGTCATATTCAAATTCTTCACAATTCGTATCTATGAAATCACAAGTACCATCTCCTAAATAGTCCCCAAAGTTGAGACAGGTAGCACTGGCTTCATCACATAATGGCAACTCACCCGTACAGTTAATAACCGTGTTCAAATACATGGTATCTATGCTGCAGTCCATAAATAGGCAACTATCAAAATTTGGATCGCAATTCCCAGGAATACTTTCATCTATGCAATTTAAACTTCTACTTTCAATATTTAAGAAACCATCACTGTCAATGTCCTCACAAATATAATTATAAATTGCTGTCCCACCACAATCTCCATTACAATCATTTTTTGCAGAGCCTCCACAGATACTCTCACAATCTATTTGAGTCCCTTGGCAGGAACTATCACAGCCCAAATACTCATTGAATGCAACTGATGTTGTACCGCCTGTGCAATATCCACAATCATCCACAATGGCTTCACCTCCAATGGTGCCATTACAATCTTTGCCCGGTGCCAAAGTAATATCTATACACGACAATAACAAAATGAGAAAATAATATGGTAAATGTCTTAATTTCAAATTACACCCTTATAATAAGTAAAAATATTTTTATCTTCTTAACAATAGCTAATTTACCCTTTAAATTACCCTATATAAAAACAAATTGAAATTAGTGATGCGGATATTTATTATGAAAATCTTGTTGTGTTTTATCATTATTGGGACAGTGTTTTCCCAAAAATTACTTATACCCATGGACCAACTTCAAACAGATCACCTCAAAGCTTATGGAGTTGCATTTTGGACATTGAAAAAGGGAGAGGAAGTTGACTGGCTCCTGAATTATAGAGGGGGTTCATTTATGATTAATTATGATGGTATTCTCGAGCGAGAATTAAAAATAAGAGGTGTATATTACGAACCAATAAATACAGTTGTTTTAACCGAAATATTTGCTCAGATCGAAGAAAATAATATGGATATGGTACTCTTGGAAAAACTGCCCAATATTGCAGTCTATTCTCCTCCAGGTAAACAACCATGGGACGACGCCGTCACCTTGGCATTGACTTATGCAGAAATTGATTATGAAGTGATTTTTGATGATGAAGTCCTAACTGATAAATTAAAGGATTATGATTGGCTGCATCTGCACCATGAAGATTTCACCGGTCAATATGGAAAATTTTATAAAAATTATCATAATGCAGTCTGGTATAAAAATATGGAAATGCAATTTAATGCAACTGCTCAGAAATTTGGATTTCCCTCCGTTCATGAATTAAAAAAACAGGTCGCTAGCAAAATTAAAACCTATATTCAAAATGGGGGATTTCTGTTTGCCATGTGTTCTGCTACGGATTCATTTGACATTGCTCTCGCTGCCCAGAATGTGGATATTGCCAGTACCGTTTATGATGGCTCTCAGGTTGATCCCAATTACAGAAATAAAATGGATTACTCCAACTCAGTGGCATTTGAAAATTATAATTTATACACCAATCCAATGACCTATGAATATTCTACCATCGATGTACCCCCCAGTCACCGCACTGTAACCAAAGGTGCTGAAGCGGATTATTTTTCCCTTTTCGAATTCTCAGCCAAATGGGATCCAGTACCCACTATGCTCACCCAAAACCATGTTGCGGTTATTAATGGGTTTATGGGACAAACCACCGGATTTGCACGATCAACTTTAAAAAATCATGTTCTCATTATGGGAGAAGTGGAAAATGATGAATTGGTAAAATATATCCATGGAAATGTAGGCAAGGGAACCTATACCTTCTTAGGTGGACATGACCCTGAAGATTACCGCCATTTTGTGGGAGACCCACCAACCGATTTATCCCTTCACAGAAATTCCCCGGGGTATCGGCTTATTTTAAATAACGTGCTATTTCCAGCAGCACGAAAAAAAGAGAAGAAAACCTGAATAATTGGGAATGTGGAATCCGGATTGTTAAGTTCAAAATCCGAATTTAATTGCCAATTTTGCTTTAAAAACCGGATCGTCCTGCTCAGATTTAAGATAATCAACTGCTTTGGAATAGTCTAAATTTAGTCCAATCGTTATATTTGGTTCGGGAATTTTATACTGCATTCCACATTTTAGGGTTAATTTTGTATTATCAAGCTCAACCTTATCAATAAATGTATCCGCATCGTAAGTATCATATTCATTATTTTCATTATAATCTACTTTTAGAGTATCCCCATCTGACCATATATTATTATTATCAAGATCATCGTATTCATCGTATGACCTTAAATCAAAAGATTCATTTTGATTCCAATCTTGAGTAAACTCTTCGCCTGAATCCCAAAATTCATTTCCACTTTTATGCCCAATCACATAATTCCCGCCGATGGTCACATTTAGTTTTTTATCCAAAAACTTGTAACCAATTTTTGTACTAAATACACTTATAACCGTATTAGATTGTCTTAAATCGTTTGGTGCATTGGCTGACATTCCCCACCCTAAATTCAAGGATAGAGGAATGGGAAATGAAAATGATAATGCACCAGTATATGTTGAAGTTAGTGCCCCTAAATTGTTAAATGGATAATTATTTGTTCCTTTAAAAATATATAAGTTCTCATTTGTTCCACAGATTGAGGTATCACTAACACCGCCCCATTCTTCACCTTTAGTACTGTTAAGAATTTCATAACAACCTGTTGTATCTGATAATTGATCTAAATCATTTACAAAGGTTATATTCCCATTCAGACTTATTCCTATATCTCCCAGGTTTATCTTATATGTAGGGGAAATAGTGTGGGTAGTTAATTTCTTTTGTCCCACAATTGGTTTTTGTAACAGAAGCGTAGAATCAATTGTAAAAGTGCTATCACTTGTAAAAGTACTGTCAAATAATTCAACCATTTGGACTGACAAATCCTTTCTTTCCTGTAAGCGTATGGAATAATTTAATCCTGGCCAATTTCTAAAACCCAACCCAATGGAACCTGATTTTGTATCAGTTATTGACCGTTTTATTTCACCATCAAAAACTGATTCTGGATCCCAGGGACTTTTTATTTGATTATCAAAACCAAATGAAAATGAAACTTGATTTTTCAAAACTTTAAAAGCTACCTTATTTTTCCAATTCCTTACATCGGTTTGTATGGATGAACTACCATGTGATAAGTAATTTAACGGTGCCTGATTAAATTCAGTTTGAAAGCTTAAATCGGTGAATTTTAGGGGTATTGGTGTTTTGAACGCCACTTTAAAAGCAGGTCTCTTTAATAATAAATATAATGAATCAAATCCCCCCTCTATAAATCGTCCCAATTCTGGCCCCGTTAATCCAGATACACCTCTCCCTTCGGCATAGCCATTAATATCATCATTCAATGCAAATCCAAGTGTCTTTGCAAAATCATTCATTCTATTATTAGCTGAAGTATATTCTGCCCATATTGAATCGTTTTGGATAGCACCCTCTACAAATTCTGGCGCTGAGATTATAACACCATCACCATTAATATCTATACATTCATTTTGATAGCAATAATCTACCCCACTCCAATCGGCATAGCTATATAAACTCAGGTTTTCGGGAATATTGCTGAGAGTCCTCAATAGTAGTGTATCTGAATAGGTTTGATCGATGGTCATTGATAGGCCATACTCACCACTGAGCACAGTTTTATCATGATTGAAGTGAAATGAGAAGTCCCCTGCTGCAGCTATATTTCCTTCATAGGTATAACCTTCGTGAAAAATGGAATATGGTATAAGGTCCTCATTTCGAACATCCCAGGATCTTATAGCAGAGATTCCGAATTTTGCGTGGTTAAAAAAATCTTTGGAAGTGCGAAATCCCTGAAGCTGCCTAATTGGAAATCCTTTTTCATAAATTATGGGAGTTTTACATTGTTGGAGACAATCCTTAACACTCAAATAAATTAGCCCTTTTTCAACTCCATCCTCACCTGTCATCATATTGATCCGAGAATGGAGAACAACTTCCTCACATTCCATACCTGTCCAAATTGCTAAGGTATTATCCCCATCATAAGGATCTAACCCATACAAAACAGGGTTTACAGCTTCACAAATATCATTTGAAATGGAAGAATATTCTGACTCAGTTATAACCCTCCAATCACCACTTAATGTATCTGGGAGACTATCCATATTTAATGTATTCGCTTCCCATATAGATCCATTAGAATAAACCTGATCACCGGGTAGATATTGCGGAATACTGTCCCAAGATGAGATTTGATTAAATCCATGACTAACCCAGTGTTTTGTTTCTCCACCTACAAAGGATGTTTCCCATGTACCCCATTTTAATTTTGTACTGAATCCCCTGACTCGAGTACCTTTCAGACTAAATTCAGAGAATTCCGGGGTATTATCACCATAATGAAAATCAATATATGGGGAGTTCATTTTAAATTTTACCCGACTGGATGGTTGGCGATGGGTAGCTGCTTCCCTGGCATCTGCATCGATTAAATGCGTATTCATTAAACCAGACATATTAAATTTAAATTCACCTAATTGAAATTTAACCGACGAATTAATTTTATGGGTATCAATTGGACGATTTGGAGATGGGTCATAATCTGTATTCCATCCTAAATTACCTTTAAATTTAATCTCATCCTTCCAGGATGTTTTCTTTATTTCTGATTCATCTATAATTTTTTCATGCATAAAAAAGGAAAACTCTTTAAATAGATTCTCTCCTGCATTATTTTTCGCTTCATAGCGTATAATGTGATACCCGGGATCAAATGGATCTTGGGGAATATAAGTAATCATATCGGGGGAATTAAATGAAGAAACCCCATTACCATCAATAAGTAATTTTACGTTTTCTATATCTACTATTTCTTCTGAGTCAAAAACCGATATTACAACAATTGGAACACCCTCTTCCTGATTTACCTCAAAAAATGGTGCTAACATTCCAATTTCTAAATAATATGGTAGGTTGTCCTCTAATTCTTCAGGGGGTTGAAACCCCTCAACTAATTTAGGTACTTCTATTTTTGGTTTACCTTTTTCTTTCTTGAGGGGATAAACAGGAAGTACCATGGGCATATCTTCACCACCACTTGGCCATGTAGCCCCATTATCATATTCATCCTTCGCCCAAAAATAATATTGAATGAATCCTGATTCAACTACATCCAATGGGATTTCAACATTAAAAATAACTGGTTGATATGAAACGTTCATTTTCTGTTTACTAAATTCAGTGGCATCATTAAATCTATAATAAAGTGCTACTTCTTCAATATCATTTCTATCAGTGACAATAATTTCTATTTCTATGGGGGAGCGAGCAAAAAAATCTTCAATTGGTTCAAGGTAAACAAAATTGGGGGGAAGACCGTCATCTTGACCAATCAAGATTCCGAAAGAAAGAAGACATGTAAGCCATCTAACCATGAGTAATAATATCCTATTAATAGGCTTATCTTGGTTTAACTACTAATTTAACTGTGACGGTACCATCTCCGTTATCAATAAGAATTGGATCGCCGTCTAATTCAAGTTCACCGGTTTCCAACATTTGTAAAACATCACTTACATTTCCGGATCCCATAGTGACAGAGGACTTTAATAAAACTTTATCCTGGATCATTTGGGTTAATTTAGCATTTCCCTTTTTACCTGCTATACTTGCCAATTTCCCTTGGGATGCACGTTTTTGGGCTTTTGTTTGATAATATTCAAATCCAATTATTTTTGATTCGGCATTTTCTGAGTTTACTATAATTTCAGATTTTCCCTGACGGGATGATTTAACCTGAACGACGCCCCGACCCCCATTTATACTCACATCAACAGAACTTGACCAACTTGACCCATCCGCAGAAACCATCAATTCACTGGATTGTGAATTTACTGTTGCAGTTCCTGAGAATGAGTTTTTAAATGCTTTACTTCTTGCATTTAAAACTTGAATGCCTACTTTAATTATTTTTCCAGTTTGTTGTTTTCCTAGCTTATCTGGTTTTAATTTGAACGCAATTCCAGGGTCTGTTTTATTTTGCCAACTTGGTAAATCATCAGGAGTTAATTTTGAAACTGCACCACCATCCTTTGAGGACTCCATTGCCCCAGCCAAAATCGTACCTAATTCACCTGCAAATTCAACCTCTCCAGAAAGCACAATTAGTGTTGTCTCACCCTTATCAATGTCATATTCCAAATCAAATTCGGTACCTTTTACTGATGCAACAGCTGTGGGAGTAGTAATGGTGAATTCCCCTCCGGCTCCTTGATCGGCAACATTACTCCATGCTTGCCCCTTGGCCATGTCCAAATTTGTTTTGAGGTCTTTGGCTGTCATCCTATAACTTGTTATTTTAACTTCAGTTTTTTGCTGAATTTTTATATTTGATCCATCCAGAAAAACAATAGCAACAAATACCCCTTCTTTTGTTTTTACCCACTCTCCATTTTTAATCATTTGACCTTTATAAGCAGGAATATATTTTCTGGAACCCACCGGCTTAACCATCACAAGACCCTTTAAAGTAGAAATAGCAGCAACTACTTTTGCATTTGCAGAAAATACAAAAGAACAGCAGATGAATACAAAAAATAACCTATTTATTAACTGTCTAGTCATTATTCATCACCAAACATAAATTCAACTTCTATGGTTCCAGAAGGTGAACTAAATGAACCCACATTACTGGCATCACCAACTGGCGATCCATTTTCATCTTTTGCTATTACTTTCCAGTAAAGAGTAATTCCATTCCCAAGTGGAGGAGCTGCCTGAGGATATTGGTGAAATACCTCGGTTGCATCAGCTGAATAAATAATAGTGGAAATACTTTCATCAGATGCCAGTGTTAATGTATATGCAGAGGCACCACCTACTGCCAACCAGGAGAAATAGGGCAACAAGCTTTCAGACTCCTCATTTAATGGACCTTCTAATTCAACTTTATTTTCACCCGACAAATCAAAACTGAATGGAGCACTAAAATCTCCTAATGCTGCTTCTTCACCCATGGCACGGACTCGCCAAAAATATGTCTCCCCATAATTTAATGGTTCAGAACCAGATCCGGGATAGATCGTACTATTTTCAATAATTTCAGCTGAGGACCACAGAATTTCAGAAAAATCTTCAAGATTACTAACTTGAATTTCGTATTTCGCAGCACCCTCGATTACACCCCATTGAAATGTAGGTTTACTGGTTGTAGCAACTTCGCCATTGCCAGGAAGTTCTAATTCCACAATAAATGCCACACTGATACTGAAACTACGTAGTGCCGACCATCCACCAATAGGGTTTCCCTCATTATTTAATGGACTAACCTGCCAATAATAGGGAGTATTAAAATTCAAGGGAGGTTCACTTGGATATTGAAAACTTGTCGAACCAATTTGAAATTTCCAACTTTCTGAAAAATCTGATTTATCTGAAAATCTGATTGAGAATGCTGATATTCCTTCTCCTGCCTCCCAAGAAAATGTGGGATTTGTTACTGATATTACTTCACCATCCTCCAAACCCAGAATTGTCAAACCTGCTGAAGCGGGTGTTCCAAAACTACCTGTAATACTTATTATAACAGCTGTCTCGGTTGCTCCCTCAACTTGCCAAAAATAAGTTGTGGAATTATTTAGTCTGTTTTCTTCCGAAATTGTAGTCTCACTACCAGAAACAATATTATTAATCACTAAATTTTCAATTTCTGGGTCAGTACCTACACGAAGAGTGTAGGAAGTAGTTCCTAATAAAGAACCCCATTTTAATACAGGATTTAAATTACTCACTTGCTCATCTCCAATGGGAGAGATAAGCGGAATATTATCTGTTGAAGGCATTAGAATCAATGCAGGCTTTGAGGGTCCGGCTAAACTTTCTCCGTTTTCATCTAAACCATCAACAATCCAGTAATAGCTATTCCCTGAGGTTAAAACACCCTCATCAACTTGAATAGAATTACCATCTACCTGCTCGTCTATAATTAAACTGCTCATTTCTACATCCGATCCTACTTTTACCAAATATGCAGAAATTTTGTCATTAGCTTCCCATTGCAATGTTGGCGAAAGTGTTTCTGTACCCCCATCAGGATTTAATCCCAAAACAGGGTAAACTGATTTTGTTGAAAATGATTCTGTTGAAGAAATACTAAGCACAATTTCATTTTCACCGAGAGAGGCTACTTGCCAATAATAGGTACTTGCAAACTCTAATAAAATGGCTGATTCCGGATAGGCTATAGATGTGCTATTTGCATTTTCCTGCCACAATATATTTTCCATACCTCCATCTCTGGCAACCGATATTTGGTATCCTGTTGCCATCTCAATTCCACTCCAAGAAAATTCAGGAGTAAGGGGAGTCTCTGTGGAAAAAACATTTAATGTGGGAGCTGGGACGGATGGTGTTTGAAGGAATGAAATCTGACTTGAATTACCAAATAGATTTCCATCTTCATCTAATCCTTGTACTCTCCAATAATACCCTTTATTAAATTCCAGTTCGTCCATATTCATTGGAGAAGAATTACCCTGAATAATATTATTTAATACCAATGCATTAAAATCTTCTACTAGACTTACTTCTAATCTATACTGGTTTGCAGCGGGAATTGATGCCTCCCAGCTGAAGGCATTACCCAATATTGGAGGTGTAATATTGGGAATAAAAAATCCAACAACAGAAGAAACGATACCATGTGTATCATCACCATCTAATCCTTGGGCAGTAACATAGTAAGATTTACCATATTGAAGAAGAGGACCATCACTGGGATATTCTGCAGTCAAAGAATTAGAAATAGACAACTGAACCCACTCAGCTGACATATCAGGTTCGGTAGAAATAGTGATCTGATAACCAGTTGCTCCTGTTATTTCATTAATAATCTCAAAAATTGGTTTTATACTGCCTTCTGGTAAATTTACTCCAATTGCTGTCTGGTCATTCGTTCCCGGCTTACTTTCAACATTAATTACTTGTATTTCAGAAGCAATACCAATTATTTCACCATCTGCTGAATATGCAACAATCTGAGTATAATATGTATTGCCCCAATCCACATATTCAGAAGAAAGCAAATATTGAGATTCACTGGAAGAAATGGGAAATTCCATAGCATTGGACATATCTTCATTCTGGGAAACCAGAATTAAATATTCTGTAGCTTCTTCTAATCCAGTTAAAATGGATATCAATATTTCTGATTCCGCACTATCTGTAATTTCACAACTGATTTCACATTGTTCTGTATTTTCTGGTTCTTCAGGAATGCTAAAGGGCATCATATTACTGGGATTCCCAAAATTTTCTCCATTTTTCATAGGCTGAATCTGTATATAATATGTTGTACCATATTGGAGGGTTTCTTTACCATCAGAATATTCATAAGGGAAATTGGTAATACCAGATATTTCTTCAATTATCGAACTGCCATCAGCATCACCATAAATAAAAATTGTATATTCAATTCCTTCAGAGGTTTCTATGTTAATGATGGGAATTCTTACATCACTATTTGAAACGGATAATTCTTCCCCCAATTCTGGAAAATTTAATGTTGTGAATTGAGAAACTATTGAATATGATGACGGTAAACCATAATTATCATTAACATCTTTTGGAACTATTTTCCAGTAATATGATTTTTCATATTCAAGGGGATAATCATCGTCTACTGGGTAGTCTAAAGATTTACTACCGGTAATATTTACAATATACTTAGGATTTTCAACTTCAGAGTCTTCATCGTCTGAAATCCAAAATTCATACGATGGTACTGATAGAGGACCATCCCAAGTAAATTTTTGATTCAAAGGAATATTTGTTCCTCCATTGGAAGGTTCGGTTAAAATTATTGGCATAATTCTAAAATTACCCAATACATTATAGTCTTCAATTTCCCCAAGTATATTACCACTTCCGTCAAACATTAATAATTTCCAATAATATACCATATTGGGGTAAAGTCCATTTTCCATATTTTGAGATGGATATTGCCATGGCAAGGATGTAATCTCTTCTTCTCTGTTATATATTTCTACCTGTTCCACATATTCATCATTTTCATCACCAATTAACATTTCATAATATGAAATATTTGCTGGTGCTTCCACATTGAAATAAGGCCTGACGGATTCAACAATTTTTCCAATTTGGGGTTCAATTAATTCAATATTTTTAATAGTAAAGGTTTCGAATTCGCTCCATTTAGTGTTTCCGCCTAAAGAATGTATCCGAACCCGCCATTTATAACTTTTACCAGGGATCAGTCCAGGGGCTTCAGCTGGGTATTGAAAAGGAGTAGAAATAAATTCAGCACCCCAACTTTCCCCAAAGTCTTCATCTTCTATAGGTGATAATTGAAAATCAAAACCATCCTCGGCACACCCTATATTGTCCCACATAAATAAAGGAAGCACATCATCTCCAACTGGAGATATTAGTCCTTTGGGAATTTCACCCCAGGTAAATTTCCAAACTACGGATTGAGCGGGTTCGGGCCAACCCCATAACCCTAAATTACCTGACCCAGTTTCAAAACCATCAATAACCTCCCGTGCATCCATACGCCATGCATAATCAAAGCCACATTGTAATGGATCCATACCCATTTCGGTCTTAAGAAAAGAATACCAAAAATTAATTTGATCAGAAAAACCCTTCTCGGTATACGGCCAACTTTCCATTTGAGGTAATTGATCCCAGTTAGAGTCAAAGTAAAAAACTGAATTGGGACCTATTTCGATAGCATCTTCAGGAGAATCAACTTCATCAGGAATAATTGCTGAAAGTAATAGTCTAAATTCAATTTGAACACCTTGCCTAAATCCAGGCGTATCCCATTGGAAATAAAAACTTTCCCCATCAGCATAGATCCAACCATCAGGAGGATTTAGAATTGAGAATTGATCTCCTACAGAAAATTCAACGTCCTCTTCGTCAGAAGCAATTTCATTATTTGGACTTTCAGGCTCGGTTGCACTAAGTTTTAATTTATATGTACCAGAGGGGAAGTATCCAGTTACATTTTCGATATTAGAAATAAATTCAGGATTTTCTTCTATATATTCTTCTAATGAACTTTCATTTAATTCTGGATCTAAATTGGAAAATATCTTCGGAACACCATTATTTTGGATTAATAAACTCTTTGTTCGACCCTCCACTATGAGTTCATAATTCCCACTTATTTTTTGATACAATTGAAACTTGAGTTTATAGTAAACTGGTTCTGAACTCGTATTTAAAACTTCAACATGCCAAAGTTCTGCTACATTATTCCAACTATTCAGGGTAAACTGACTTGTATTAAGAAGAGTCAAATCAACGCTCAATTCCTGACTGAAATTGATGCTAAACAAAATCCAAATTGGTAGTAAATAATTTAATATTTTCATATTATAATTCATATTTTTTTCCATTATAGGTCTCCCATCAATCATGAAAGCAGACATTTTCTTTAAGAAAGTACATAGATTTCGTCGGAAAGTTATTGATTTATAGCACATTTATCCAAAAAAAGATAACAGGATTAATTAAATTAACTTGAAGCACTTTCATACCGTATTAACCCTTTTTTCCAAATTATTCGAGTAAGTAGGAAAAAAAATATTGCTATAAAAAACTGCCATAATAAATACCGAACATCGGGACCATATAACAAAGTTCGTGTGGGAATTGATGCAATTAGAATCATAGGTATCATTGAAAGAAGCATTTTTCTTAATAGCCCTGTATAAATTGAATCTGGACGAGTGGAGAATTTTAATATCTCATGACTTAGCCATCCTGACACAGAAAAATTCTTAAACCAAAAACAAGAGCTGGAAATAATAAAATCTACACCATACCATAGGATGGTTCCCATTAGAAAGGAGAAAACAAAGGCAATCACATTAATAAATCCAATAGGTGCAGAGTATGCTGATACTAACGTCGTTAACATTATTAGCAAAATTACAACACTGACAAGTGCATACGATTTTACATAACGAAATGAAACCATAAACTGGGAGTTCATTGGTTTCAACAGAAAATAATCAAGGTCACCCCGAACCATCCACCGGTTTAAATTGAATAAGTTCCCCGAAAAGAAAAACATATAAAATGTATCTGCCAAAAATGTTATTACTAAAAATATCATCACATCTTCCCGGGTGAAAACTCCAATGGCGTCCACATAGGAATATATAATAGAAAAAAAGAAAAATTGAATTCCATAATAAATTATATCAACCAATAACCCTCCAATAAAATTTGCTTTAAATTCCAAATCTCTGGTAAGACTATTATTGAAAAATGATATCCATAATGAAAAATATCTATGCACCATATCCTCCATATACACGTATTCCTGACTTATAAATAACTCTCCCTGCGAGAGTCATAACTATGCACCAAGACAATGCAATACCCATTTTGGGGAGCCAAAATTTAATGGGTAAATTAGCAGTTGCAATACTTACAGGGAAATCTACTAAAAATTGTAGGGGAGTCAAATTAATAATATTCCGGACTGAATCTGGAAATAATCGTAAAGGAATTATCTGACCAGATAAAACAATATTAGAGATATTATAGGCTATTACCAATGCCCTCACTTCTCCAAACCAAAATGCAAAACAGACCATACAGAAATAAATAGCATAAGATAGATATATTGAAATTAACAGTGCCATAATGAAACCTAAAACATGTAATAAAGTCGGAAAAGCCCACCCCGGAAGTAAAATTGGGAATAAAATTAAAACGGTGGAGTATACAATATAGAAAAGAGAGTTATGCCCTATAAACATCATAAAATGGTAGGTGAAAAATGAAATAGGTCGAATAAGGTATTTATTCATTTCTCCCGTACGGATTGAATCGATCATTTCCATAGATGTAGCCCAGGATGATTTTAATTGACCTACAATCATGCAGAGAAAAATATAAGCCATGAGACCGTTAAAAGTAAATCCACGAATTTCGGTTAATCCCTGAGCTTGGAATACCTGTTTCCATATTAAAAATTCAATAGCCAAACCGGAAAAGATTGCAAAGGTGCCTACTATGGCATTGGCTTTATATTCCAGAGCTTGTATCCATGTCATGCGAATGACGGAAAAATATTTATCAATCCATGCTTTCACTTTAGAAATTTTTCAGGATCGGTAAAAAATGATCGCATGGTATCTTCAACTGGCAGGTCTTCCATCGTGATGGATGCAGGTACCCCTAACTTAAATAACTCTGATACTAATTTTGTCAACTCTTTATCAGGAAGTTCTGATTGAAGAATTGTATTATTTATATGAAAATTATACTTTTCTGATAATTTTTCAATTTTATTATAATCTGGTTTGTCATTAAACTCAAACAGGAGTTTTCTTTTTGGGTTAACACGATTTACCAATTCTTCAAAATCACCATCATATAAGGATGCCCCTTTATGAATTACAAAAACACGCTTACATAAAGCCTGAATATCATGCATGTAATGACTTGTAAGCAGGAAGGTAGTTTTATATTTTTCATTATAATATTTAACAAATTCTCTGATTTTTAATTGTGAAATTACATCCAACCCAATTGTAGGCTCATCCAATAATACAATTTTGGGATTATGCAGCAGGGAAGCAATAATTTCCATTTTCATTCTTTCTCCCAAAGAGAGACGTCGAACCTGAACGTTCAATTTATCTCGCACTGATAACAAATCTACTAGTTCATCAAGGGTATTTTTATATTGACTTTGGGGGATTTCATATATTTTCTGATTTAATAAAAATGATTCGGAAGCAGGGATATCCCACCAGAGTTGATTTTTTTGTCCCATCACCACTGATATTTGTTTGAGAAAATTTGATTTACGATTCCAAGGGGTAAATCCATTTATGTTTACTTCACCTGAAGTTGGATGGAGTAGGCCCACCAATAATTTTATGAGTGTGGTTTTCCCTGCACCATTTTCTCCCAAAATGCCCAATATTTCTCCATCCTCAATTTGGACAGATATTTCTTTCAGGGCATGGAAAGTTTCATATTTTCGTTTGAAGAAAGATCGAAATGCACCTGAGAGTCCAGCTTCTCGTTTAAACATTTTAAATTGTTTAGAGAGTTCATTTACCTGTATTGGCATGGTGGAAAATTAATGCCATATTTTGAAACGATTTAAATAAAAAGGATGGGATAATTATTCTTAATACTTGATTGTATTACAATTTTCAATGGTTGCAGGAATTGACCCTCCATCACTATCTGATAAAACTAAATCCGTAAAACAGGCATCTGATAAATCCCCATCATACTTGATTTGTGTCAAAACACCACTTCCCGCAGGGATAAAATCACCTGAAAGACTAAACCCAATTACAGTAATTGAACTGGAAGAAACCATAAATCCTGTTTCTTCAGCCGAACCACCAGAAGCACTGATTACCGTTATACCATTTACATCAAATTGAAATGCTGCAAAAGGAACTGAAACTTCATAATATATATTCCACAATCCTTCACAAGTTGCTCCGTCTCCTCCACATACACCACAGACATCATTTTCAAGAGGGATTGAGGAGCAAATATCATCACATCCCATGCTTTCACCATTCAAACAATTTCCCGAGGAAGGTGTATAAATTTTACTTTCACTAATGGAATCACACCCAATAAATAATAACAATGATACTGGTATGAAAATTAATTTTAGATTCAAAACCATAATTATTTAATCAACATCATTTTTTGTTTTACGATAGAATTTGAGCTTTGTAAAATTACAAAATATATGCCAGAAGGATGATTTGTTCCATTCCAATTAACTGAATAATACCCTGGCAAAGTAAATGCATTTTTTAAGACATCAACTTTCTGTCCATTCAAATTATAAATATTTAATTGAACCATCGTAGGTTCAGAAACTTCAAAATCTATGGTAGCTTGAGGATTAAAGGGATTGGGATATATTCGGCTAATATCAATTTTTTTAGGTAAAAGCAAATCATCATTAGCTAAAAAGCATTCATTTAAGCTACAAGCAATAGACCCATTTTCACATGAAAAATTAGGTGGGTGATTCCCTCCATAAATACCATCGCAATCCGGTTCACATTCATAACTTAAATCTGAAGAATCTTCTACACAATTACCACAATTATCCAGATAAGCTAAACCATCAACCGTTCCATTACAGTCTACACATTGGTTATCATTTTCACTATCTGCATCACATATACCACATAAATCCTCTATATAATTACCGCCCCAAACACCAATACAATCTAAGCTGCATGGTTCTAGTCCGGTTGCTCCTCCAATACATGTACCACAGTTATCATCAATAACTGCTTCACCCCCCCAATTACCATTACAATCTAAAATACAATCATTTGAGGGGTCACTATCACAAATACCGCAATTATCTTCAATCGCATTTCCATTTGCTACATCTAAACAATCAGTTGGACATAGATTTACCCCTGAATTTCCACCAGAACAATCACCACATGCATCAATTTGTGCTTCTCCATTAACATCACCATAACAATCTGTGCAGGTAGAATTATTACCCCCACATACTCCGCATTCATCATATTTTATTTCTAAACCATAATTGTTCCAATTTCCATCACATCCCTGAATACAAGTTGAGGTTTCTCCCTCTAAAATACAATCCAAACAATTATCAATAATGGCTCCGCCATTTGGCTCTTCATTACAATCAAAACATTGATTATTATTATTATTATCCGAATCACAAATACCACATTCATCTATAAAAGCATAGCCACCCCAATCGCCGTTGCAGTCCTGCTCGCAAGGTACTAATCCCGTTGAGCCTCCTGAACAGATTTGGCAATTGTCAATACTTGCTCCGCCTCCCCACTCATTATTACAATCAAATTCACAATCATTTGATAAATCATTATCACAGATACCACAATTATCTAAAACTGCTGTGCCTCCCCATTCATTGTTACAATCCTTCTGACAATCATTTGATAAATCATTATCGCAGATACCACAATTATCTAAAACTGCTGTGCCTCCCCAATCTCCATTACAATCCTGGATACAATCATTTGAAGAATTATTATCACAATGTCCGCAATTATCTAAATAGGCTGCCCCTCCCCATACATTATTACAATCCTGGACACAATCATTTGAGCTATCATTATCACAAACACCGCATTCGTCCTCCACTGACCCTCCATTGCAAATACCATTACAGTCAAAACTTTGGCCTTCAGAGCATATTATATCACAAAGTTCTCCGTCTCCATTTGTGTCACCATCATTTTCATTTCCTCCACAAATTCCACATTCATCATTGCTTAAGCTCCCCCCCCATACCCCTGAGCAATCCTGTACACATTCATCACTTACAGTATGAATACAATTAAGGCAATTATCCAAGTAAGCCATGCCTCCCCAATCTCCATTACAATCCTGGATACAATCATTTGAAGAATTATTATCACAATGTCCGCAATTATCTAAATAGGCTGCCCCTCCCCATACATTATTACAATCCTGGACACAATCATTTGATTGATCATAATCGCAATTACCACAATTATCTTCAATACCTGTACCCCCACAAATTCCAAAACAGTCATCAATTAATGTTCCGTCACATATGCCTCCACAATCTAAATCATTTGAAAAACAATCTATTAATTGATCATCGTTATTATCTACCCAACCATTTGGCTGCATACCCAGACAAAATGTACCCTCGACAGAGCTTCCTAAACCATCACCATCAATATCACGATAATAAGTTAAAGTTTCACCTGTATCAGCACATTCACCCATCTTTATCCAGATATTTGTTTCATTATTATCCCCTATCAGATCAGATTGAGATAAAGAAATAGCACTCATTTCTTGCATGTTATAATTGACTTCACCTACATAAATGAACATATTAAAATTATCTGAATTGCTCATTAATTTTCCAAGATCCCAACTGAGATTAATGTCAATATCAGAGGATAATCCCCCGCCAGTACTGCCTTTAATACCCCAACTGGTCAATTCACGGAAACTATGCTGGTTGCGAAAATCAGATGAAAATTCGTATTCCAATTCATTTGAATTGCCATTTATATCCGTTTGCCCAAACCAATCCAAATGGTAGAAATTTATATTGGTGTATTCACCTGAAACAGGGTTGGGATAATCATATTCATCCTCTCCAAATTTCCAACCATCATTGCATCCATCACACATTCCCAATGTAATTACATGATCGGCTCCAATTTCTGAATTATCCTGACCAGTAATCGTTAAATTATCTAATATAATTTCAATAGAGCCGTCAATAGCAGGAATTTGCCAGTCGCTATTTATTTGTGCATCTAAAAATGTAAGCGACGAATATTCTCCGAGATTTCCAATAGACTTAAATTTTATTTGTGCAACCATTCCGTTGCCACTAAATACAGTTGCTAAATTGCTAACGATTGCTAAATTTATTATTCCAGGTTCAATTAAATTGTATGTAAAAGTATAACCATCATCCAAAATTCCTAATGGATTTTCAAATATTTCCTCAGCATTTACTATATTCTCATCATATTCAATTTTTAATTGGATGGATTCTAAATTTGACACATCATAAATAAAAATGGGGATATTAAGCGTTGTATCCTGATTCATCATTTTATGAGGAATTTCAATAGATTGGCTTAAAATAATTGTGGGGAAAATTATTCCCAATAATATTAGATTTTGGAAATACTTCATTTTATATTTTCTACTATTTTAGTAAAACTAACTTTCTTACAGATACAAATTCATCTGCATCCATTTTGTAGAAATAAATTCCTGAGGGAACAGAAATACCATTTTGATTTGTACCATTCCACATAATTTCATAATTGCCTGGTTGGTGGGAACTTTGAACAATTGTCTTAATAATCTGACCGCTGATATTTACAATATTAATTGTAACAAAATCATACTGTGGAACACTATAATGGATATAAGTTGTTGGGTTAAAAGGATTTGGATAATTTTGGTTTAGGTGATAATCCTTTGGGATTAACTGATATTTATTATTAGATAAATCACAATCTACAATTCCTGTATTACCACCAACACATTCCCCACACTCATCAATAAATGCATCACCATTAAATACTCCATAGCAATCACCAAAATAAATGACTTGTGAAGTATAGTTTTGCTCTTGCATAACATGTTCATTTATCTGAACTTTTTTATAATTTACATAAGTGCTGGCACCATTATCCCCTACATTAATAAATTGTAGAAATAACATTTTACCACCATTACCTTCATATAATTCATTGGTTGTGTACATAACTGCTGTAAAGATTGTGCTGTCAATAATTGTACTATCAATATCAATGTATAATTCATTGGTATTATTTAATTCACCATTTAGTTCTCCCTCTAAGTTAAATTCTTCTGAAGTTAAACTCCAATTATTTAAGAATAGGTCAGATGAGTTATAATCAATATCTAAAATTATACCCTCAAGTGGATTTGGTAAATTCTGCATGTGTAATGCAATGTAAATAGTATCTAATTCTTTTATTATAAAATCATCATCTTCCAATCCGTTGGAATTATAAATATTAAAACTTGAATTAAAACAATCTATATCATTGGAATCTGCTATACATTGCTCACAGTTATCTTCATATGCAGTGCCACCCCATTCTCCAGTGCAATCCTGCTGACAAGGATATCTTTCAGTTGCTCCACCTACGCAAACATTACTACAATTTGGGTCTTTAAATGCACATCCTTCAATAAATGAAAGCTCGGTTGGGCAATCTTCAATTGGAGGACAGTCACCATTGCAATCAAATTCACTATCCGCCTCCGTGCAAGTGCAATTATCACTATCAGTATCGTTTCCACCGCATACATCACAATCATCATAAACAGCATCACCTCCACATTCACCAGTGCAATCTATCTCATATTCACAACTGCCATCATCTTCTCGAGCATTTGGATCATAATTACAGGCTAACTCATCAGTACATCCTGAAGGTACAACAACTAAAATTTCACCACCTTCCCAATTTGAATCACCCATGAGTTTTTCATTAATAGTAAACTCATTGATAGTTAATTGGGTAGTTATATCAGCATTAATATCCATCGCTTCAATTACAATATTGAAAATATTTTCTTGCCCATCAGGTGAAAAAAGTTCATGGTCAGTTTCAGGGTTAGGATGAGGTTCAAAATATAATGTGAAATTAACATTAGTAAAATTGCTCGCCTCAATAAATGAATAATAAGAGATTACATATCCGATATTATATAAACCAATGCCAACAAGAGAAAATTCCTTAATATTTATAATACTATTATCAAATTGAAATTCGATATCTATTGATTGTAATGTATCTAAATTTGTAATGAATACCTTAATCGTATCTGTAGAATTAGATTCCATATAACCTCCAAAAGATAAATCAATTTTTAGACAATCAGAAATTCCCGTATCCCCTCCAACGCATCCATTATTATTATCACTATCTATACATAAAGAATTAATATAAGCAGCTCCGTTAGGAATCCCATGGCAATCAGAACAAGATGAGTTATCTCCTCCACATTCACCACAATCATCAAATTGTTTATCAGTAAAATCTGGGTTAGTCAGCCACTCATTCTCAAATATTACTGGACATTCACCATTACAATCATTATATAAGCATTCTCCTTCAATTATGGCAAACTGGTCATAATTACAGGCTGGTGATCCCCAGTTAGGACTCCATTGCTGATAGCCATCATCCATACATCCCGTCGTCTGCCCAAATCCAATAGAAATGATTAGTACAACCCAAATATTGTTTATTAATTGATGAAATATTTTCATTGTATTTCCATCATTTTATTAATAACATTGTTTTCTGCAAGGTTGTTCCATTGGATATTAAACGGTAAAAAAAGATTCCACTTGGATATGCAGTGGCATCCCATACTATTTCATGTATCCCCGCTTCTTTATATCCAGAAAATAGATGATCTATCAGTTGGCCCTGTAAATTATATACTTCCATAGATACATTACCTCCTAGTGGAATAGACCATTTAATGGTGGTTTCGGGATTAAATGGATTTGGATAATTTTGATGTAAACTTAATTCTTCGGGAATCAAACGATTAATTATACTTACTCCATCTGTAAATTCTGTGTTACCCGATCCAATGATACTAATTCCGCCAATAGCGGGTTCATCATTAACCTGAAATTTCTTCAACCATATTTTGCCATTTTTATTTTTATTATACCAGTTAAAACTAACTTCTCCAATGATTCCCTCAACCATTTGAGGTTTTTCTATTGCCCAAGTTACAGTTTTTATGGTTCCATCTCTACTTAACAAATTAGAAACAGATTTATATTTTTCAATTCTTATATTTGATGAATTAAATGCAATTGAAAGAGGACTAAATACATCCTCATTATATTCAATTTCTAAATCCATGCCTTCTATAAAAGTTGGCTCAGCAATAATTATTGGAAAGGTAATAACTGGCACATAATCAATAGTAATATCAGTAAATTGAATTTGTTTATTATTGTATCGAGACAATTGATCGTGACAATAATTTCCATTTACATCTCCAAGCCTATAAGCAGATATAAACCGTAAAGTATCATCGAACACTAAAGGCTGATATTCAATGCTATATTGCCCATTTTGGTTCAAGAGTTCTGCATGAACATTTGGTAAAGTTTGTTGGTTTAAAGGTTTAAAAATCCAATGAGTTTTTATCTCATTAAAATTATCAATTAAACCTACTGAATATTGAGCAACCAAACTGGCATCATAACCACTTACAGTGCCATCTAAAGAAACATCTGCTGCAATAAATTGATCTGGATTAAAAGGCACCTCCCCTGTCACATGTCGTGCAATTCCGGATATGTCGGTTCCAGATATATAATCACCATTGCAATCATTAACAGTATCTTTTGAAAATGATAAATTATAATTCCCTTCTGTTAATGATTCGAATATAAAATGTCCAGATATTTTTGAAGTGTCAATATAGGATGTATCTGCAGATACCCCATCATAATTTTTATCTAATTTTAAAATAACATTTGGTACTTCAAAGGGATCATCTCCTGAATAATAGGTGATATTTCCAAAAATTTCATAATCTGTTTGTAAAATGACCAACTCTGCACTCACCGTGTCTTCCGGGATAACACTGATATAGTTTTCCGGGGCCCCCCCTTTAACTTTTGCTATTGAAATAGTTAAAGTTGTATCTGAAACACCCTGCATCCCTAATAAGTTAAAATCTAAATAAGTAATAACTCCTGCTATTCTTGCAGATAAAAGGGACATATTAACTTTTATATTCCCATTTTGATCAGCAACTATATTTTCATCGCTCAAACCAGGCACTACTGTTCCCAAAAAGGTCCCATAATCATATGATACAATGCCTGAACTATTATCATAATTCAATGTAAACTCAATCTCATTTATTTCTGCTAATGAATCATTTTTAAAATAAACAGGCACACTTACTGTTTCATTGGAATCTCCAACTACAAATGCTGGCATTGACAATGAAACATAATGGCAGGTATTTGAATTTATATTTGCATTTTCATGGTAATTTATAGCGCTGAAACAATTTTCTCCAGGGATACATTCCGATGGGTGGTTACTTATAAATGCATCATCAAAAAAAGCACCCGTGGGACAGTCACTATTTTCATTTCCACTGCAATGCCCCTTATCCACACAACCGTATATCCCATAGTCACTTGCATCTATTGTAAATGTAAATTTGTCAGAATAAATTATATCAATAGTATCAGAAAATGTTTTGGTTAATTCAACTGTCCAACTAAAATCAGCAATCTCTCTATCTTTGCCCATTGCCTCAATGAGTAAATCGATTGGTAAAATGGAAATTTCCGGGGCAGTATTGGATTCCCAAGATAAATTTGGAATATTTTCCCAAATTGGATCAATAATAGGTGAACCATTTTTTTCTATACTTCTTTTATCTATTATTATTTCATAATTAAGATCAGGGGTATCGATAAATGTACCAAACCAGGAGAATTCCAATGGAACACCATAATTGTTGTTTTGATAATCCCAAATACCATTTTGATTTCTATCATGATATAGCTCGTCTTCTTCACCATCTCCACACTCATCACAAATACCATTTTCATTTTCATCATCAAATGGTTCTGCTCTATAAACATCATTATAATCACCATAAATATTATGTGTACTACCAGTATCAATTTCAATATCAGGAAACCATTCATCTGAATATCGGATATTGTTCAGTCTAAATGAATTTTCTTCTCTTGGAGATCCAAAGTTTTGTATTTCGGTGTATTCCTCATAAAGCCAAAGACTGTTTTCAGTTTTGGGGCTGAGAGACCAGTTTTCAGATAATGAATTATCTAGTTCCGGTGAATGAAGCCGTAATGAATGTCCCCTGCTATTTTCACCTACTGGCCATCCTTCTGCAATATCGTAGTCAATTCTATCTTCTTCAATATTATTATTATTTTTTAAAATAATAGATCCTTTATCTATAAAATCCCATAATTCTGCAGTATCATCGAATGGTAAAATAAGCCACTCGGCAATTATATCACTAAGATAGCCATTATAAAAATTGCAGCCGGTGTTTGAAAATACACACCACTTTGACGAAATTAAAAAATAACCAAAGGGGTCAATTTCCAAATTATTAATATCAACATAATTATTTGTATTAAAAAAAGTTTCAAAAAGAAACTCGCCATTAC
>JACNLQ010000004.1 GCA_014381415.1 Fidelibacterota bacterium
CCCGACTGTCAAATGATATTTTGGATGAAGATATAATTTGGAGTGAAGATTTTGAAAGTGGGGCTTATAACTGGCTAATTGGTGATGGGTGGGAATTAACACAGGCGAGTTATCATAGTCCTAATAATAGTATTCTATCTCCAAATGACAATAGCAATTTAGATGGATATTTTATGCTATTTTCACCAAAAATATCTCTCCCTTCAATCGGATTGAATGAATGGCTTTATTTCACATTTTGGTTAAATGCTGATATTCCGGATTATAATGGAGATAATGATGAATTAATTGATGATTATTACCAATTAGACATACAGGTACCTTCAGATAATTCAGCTTGGCATATCTCTGATTTTGAATCTTTTTCAGATAATTCATTTTGGTGTGGTGAGGATAATATTGCAGGATATCAAGATGGTTGGATTCAGTTTTTAGATATACCTGCAATAGAAATCCCGGAAGCAGGTGCCACATTAAAAGTACAGATGAAGTGGGCAATTGAAAATATGGATGGTGCAGCTCAATCTAATGTATCAGAAGGATGGATAGATGGCTGGGATGCTGCCAATGTGCGAATTTCAGTTGATGGTGGATCGACTTGGGACATTCTGATTGGAAATGACCCTTACGATTTTTATAGTGGATATGGGTGGGTATTTAATGGTAAAAAAGCTGGTGAGGATGGAGTTTATTCGTTAGCTTCTGGATGGAGCGGGGATGAGGATTGGCATACAGTAGAATTTGGTTTGGATAGCTACGCTGGAAAAGAAGTGATAATCCGTTTTGCATTTGGATCTGATCCTGCCTATTCTACTATTGACAATGAACAATTAAAGGGATTTTTTATTGATGATATTATAATTGAGGATGCTTCAGGTAATAATATAGCTTTATATGATGCCGATAATGGAAATGAAATTCTCTTAAATTCATCTGGTTATGCTTGGCATGATTTATTTTATGATTATTATTCTGAATTTTGCATTGATGAAGATTTAACAATTTTGGAGAATTATCCTACACAGGAATTATGTGAGAATAACAATCATTTCTGGTATTCTCGACCTGGTTCAATCGGATGGGAAGAATATTTGCCAGGTGACCCTTTCTGTGACGATTGTAATTATTTTTTAGATTTAACTGATTATTCAGGGAAAGATGTTGTTTTTAGATTTTGGTCACGCTATGACAACGACCATGATGGCGGTCAGGGGGATGGACTTTTTATAGATGATTTAACTATTTATAGGGAATCAATTCAAATATATGCTCAGCCCCAACTATTTAATGCCGATGTAGGAGAAGATGAAATTAGATTGACTTGGTATGATATGAATCAATCTGGAGATACAACATTAATATTTGATAATGGTGATGAGGAGTTGTTTACTGGAATATCTTTATCAGATTGTAGTGATTGTAAAGCATTTGCTGGAACCTTATTTCCCGCTTGGCTGGGTGAGACAAATGTAGATTCAATTTCAATATATAATATAAATTTAGAACCGGTTGATGTAACTGTGAATGCTTATGGTTTGATAAGTAATGAACCGGCTCGATCAATTGACATTACTTTATCAGAAGCTGGTGGATGGAATACATTTGAAGTTGATTGGGGTTTTTCATCAATTTTTCTAATTGCAAATTCATTTACAGATGAAATTGCAGCTGCATTTGACCCTTCAACAAATATGGCAGGGTTATGGTTTTTATCTAACGACGTAGGGTCGTGGGAATATGTAGCAATAAATGGTGAAGAAATTGCAGGAAATTGGGGTACACGAGCTCAGGTGAATTATGAAGGGTTAAATGTCACTTATAATTTATACAGAGATGGTACATTAATACAAACTGCCTTGACCGATGGCTCATATACGGATGCTGATTTTGAATATAATACGGACTATTACTATCATTTAGGGGTAGTATATTCAGATGGTATTGAGATTGTTACATCTGATAGTATTGTAATTACAACGCCATTGCCACCCATTCCGGAGGGGGTAATAGAGATTTCTCATGATGATGACAGTTTTGAGAGCGAGTTTAATGCTGGTGGGGGTAACTATAGCGCAGTAATGTTTAGCTCAGAGTCTGTAAATCAATTTCTTTATATGATAAAATGGAATCAGAGTGAAAATGGAGGCGCATTTTATATCAATATATGGGAAGATGATAACGGTAAGCCTGCAGATACCACAATCTTTTCAGCATTACAGGCATCGGGAAATGAGATTGGCTGGAACCAAAAATTACTAAATAGTGAAAATATTTCTTTTTCTAACAATTTTTGGATTGGGATTAAAGAATTCAGCTCTTCTCAACCAATTGGTTTAGATACAACACTTATATCGGAATATTCTTATCAACGAGAAGGTGAGAACGGAGAGTGGTTTCCAATTGAAGGGAATTTAGCAATTCGTGCATATCTCTCTAATGAGCCTTTGAATATAATAAGTTCTGAAATACCATTTAAATATGGGATAAAAGATATTTTTCCAAATCCCTTCAATCCAATAGCTAATATCCAGTTTGAGATTTCAGAATTTTCACAAGTACAATTATCAATTTTCGATATCAATGGGCGTCTGGTTAAAACATTAATAAATGATATGATGAATCCCGGTCAATATAATTCAAAGTGGAATAGTTCAGATGACTACGGAAATCAAGTATCCACAGGCATTTATTTTGCAATATTAGAGTCAAATAATAGGTTGATTCAGGCCCGAAAATTAGTATTATTAAAGTAGTCTATATCCAGCATAAAAATTATTTTCAAATAATGTAAATAAAGTCTTGCAGGGGGTTTTTAAAAGCTTCTAATTTTCCTCGCTGTGCAAGAACAGCATAGTGGTATTTAAGCCAATTGTTTTTTGAAATTGAGAGTGTGCGTAAGAGTCAGTCGAAACTTTGAGTGAGATTAATAAAACGATTAAACAAACATACAATGGAGAGTTTGATCCTGGCTCAGGACGAACGCTGGCGGCGTGCTTAACACATGCAAGTCTAAGGAGAAAGTTCCTTCGGGAGCGAGTAAACTGGCGAACGGGTGAGTAACGCGTAGGTAACCTACCCTTAAGCTCGGGATAACCCACCGAAAGGTGAGCTAATACCGGATAATATCTTTCCTCATAAGGGGTAAAGATCAAAGGTGGCTTCGGCTATTACTTATGGATGGGCCTGCGTCTGATTAGCTAGTTGGTAGGGTAACGGCCTACCAAAGCAGTGATCAGTAGCTGGTCTGAGAGGGCGATCAGCCACATTGGGACTGAGATACGGCCCAGACTCCTACGGGAGGCAGCAGTGGGGAATTTTGCG
>JACNLQ010000072.1 GCA_014381415.1 Fidelibacterota bacterium
TGTCCGTTTTTTTGTTGCAAGTCCAATTAGATATTTTTATTGATAAGGTAGATATCAGTTACAACCACCAAACCCAACAACATAATATAGAATTAAATTATAGATACCCTATTGTGAATGATGGGATAGAATATGTTAAGGATAAACAAAGTAGAATGAAATGGGATAAATGGGGAAATAGTTACAAAATAAAAAAGGGAAACAAAGTTGTTTCCCTTTCTGATTTACAGAGTAAACCTAATTTAGTTGTTTCCCTCTACTCCACTGTTACACTCTTTGCCAAGTTCCTTGGCATATCTACATCACAACCCTTCAGCACTGCCATGTGATAGGCTAATAGCTGCAATGGTATAGTGGTGAGAATTGCCTGTAGGCAATGGTGAATACGAGGTACCTGAATAATATGGTCTGAATATTCCTTTAGTTCTGCATTCACCTCTGAAGTAATAATTATAATTTTACCACCTCTTGCTCTCACTTCCTGAATATTGGAGACAATTTTATCATAGCCTTTTTCAGTAACAATACATACAACCGGCATATTATCATCAATAAGGGCGATGGGGCCATGTTTCATTTCTGCGGCAGGGTAGCCCTCAGCATGAATGTAGGATATTTCTTTCAGTTTCAATGCCCCTTCCAATGCCACTGGGAATTGATATCCACGCCCCAGATAAAGAAAATTTTCTACATCCATAAAATCTTCTGCAATTGGCAGAATTTCATTCCCCTGATCCAACACAGATTGAACCAATTCGGGTAGAGAATCTATATCGTTAATAATGGGCTGAATCATTTCTGGATTGACACCTTTCTTCTGCGCCAGCAGTATTCCAATTAAATTGAAAATGGTAACCTGTGCTGTAAATGCCTTGGTTGATGCCACACCGATTTCAGGTCCTGCATGAATATAAACCCCGCAATGGGTTTCCCGAGCGATACTGCTGCCCACCACATTCATGATTCCCAAAGTGAGTGCACCCTTTTCACGGGCTTTACGAATGGCAGCCAAAGTATCTGCAGTCTCCCCCGATTGACTCACACAAATCACCACTGAATCGCCATTTACAGCCGTTTCCCGATAACGAAATTCAGAAGCATATTCCACTTTCACAGGCACATTTAGCATTTCTTCAAGAATGTAGCTTCCTATTAGGGCGGCGTGCCATGAAGTTCCGCAGGCAGTGATATAAATGTGGTTGGCATCTAATATTTGCTGTACCCAATCATAAATACCTCCAAGATTAACGGTTAATTCTTCAGAATTAACCCGACCTCGAAGTGCTTCCGAAATTGTATGAGCTTGTTCATTTATTTCTTTAAGCATGAAATGATCATATCCGCCTTTTTCTATTTCCTCAAGGTTATATTTTATTTCTTCCACTTTTTTGGATACAACCTCATTGCCAGAAATATTTCGCACCTGATATTCGCCAGGTTTGATTATTGCCAATTCACCTTCATCTAAAAATATAATATTGCGGGTGTATTCAATAATAGGAGATGAATCGGATGCCACAAAATATTCATCCTCACCTATTCCCAACAGAAGGGGACTACCTAATCGTGCAGCAATCAGCATTTCGGGATGGTCTTCGCACAACACAACAATTCCATAAGCACCCACCACTTGGTTAAGTGCTAAGCGAACCGTTTCTACAAAATCTAATTTTTCTTTATGGTAGAGATAGCCCATAAACTGAACCAGTACTTCGGTGTCGGTATCTGTTTTACAATCGATCCCATTATCTTTAAGTAATAGTTTCAGGCTATTATAATTTTCGATAATACCATTATGTACTAGAGTGAATTTTCCACTATTATCACAATGAGGGTGAGCATTATTATCATTTGGGATACCATGGGTTGCCCAGCGGGTGTGACCGATTCCCAATCCACCCAAGTGGGAGATATTTTCCATTACTGCTGACAAATCACTAACTTTCCCCTGGGTTTTGGTAATTTCCAGCTTATTATTTTGAAGGGTTGAAATACCAGCAGAGTCATATCCTCTATATTCTAAACGTTTCAACCCTTTTATAATGACATCTTTGGCCTGTTTATTTCCTAAATATCCTACTATTCCGCACATAAAAACTCCAGTTGATAGTTAATAATTAATAGATAACAATTTACAGTTTACTATTTCTTAAGATTTTGTTTTTTAGTTTTAATAATTGAAATCTACATCTTAATAATTGAAACATTATCTTCAATTAATGAACTCATTTTATCCTTTGAAATGTACTTTGAATCAGCTAACAGTGACAACCAATATTCTGACTCATTTGCTTCTTTTAGAGCTATTGACAATTTATGTATAAAATCAGCACTCGATTCAGCATATTGAGCTTCTCTAACCAATGCTCCTATTGCAGTGCCACTTTTCATTAACTGTCTAGATAGAATAAATTCTCTTTTTTCTTCTTGAAGTATTTTAACTAATTTAATAATCCGAAGAGCAAATTTATAACTTAATTCTTTAATTGTCTTTTTTTCACTATTAACCATAAACTTTTAACTATAATCTAATTATTCCCACTCAATAGTACCCGGGGGTTTGGAGGTAATATCGTAAACTACCCGATTTACCCCTTTCACTTTATTAATAATTTCACTAGAGCATCGATTCAAAATGTTATGTGGTAAATCATAATAGTCCGCAGTCATTCCATCTACACTGGTAACGGCTCTCAGTGCAATTAGATTTTCATAGGTTCGGGCATCTCCCATTACCCCAACCGTTTTGGTAGGGACTAAAACAGCAAAGGCTTGCCAGATATTTTTATATTCTTCAGTTTCATGGAGGATATTAATAAAAATATCGTCCGCTTCCTGCAGGATTCTTAAATATTCCTCGGTGATTTCTCCCAATATTCTTACCGCTAATCCCGGACCTGGAAATGGATGGCGATCTATTACAAAATTCGGCAAACCCAATTCACGACCAACCAGACGGACTTCATCTTTAAATAAATCCCGGATAGGTTCTATAAGTTCAAAATCCATATTCTCTGGTAAACCCCCAACATTATGATGCGATTTTATAGTTACAGCAGGACCCAATGCGCTGCCACCGGATTCAATCACATCAGGATATAAAGTCCCTTGTGCTAAAAACTTAGCATTTTCTTTTTCTTTCGCCACAGATTCAAAGGCACGAATAAACTGTTCGCCGATAATTTTTCGCTTTTTCTCAGGATCAGTAACACTCTTCAACTTGGATAAAAATGTTTCCGCATAATTATATTTGTGGATATTTAGTCCCAAACCATCTTTCAATGTCCCCATTACTTGATCCGCTTCATTTTTTCTCAGCAACCCATGGTCAATAAATACACAGGTAGATCTAGAGCCGATTGCTTTATGAAGAAGAGTTCCTACTACTGAGGAGTCCACGCCGCCACTAAGACCGGTAATGACTTTACCGTTATCCCCAGTTAAATCCTGAATTTTAGAAATAGTTTCAGAAATAAAATTGGCTGTGGTCCAATCTGCTTTACATTGGGCAATATTGAACAGAAAATTAGAAATTATGGTTTCGCCTTCAAGAGTGTGAATTACTTCAGGATGAAATTGCACACCATATAATGGTTGATCTTTATGGTGGATAGCAGCGACGACATCGTTGGAGGATTGGGCAATAATTTCATATCCATCACCCAAGCTGTCAATTTCATCTCCGTGGCTCATCCACACTTGGGATTCATTAGCCAAATTTTTCAATAGGGGAGATTCACTTACGGTATGGATTTTTGCAAAGCCATATTCTCCTTGCCCTTTATGAGTGACATTTCCACCCTTTTGAGTTATCATAAGTTGGAGTCCATAGCAAATTCCCAATACTGGTACTCCCATGCTTAGTATGGAAGGGTCGACTTGTGGTGCATTTTTGTCATAAACGCTTGATGGTCCACCGGAAAGAATAATTGCAGGTACATTTTTTTTGCTGAGTTCATCAGCAGTAATGGTATGGGGCAGAATCTCTGAATATACATATTGTTCTCTTATTCGTCTAGCTATGAGCTGTGTGTATTGAGAGCCAAAATCAAGAACTGCCACGGTTTGTTTATTCATAATCATCAACCTCAGATAATTCTTCTTTTTCAGATACCCCAAAGTTGAAAAAGGAAAATAAATCACTTAATGTGGTTTTTAAATCATTCCTGCCTACAATGTGATCTATAAATCCTTTTTCCAATAAGAATTCAGAACGCTGGAATCCTTCGGGCAAATCTTCTCCAATAGTTTGTTTAATGACCCTTGCGCCTGCAAATCCGATGAGGGCATTGGGCTCAGCAATAATGATATCGCCTAGCATGGCAAAACTGGCAGTTGTTCCTCCGGTGGTGGGATCGGTTATTACCGTAATGTACAAACCGCCCATATCAGAATAACGGGCAAGTTTTGAGCTTATTTTTGCCATTTGCATGAGGCTGTATGCACCCTCCTGCATTCTTGCCCCACCAGAAGCAGTTATTATAACTAAGGGAAGATGGTCATTCACAGCACGGTCTATAGCTTGGCTGATTTTCTCCCCAACTACAGACCCCATACTTCCGCCGATAAAAGTAAAATCCATTATGGCTAAAACAGCTTTTATTCCGTTAACACTTCCAACAAGGGCTTTTACGGCATCCTTATTACCCGTTTTCTCCTGGGCTTCCCTTATTTGATCGGTATAGTTTTTTGTAGCCTTAAAATTAAGGGGATCAACAGATTGAACATTTTCTGCAATTTCTTCATACTTTCCATCATCCATAAGAAGTTGAATGTAATTATCGCTGGTTATGCGAAAATGGTGGGTACAGTTTGTACAGATGAAATGGTTTTCCTCCAGCATTTTTCTATACACAACTTCTTGGCATTGGGGACATTTCAGCCACATTCCCTCTGCAATTTCCTTTTTGTCTAAAGTTTTAATCTTTTCAGATTTTCGGCGAAACCATTCTGCCATTTTAATTTATCTCCAAATTGTATAAAATTGCATCATCTCCTTTTGAGTAATAATCTTTCCGAATTCCGGTTTGAATAAAACCCAGAGATTGATAACATTTTCGAGCGGAAATATTATTAACGCTCACCTCTAATAAAATAACATTTACTTTTTGAATTGCAACTCTTAAAATTATATGCTGGATGAGTTTCCTGGCAATTTTTTTTCTCTGATGGTTCGGATGAACTGCAATATTATACAGGTGAAATTCATTTTGAATTATCCACCCAAAAATATATCCAACTACTTTTTCATCTTCAATAAATACCCAATTTTCAGAATTGATATTTGCTTGGATATCATCCTTAATCTGGCTCCGCGTCCATGGTTTTTCAAATGAAATATTTTCGATTGCAATTATTTCATCCAACTGACTTAATTGAGTAGAAATGATCAATTTCTTATTCCCTAACCAACATTAAAACTGGTTACATAATTTGGGATTATATGGCTTAATTCACTATTTGCCCATTTATCAAAATTTTTAAGGGCAAGCTCTCCTACATTTTGGGCAGACATTGGTGCTATTTCATAATCACCTGGTTTACAAATTGAATCCAGGTTAAACCCGAATCGGGGAAAATATTTTTTAGGGTCTAATGTTTCACATTCAATTTCAGAGTCTGGTTTACCTGAATTAAACTGTTGAGCAAAAACCATATTTTTATGTGAATGAAGGAGAATCCAATATACCCCCTCTTTTGTAATACCTTTATTCATCACTTCCAGTGTTGGAACGGGGATGAGGGGAAGATTTCCTGCCATTGCTAATCCTTTTGCAAGGCTCATACCAATCCTGAGGCCTGTATATGAACCGGGACCAGATGAAACTGCAATACCATCTAAATCAGCTACATCAATAGAATGGTTCGAAAGCAAATTATGCACCACCAACGGAAGGCGCTCACCATGAACTCGAGGTTGATTAATTTCGTCAAGTTCTACCAATTCATTATTTAAAAACAATGCTGCACCACAAATAGTAGAAGCAGATTCAATGGCTAAAATATTCATGGGGTTATTAATATTATTTCTCTTGAATTTAAACTTTTGTGACTAAAATTAACCTTGATTGTATTTTCGGGTAAAAGAGACTTCATTTTATCTGCCCATTCAATAATAACAATGTTTTCTTCACTAAAGTAGTCATTTAATCCTAATTTAATCCATCTCTCAAGTTCATCTTCTCGATAACAATCGATATGGATAATTGGATATTTAGCATCATATTCATTCACCAGCGTAAAGGTAGGAGATGTAACAGATTTATTATAATCAAGTCCTTTTAAAATCCCTTTTATAAAAGTTGTTTTACCGGAAGCCAATTCCCCAATAAATGCAAACACATCTCCTTTTTCTAAAAAATCTGCAAAATGTTCACCTGATTTTAATGTGGCTTCAGCAGAATTGGTTTTACCCCCTACCCAACCCGACTTCATCCATTTTTCCCTTTTAATTCAGCAATGGGTACCACCATCTCTTCTAGGCTGATACCTCCGTGCTGGAAGCTATTTTTATACCGGTTAGCAAACTTATGGTACTCATTTGGATAAATGAAAAAATTTCCCGACTTTGCAATGAGATAATTGGTATTTGTATCATGCTTAGGTAGAAAAAATCTTTCTGGATCGGGGATAGTTAAGCCGGTTTTATCTGGCATTTTAATATTCTTGCCATATTTATATCGAATACCTGTAGATGTATCTCTGTCTCCTTTAATTTGGACTGGCTTTGTAACCATGGTGCTGCCATGGTCACTGGTGATGAAAACTGTATGTCCCCACGTACTTATTTCTTCTAAAACATTCATGAGCCAGGCATTTTCGACCCAGGCGCATACTGCCTTCCTATAAGCAGATTCATCCGGTAACATTTCCTGGAGAATATCCGATTCAGACCGGGAGTGACCTAATATATCAACAAAGTTTATCACCAAAGCGAGGAAGTCCACTTCTTTAAATTCACCAATTCGGGCTTCCAATTTATTCCCTTCTTCATAAGTAATCACTTTATGGTAATGGACGGATTTTGATTCTAATCCTAAGCGATTTAATTGATCCCGGAGAAACTGATCTTCAAAGCGATTCATACTATATTCATCCTGCCACATTTTCTGCCATATATCGCTATATTCCTTCTGCAGTTGATTAGGATAATACCCGCTGAAGATTGCATTCCGTGAATAGGGCGTTGCCGTGGGCAAAATGGATAGGTAATATTCCGTATTTATGTGAAATACATTCGCTAATTGATTGGTCATAGCTTTCAAATGATCTGCCCGCAGACAATCCATAAGTACCAATACTACTTTTTCATCACTTTGTAAGTTTTTCAGCATCCAGGAAGGAATTACATCAGGAGACATTAGAGGTTTTTCTTCAGTATGGAGCCAGTCTTCATAATGTGTCTCAATGAATTTAGTAAAATGCTGATTGGCTTCTTTCCACTGCTCCTCTAATAACTGACCCAAACCCTGATCACCTAAATTATCAAATTTTATTAACCAGTCCGTTAATTTATCGGTGATGGAATACCAATCTTCAATACTGCTAGCCTGGTCTATTTGTTCTGCAATATTCTGAAATGACTGTAAATAATCCTTTGCCACCCAATCGGATTGAATTTTTCGCGATTCCAATACATTTTTACAGGCAATAAGAATTTGGCTGGGATTTACTGGTTTGGTGAGATAATTAGTAATCTGAGCAGCAATGGCTTCTTCCATGAGCCATTCTTCTTCATTTTTGGTAATCATAATAATTGGAAGGGTTGAGTGCTTATCTTTTATTTTTTTTAAGGTGGTAAGTCCATCTAATCCCGTCATCATTTCATCCAGTAGAACCAAATCAATATTTTGCTCATCACAGAGATGAATGGCATCCTCACCCGTTTTAACAGGTGTGACCTCATAGCCTTTATTTTCAAGATAAAGAATGTGGGGCTTCAGCATTTCTATCTCATCATCCGCCCAGAGAATATGACCCTTGGAATCCATTATTTTGAGGTTAATTTAAAGGCACCATTCCAATCTTTACCAGGAGAACTCTCTTTAAACACCTCACATCTAGAAATATATACCTTACAAGGTGTGGTTGGACGACCAATGTATTCTTCTTCAAGTTTATCACATTTTTTAAACTCTTTAATGGCATCACCCCAATCTTGATTGGTATAATATTCAATCGCTTTATCCCAAACAGGTAACAACTCTTTATAGACATCCGGTTCTTTACCTATTTCGCTGATGAGTTCAAAGGTTCGTTCGGGTTCACTTCTACCTTTTACTACTGCATAATCTAACATTCTATAGGTAAACCTGTCTTTGGTAGCTTCATAAATTTTACTTCCGACTTGGGTTTCAATTCCATATTGTTTTGCACCCGATTCTAATCGGGCGGTGAGATTTACCGTATCACCCATCATGGTATAATTCATTCTCATATCTGAACCCATATTTCCTGTAACCAGAGAACCACAATTCACACCAATTCTATGCCTCATATTATGAACAACTTCAGGCCATTTATCACCTTCACTTTTCCACTTCTGCCTGAGTTCTTCCAATTTATCGTTCATTTGACAACAGGTAAGGCATGCCAAATACTCGTGGTCTTCTGTTTGAACTGGAGCCCCATAAAATGCAATGATAGCATCTCCAATATATTTATCCAAGGTACCCTTATTCCCTAATAAAATATTTGTCATCTCATTCAAATATTCATTTAACAATTCCACCAGTTCTGATGCTGTTAGTTTTTCTGAAAATGTTGAAAAGCTGGCAATATCAGAGAAGAATGCAGTATTATATCCTTCTTCACCACCCAATGATGGTGCAGATTTAGATTCAAACATTTGATCAATAAGTTCTGGTGAAATATAACTACCGAAGGATGCTTTCAAGAATGCTTTGTCCTGACCTTCCGTAAATAATTTATAGGTAAGATTAAATCCATAGGGCAGGATTATTGCAGCTGCTGGAAATAATATTGGAATCATGGCCGATTCACCTAATCCCGGAACATTTATTCCCTCGCCAGCAATGAGTTTATACAACCATAGGTAATCCGTTAAGAATGCACCAACAGCGTAAGAAACCCAAATTATCAATTCCACTGCCATAATTACAAATCCCCAAACTGGAGGAGTTTTAGTAACCAGGAGTAACGTAACAACTATAAAAAGTGAAATGATGAGTAGATGGTCCTTATTAAATCGGGTCTTATATTCTAATGTTCCAGTTGGCATCTGAATATAATCTGAATTCAGCATTTGTTGAATTGCGTTGGCATGAATTTCTACACCAGGCATGAGATAGTCTTGTTCACCATAACTCAGATATGGGGTTGGCTTAATATCCTGATCTTCTGCAAGTGATGTTCCTAAAACTACAATTTTCCCTTTAAAAGGGTTTATAAATCCCTGGGATTCAAAAATTGGAGCCATGATAGGGTCTATATATTTATCCATCCAATTTTGGTCTTCAAAATAATCCATTTCACCAAAATCAGGATTGAATTCACCTTCGCCTATATTATAATCCTGAGTATCAACAATATTTGATAATGCATAGCGATTGAAAGTTTTAAATTCACCAGATACCGGTCCCAGGTAATTCAATAAAAATGTATTACTCACTCCATAACTTTGAATTTGAAGCGGTCCTATAGTAATTTCCCCTGTTTCTGCATCAAATACGGGATCAGGGTTTTCTTCAATATCAAGAAATCTAAGAACCGATTCTATTCCTAAAGTATAATTCATAGATTGAACACCAGATATGGAGTAAAATATGCCATATTGACGATAAAAGCCATCGGTATCTGTATTGATATTTACCAGACCCGTATGTTGTTTGTGTTCAGTTTCAATCAGTTGTTGAGTTGGTTCAAGTAAATAATCTGGTGGATATCGGGTTGGTTCAACTTTTCGGGCTGAAGCTAAAATTACGTGTGTTCCCTTAGACCGAGCATAATCTATGGCTTCAATTAATAATTGATCCCCTTCTTTTATCTCTAACCCTGCGACACCCTGATTCTCTATATAACTTTTAATATTTTGAGTTTGATGGTCGGGTTTATCAAACATCATATCAATGGTTACTACCTTTGCACCGGCATCTGCCAAATTCCTGATTGCTCGAGACCAAATAGTTCCACGACTGTAAGGCATGGGTTCATTTATTAGACGAAATGATTCATCATCAATTTCAACGATTACTACATCCAACCCATCGTCCCACTTTCCATTTTGGTTTATATCGTGACAATCTTTGTACTCCACACAAACCTGATCATGGCATACCTCACCTATTTTTTCACATTCATCAATATCCACAAACTCTTCACCTTCATTCCATATTTCATTTCCAATATCAAATAACTCTTCTCCTTCATCCCATTTACCATTTTCGTTTTTATCGTTAAAATCTTCCGCAACATCCCATCGTCCATTTCCATTGATATCGGTAAATACTTCGCTGTCATCCCAGGTTCCATTACCATTCTTGTCCATTATGGGTTCGGGAACATTCCATTTACCATCCCCATTATCATCTCGGAAAGGCTCAGCGTCATCCCAGATGCCATTATTATTTTTATCTTTGAAAGGTTCATCATCATCCCACTTTCCATTTCCAGAATCCGTAAATTCTTCATCCGAATCATGAATGCTATTAGCACATGATTCCTCTACCCAACACCCAACCCCTTCTGAATTTTGTGAATCAATTCCCTCATCATAAATTTTATTTTCACCGTCCCAAATTTTGTTTTTGTTAACATCGGTAAATTCCTCGGCTGCATCCCACTCGCCATTGCCCTTATCTTCAAATTCATCCCATTCATCAAATACACCATTCCCATCGAGGTCCACAAAAGGCTCTCCTTCATCCCAGACTCCATTCCCTGCATCAATGAATGGTTCTTGTTCATCATAACTCCCATTTCCATTTGTATCAGTATAAATCTCCTCATCATCCCAGATTCCATTTTTATTGGTATCCCTAAACGGTTCAGTTAAATCAATAAACCCTTCAGCCTGAGGTAAAGCCGAATTGGATTCTGTCCCTGATATGGGTCCCCGAAGTTTCATCCTTAAATCATATAATTTTAATTCAAGCGTATTAAATGCACCGAAATAATGCAATAGATACACTATTAGAATAGACCCTATCGCAATACCGACTGAAGGTAGGATGGACTTGATAAATTTTGTTACTTTACCCTCTGGTTTGTCCTTTTTCTCTGAATCGTCGGATTCTGAAACTGCATCTGTTTGCTCTGTCTGAATTTCTTCAGCTTCCGGTGTTATCTCTTCCGGTTTTGCTTTCTGATTAGTTTTATCCTCTGTATCTGCCATCCTAATATTCCTTATTTAATGTGATAATCTATACTTGCTCTGAAAAAGATATCATCAGCGCTTTTTTCTTCTGCCCCTAAATATTTAATACGGTAATCTAAATACATTTTCAATTCGACCTTTTCAAAAGGCTCGGATGTCAAACCCAAATTAAAATTATACTGTGTTAGATAATTGGCACCTTGACCTGTTGAATAATATATTCCATAAATTAATTTTTCGACTATATTTTTTGGATAATAAATTAACCTTAATTGATAATTATCAAATTCTTGTTCGAGAAATTCCTTATGTTCCATTTCCCCAAATTCATAACTGCTGGAATTAAAATAAAGGGTTGATTCCCAATAGTTATTATAAACAGTTTTTAGGTTTATTCCATAGGACTCACTTAAAGCATTTCGTGGGAAATATCCAGTGGATTGAATTGGACTTGCTGCAATTAAATCTTCTTGAATAATTCGTAATAAATTCAGACTTACAACCTGATCGCCAAAAAATCTAAATTGATTCGTCATGGAAATATTGAATTGTTTTGAAATTAAATCAATTCGACTGTCAAGTGTATCCGTAATCAGTGTCTCAGTTACAATTCCTTCATTAATTACAAATGATGAATCGGAAATAATATTAAGTTTTTTTAGTCCATTGGATATATGGGATGATAAGAATCCAAAATTAAAGGTGGGTAATCCTGAGCCAGGATATAATGATATGTTGAACAAATTTTTCTGTGTTTTAATGGAGGATGCTTGTTCGCTATAAAGTCCCTCTTTTATGTTACTTTTTTTGTAATAAAATAATAATTTATTCTGAAATAAATTTACGCCGTCAGAAATATAATTCTCCTGGTAATTTGTCCTGATAAATGGATTCAAAATGGAGTAATAATCCGGACCATGTCGTTTTTTACCCAGTTCAACTCGATGTCCTAAATATCGTAATTGTATTTTACTATATCTATTTAATGATGATAGATTTAAAAACTTTGTTACTGTTAAAGTATCATTCTTTAACAGAAAGGGAATCAAAGGCTGCCCATTTTCACCAAAATTAATAATTGATCCATATTGGGAAATATCTAAACTGGTATCCAAATTTATATATTCAAAAAATTGTGCATCATTTGGTATATCATAACTAAGGTTGTCCAATTCGCTTATATTTTCAATATTATTCCATTTATTTTGGTTTAAAAGACTGAGTGAAAATCCACTTTTTATTAATATTCTTGAATCATCAATCCCAAATTGTACATTAGAGCCAAGTATAAAATTCTCTTTAGGTTTTTTCCCCACCCAATTATCGGCTGGAAAGATCACGGTATCAACATTATTAAATATAGATTGATAATTATTCATTAGGCTGTCAAATCTGATAGTGTAATTATTTCCCGTATTAATAAAATATTCATCCAGGGTTAATTGAGGATTTATTCTGGGCACCAAGCTATCTGGCAAGGTTATTACAGCATTATTAATCTCTCCAGATACTGTGGAAATATTATCCTGAACTTTAATATAGTTAATATCCAAAAATCCTTTTTTTCCAAAATTTAATTTTAGTTTCGTAGCTGATACATCTTGTTGAAAAGTATAATTATTCCGACTTACTCCAATAGTCCAGTCATCTAAAGTTGAATCAATATTTGAAATTATCATGGCGCTTTGGGCTGGATCTCCCTGAACAGCTCTGTTGGTTTTTCCATTTACAAAATTTAGATAAATTGGACCTCTGTTAAAGATAAAATTGATTCCTCTGATATGTTTCCCATTCCAACCATATTCATCAATATTCGGGTATGAATCTCCCAATTTTACTTTCATAAAATCATTTTTAAAAAATATATAATATCGATCTTTGGGCTGGCTATTAACATTTTCAAGGCTTGATTTTGAATACATCATCTCCATCTGTAGCCAGTCTAAATCAACATTATAACTATAATTTAGTTCTCCAATATCTATGATTGACCTATTCATCCTACCGCCCGTATAGTTTGCCCAAAGTCTACTGGACTGTTTTTTAATGGTACCAAAACCAATTACTTCTCCAGGAATTACAGTAAAACTCCAACTGAAATCGTTAAATTTTTGACCATATATGTTGGATATATTCACACGGACAGTATGTAATCCAGGTGTAATAGCATCGCTGGGAATGGATAAATAGGTTGAATCAATTTGGGCTTTTTCGCTTACATCTTTATTATCCAAAAACACCTTCACCCGTTCCGGATCAACATCCTTGGTAGGGAAATAGGATAAAGCAATAAATAAATCTTGACGTAAAACTCTCTCACCAGGCTTAGGACTGATAATAACCACGTTTGGTGTTAATCCCTCTATGTCAAAATCACGAATTTGTTCCGATGATGTATCTTCTAATAATTGTTCAGAATCAGGCGTATCTATGTGAATGCGAATGGGGTTACTTGGGGCATCAATCGATGGAAAATATTCCCTGGTTTGATTCGACATTTCCAATAATAAATAATATTCTAAAATTTCTCTTTTTACGAAATGACCGGGAATTTCTGCCAAATACATAAATGCTCCCATTTGAGATAAAGGCTCTTCAATATATTCAATATTTCCCATAGGGCGATATAATAATGAAAAACGGTGAACATCAGTTTCACTCACATTTAAAAATGCTTTAATAGGAACTGATATTCCATAGGGCGATGAATTTACTTTTTCATGAATAATGATATTTCCAAAAATGTTGGAAGATAATGCCAGAACTAAAATTAAATGTTTTCTAAAATGCAAAATTTCAATCCAAAAAGGGGTTAAAACCTCTATAATGTTAATTTGTTCTACTATCCCCGCCCTGAAGATCGGGGTAATTGTTTTCCATATCATTTTGATATTAACACACTTACCCCATGCTTTAGCTTGGGGGATAAACATACTTAAAAAGCCTGGCTTCCCGCCTACTCCCGAAGAATGATGGCTGGTAGGTAGCCCAATTAAACCTTGTCGGAGCGGACTCATAACAATAATATTTATTGTGTATAGGTCAAAATAATTTCACGCTCAACATTAGCAGCATTCTTCAATTTTATGACTAATACATTTGTCACTTTTTCTGTTAACGAATCATCTTCACCTTCTTTTTTATATTGTAGAGTCCGTTCATCTACTTCTAACATAAGGGACTCCAAGTATTTTATATCCGTAACAGGGGTTTCATATTTTTGAAACTCCTTATTTATTAAAGAAATAATGGTGGTGTCAGGGACTAATACCACTGTTCGATTCATTGATGGATTCCAAATGGAAATATCTCCGCTCTCTTTTATGAATTTGTCACCAGTTAGCGGATTTGACAATAGCCAAAATCCACATTCAAGGCAGGTAAGTTCTGAATTAGGGGTCACTAATTTGAATTCTCCAAGTGCCTGATTTGTCACATTTACGGTGATTATACCCGTAATTAATTCAATCTGCTTGGAGATCATCCGTTTATCAATTTCACCTTTAATTATGATTTCGCTGCCAGAATACATGGAAATTGATGTACCATCATCTAAAAATACAACTTTTACAAATGCTTTATCCTCTGTCCGGATTTGACTTTCTAAAAAAATGGGAGAATTCACCCGAATATTGGATTTATACTTATTGTCATCAAGCATTTTGTGTTGGACTTTACCCCTGATTTTGGAAACAACTGCAATTGGTTCGTTTGCCATTATTAAATGAAGGATGATAATAATTGGAATAATTTTATTCATTTAATGCGTACACTTTCCAATTTGGCATTTCCTGCTTTTATCTCCGATAATATGGAGTGCAATGCATCAATATTAATTTCATCATTATTTATCCAAATCGCATCACCATCAGTGGTGAATCGTTCTAATTCTCCTCCTGGACTAAATAATAAATAAAATTTGTCCGTACCAATTATGGATTCAATTACAGATAAATAGGGGTCAGAATAATCAAGCTGTAATTTATCCGGTGAGCGTACTTCAAACACATTAATACCACTATAATCATGATGAACTTCCAGAGCAGTACTGAACGAACGGCGGACCTGCCAAAGGTAATATTTCCCCACTTCCAAATCTATATGACCAACGGTTGGATATTGGAATGATTGAGTATTCAACCCCATTAAATAATAATCTTGTGACTGATCCATGGGGACGAGAGACCACCCCACCAAGGCATCTTCTAATGATTCATGTTTATTTTGATTGTATTCACAAACTCTGATGGCATATTCACAAGAGGGACAGTAATCTGAAAACCAGGTAAATAATGGTGTAGTGCTAAACGTATATGAATTCGATAAATCTGATAAGGAACCACCCGGTGATAATAATTCGAAGGTTTCGGGAGATCGAACATCAATTATATTGGCAGGAACTTTGAAAATTGGTTCATCATTACTTTTTAAGGTAATATGGATTAAATATTTTCCATTGGGCAATTTCCCTGATTGACTGATATTAGAAATGAGGGATTCCAATTTAGCATTTCCGGAAATACTTGGTCCTGAGGCAAATTGAATCTCATTATTGGTAAAATACTTGAGGGGAATCTGATCATTTAATACAATTTTACCCGTGTAAAATGTTTCGTATGAACTTATACCCAAATCCGGGGTAAATATTTTATATTCTACCTCGATTGATAAATTGGAAGCACAATTATCCGTATTAATATCATATCGGTATAATACCGGTTGAAGTGTAGTAGCACCTGAGTTAAAAAAACTAAAGGGATAACTTAATATATTTTCGTTAAAATATTTCTCGGTTAAACAACAAGTGCATTCGGCAGAAAAACCCCATGCAAGAAGTATAATATTGAGAAAAGATTTAATTCGATGGATACCCATGATAAAATAGAATTCAATTGATGGTTTTCAGGACAAAAATTAGGGGCTTTTTTTCAGGCAGACAAAGGGATATTGTTTGTAATTAACAACAAAAGGTTTTACTATTAAAACGAAAAGCCCCCAACATTAGTCAGGGGCTTTTAAAAAGACCGGCAACGTCCTACTCTTCCACACTGGTCTCCCGTGCAGTACCATCGGCGCTATAGAGCTTAACTTCCGAGTTCGGAATGGGATCGGGTGTGACCTCTATGCCATTGTCACCGGAAAAGATTTGTGAGTTTATATACAAACTGAAATAAAGTCTATCGGAAAAATAAAAATTGATTAAGTCTCACGACTAATTAGTATCACTCGACTGAGTACATTACTGCACTTACATCTGTGACCTATCAAACCAGTATTCTACTGGAAGTCTTCAGTCCCACCGAGGTGGGAAGGGAAATCTTATCTTGGGATGGGTTTCGCGCTTATATGCTTTCAGCGCTTATCCCTGCCGAACGTAGCTACCCTGCAATGCTGCTGATGCAACAACAGGCACACTAGAGGTTCGTCCACTTCGGTCCTCTCGTACTAGAAGCAGATTCCCTCAAATTTCCTACGACCATAGAGGATAGGGACCGAACTGTCTCACGACGTTCTAAACCCAGCTCGCGTGCCGCTTTAATGGGCGAACAGCCCAACCCTTGGGACCTTCT
>JACNLQ010000038.1 GCA_014381415.1 Fidelibacterota bacterium
TGCAAAAGAAATTAGGATTAAACAATGAGCAGGTATTTTCAAATATCCATAAATATGGAAATACTACAGCCGCCACCATTCCCATAGCCCTTGCAGAAGCCTTTAATGAGGGCAGAATTAACGATGGTAATCTTGTGGTTTTGGCAGCCTTTGGTTCAGGTTTCACCTGGGCTTCGGCAATAATGAAATGGTAATAACTAAAGTTAAATAGAGAAAAATGGAAAACTTATATTTTACAGAGGAGCATAAAATGCTCAGAGATATGGTTCGGGATTTTGCCCGAAATGAAGTGAAACCCCTTGCCCAAGAATTGGATGAAAAGGGAGGTTTCCCTCATGAATCCGTAAAGAAAATGGCAGAGCTGGGGCTCATGGGAATCCCCTGGGATGAAAAATATGGGGGTACGGGAATGGACACTTTGGCATTGGTTATCGCCATTGAAGAAATTGGAAAAGTCTGCCCATCTACCGCTGCCACGATGATGGCACATACCAGTTTAGGAACTGCTCCTATAGCCGTTTTCGGTACGGAAGAACAAAAAGAACGCTATTTGCCTGGTTTGGCATCAGGAAAACAAATTGGAGCCTTTGGTCTCACCGAACCAAACGCTGGCAGCGATGCAGGCAATACACAAACTCGTGCCGTATTAAATGGTGACGAATATATAGTAAATGGTGAAAAAGCTTTCTGTACCAATGCCGGCGAAGCAGCCGTTATGATTTTTACAGCTGTTATGATTGAGGATGGAGAAGAAAAAGGAATATCCGCTTTTGTAATTGATGCGGATACTGAAGGTTTATCTTTAAGTAATCCAGAAAAGAAAATGGGATGGTGTGGTTCTGATACTCGTTCGGTATTTTTTAGAGATATGCACATTCCCAAGTCTGCTGTCTTAGGCAATCCATCTAAAGGATTTAAACAATTTCTAAAAACACTTACTGGTGGAAGGATTACTATTGGAGCATTGGGATTGGGAACAGCACAGGGTGCATTTGCCAGAGCTCTGGCCTATTCACAAGAAAGGGAAGCATTTGGAAAACCCATCCATAAATTTCAGGGAGTCTCATTTAAACTATCAGATATGGCAACCCAAATTGAGGCTGCCCGTCATCTGGTTTATTATGCCGCCTGGAAAAAGGACAAGGGTTTGCCGGTAATTCGAGAAGCTGCCATGGCAAAACTTTTTTCCAGCGAAACAGCCATGATGGTAACTACCGAAGCCATTCAAGTTTTAGGCGGTTATGGGTATATAAAAGAATACGATGTTGAGCGCTTTTTCAGGGATGCAAAAATTTTAGAAATTGGAGAAGGAACCAGCGAAGTCCAACGCATGATAATTGCCAGAGAATTAATCAATTCTGTGCAATCTGTATGATTACTGTCCAATTGGAGCGTGATGGAGTTGATCTGCCTAATTTTGAGGAAGATTGGATACCCAGCATTTGCGAAAATATTCTTACAGATTTTGAGCATTCAGAAGCAACCGTAACAATAATATTTTCCACTGACATAAAACTCAGAAAATTGAAAAAAGAATATTTTTCTGTGGATATGTTAACAGATACGATTTCTTTTAATTTAGAAGAAAAGGGTGAAGCTATGGATGGCGAAATTTATATTAGTCTGGAAAGAGTAGCTGAAAATGCAAAAACATATGATCAGGATTTTGACAAAGAATGTAAAAGGGTCATTATTCATAGCGTTCTCCATCTGCTCGGTTTTGATGATCAAACTTCTGAAGATAAAATTAAAATGACCAAATTAGAAGATTATTATCTTTCAAACACAATTAGCGCTGACCATATCTAAGCAGTGGAATATATAATAATTTTTATTTTTCTGCTGATTTTATCAGCATTCTTTTCAGGAACGGAGACAGCATATTTTCACATCCGTAAACACCGAAAAGAAACCCCCGAAAAAATCAAATCTGTATTAGATTCACCTCAACGTTTATTGGTTTCTTTGCTTACTGGCAATACCATTGTTAATGTAACTATTGCCTTTATAGCGGCATACATAACTGCCAATGCTGCGGATGAATATAAATGGAGTGAATCTACATTAATTTTAATGGAAGTGTTGATTGTATCTTTTGTTATCCTGGTATTTGGAGAAATATTACCAAAAATGATTGCCATAAAAAATTCCAAAGAATTTGCATTAAGAATGTACACTCCCCTAAAAGTAATGATGTTTATTTTAAGTCCTATAGCCCAGGGGTTCAATGCAATTACAAATGTTGTAATTAAAGTTCTCCCATTCAGGAAAGAGAAGATTTTTGATTCTGAAGAAGAATTAATCATACTGGCAGAATTGGGGGAAGAAGAGGGGACTCTCCAAGAGGAAGAATCTGATATGATTCAATCCATTTTCGATTTTAAGGAAAAAACAGTTGGTGAGATTATTACGCCCAGGGTGGATATAGTTTCATTGAAGTCCGATGAAAGTATTGATAAGGCTATGGATATAATTGGGGAACGTCAATTTTCAAAAATCCCAATTTATAAAGAGACTATTGACAATATAAAGGGGATTCTCTATGCCAAAGATATTATTCCTTACCTCATGGGTTCTCGACCGAACGTCAATCTTCAAACTTTAGCACGTCAGCCATTTTTTGTTCCAGAAACCAAACCAATTGATGATTTAATGAAAGAGTTCAAATTACGAAAAACCAGCATTGCAATTGTGGTAGATGAATGGGGCGGTACGGAGGGACTGGTTACATTGGAGGATGTTGTGGAAGAAGTCATGGGTGAAATTCGTGACCCGTATGATCAGGAAGAGTCCAATGTATTAAAGCAATCGGATGGTAGTTTCATTGTAGATGGCTCACTCACCATTTATGATTTACAGGAAGAAACAGATATTGAATTTCCAGAGGAACGGGATTATGATACCCTAGGCGGCTTCATCTTGGACATCTTAACCGATATCCCCAAAAAAGGCGAAAAGGTAGAATTTAATAATATGGTTTTCACTGTTCAAACAGTTGAAAATAACCGAATTGGCAAAATAAAAATACAAATTAATTCTTGAAAGAAATCATTAATAAGCAGGCGGCTATAAATTTTGATGAGCTCATTGAAATTCTGCGTCAATTACGAGCTCCCGATGGTTGTGCCTGGGATCGAGAACAAACTTCTGAATCACTAGTACCCTACCTTTTAGAAGAAACCTATGAGATTATAGAAGCCATAGAGGAAGGGGACATATCCACCTTAAAAGAAGAATTAGGTGATTTAACCCTGCATATTCTTTTTCAGGCAGAACTTGCACGTGAAGCCGGACAATTTGAAATAGCGGACTCAATTAAACATATTTCTGAAAAACTGATTCGTCGCCATCCTCATGTATTTGATAAACAAAATGGCAATCAGGATGGTGACCTGAATATGTCTTGGGAGAAAGCCAAACAGAAAGAAAAAAAACGGGAAAATTTATTAGATGGTGTTCCTAAAAAATTACCGGCATTAAACCGTGCACGACGAATTCAGGAAAAAGCCGCCAATGTGGGTTTTGATTGGAAGGATATCCAACCCGTATGGGAAAAAGTAGAAGAGGAATTGGAAGAATTGAGGGAAGTAGTAGCCGAAAAAGATCCTGAACGAATTAAAGATGAAATGGGTGATGTTTTATTTTCTCTGGTTAATTTGAGTCGTTTTCTGGATATCAGCCCGGAAGATGCCCTGCGCATGACTATTTCCAAATTTGAAATGCGCTTTGCCAAAGTGGAAAAAGAATTAAAGAAAAGAGGTAAAGAGTTTTCAAATTCCAATTTAGAAGAGATGGATGAAATTTGGAATGATGCGAAGAAAAGTTCTATTTAATTAACCGGGCAATTATACATCATAAAAAAACCCCTCGTTTAGCGAGGGGAAATGGGGAGTACACCCGATAGGATTCGAACCTATAACCACTGGAACCGAAATCCAGTGCTCTATCCAGTTGAGCCACGGGTGCAATAATTTTAGTGGAGGCGGGGAGAGTTGAAGGCTCGCCGTAGGGCGTTGCCCAACGGGCTACACCGAGGCCTCTCGTCCGAATAAATAATCACTAAATAAATGGTAATAATTTTTCCGTTGGAAAGGATCTGACAAGTTCTTTTTTGTGTTTTCCTATCGTTGGACCTTTTAAGTCTCTTTCCCGAACTCGTGCTTCTCCCAACGACTTAAATTCTTCAAAATAGACCAATTTAAGTGGTCTACGATACCGGGTACTTTTACTTTTCCCGGCAATATGTTCTTGAAGCCGCCTCTTTAAATCAGTTGTTGAACCTACAAATTATTATCCTTTAGAGATTTTAAAATATATACATAATTCATTGTGGAGGCGGGGAGAGTTGAACTCCCGTCCGAATAAATCGTTCAGTCAGCGTCTACATGTTTAGGCTGTGTTCAAGGTCTTATCTAATGATTGTGAACAGCCCCAGTCACATCAGACCAGCCTGTACCCCTAAGGGTTCTTGACCAACACTACCAGGCGCAGAGTTGGAGCAGTTTACTTTTAATGATATCTCAGAAACAGGCGGTAAACGCGCCCGTTAAGAGATAGCTACCGTCAATTAAGCGGCAGCAGCGTAGCCGTAATCGGCATTTAAGGTTGTTTCCCGGATGATTAAGGAGGTTAAACCAGAAATCCTCCACATGCAGCTAAAAGCTCGAATAAACCCGTCGAAACCAAGACGCCCCCAATTGTCAAAAAGCAATAAGGTTAATTTACAGTGCATAATGTGGGGAATTTTATAAAAAACTACATCTTTTAATTGGACAGAATTCAAATAACCTTATAAATTTCTAAGCTGTATCCGAATGGATATATCCATTGTTGAATTGAAAATTAGCACCATTAGCTCAGTTGGTAGAGCAGTTGACTCTTAATCAATTGGTCGAAGGTTCGAGTCCTTCATGGTGCACCACTCTACAGTCTGTTGCGAGTGGCGAGCTATATTTTTTGACTCCGTAGCTCAGCTGGTAGAGCAGTAGCCTTTTAAGCTATTGGTCGTGCGTTCGAGCCGCACCGGAGTCACACAGTCAGAAGCCTCGTTTAGCGACGAGGTTTTTGTGTTTATAGGGATAAATGCAATAGGGTATGAAAGGGTTGGAAAAGGGGCAATTGTAGTACAATTTTAGTACAAATGGTACATATTTAGTACAAAAAACAGGGTAGATATTGGCATAAGTATCACTTTTCAGATATATTAAAGTAATCAGATAATACTTTATCATATTTTATAGCATATTCCGTTTTCAGAGATTGGATAAGCCCAACATAGTGAGATTCAGTTACTTTAACGGAAGAATGCCCCAGGAATTTGCTGGTAGCAAAAATGTCCCGGTGAGTTTTATAATGGATTGCTCCAGCAGTTTTACGCAGTGTTTGAATAGAAGCATTCTCAATTTTAGCTTTCTTTAATATATACTTCACCCTATTGTATACACCATAATATCCAATTGAAAATGGACCTGGTTTTTTTCTATCCCTATTTGATAAGATTTTACGAATACCGTCAGTTATAATAATTGTTCTGGAAGATTCAGTTTTACTGCTGGATAATATTAAGCTATCCTCTTGTACATCCTTCCATTTTAGTAAATCAGAAAGTATTTCTTTAGCTCGGGCACCAGTATGTAGATAAAACTTAATTAGATCCCTTCCCTCCCTTTCAAATGCACGATTTTCATCAATATTATTCAAAGCCTCCATCAGACTGTTAATTTCCTCATCCATCAGGAATCTTACATCCCTATTATGAGTAGGTAGATAGGAAATAGATTTCAGCGGACTTTTATGTATTAATTCTTTATCAACAGCATATTTAAATATGGTTTTAAGATTTCTGATAATGGTATTTGTACCATCGTTGCTGTAGTTTTTCTCTTTTCTATGAATCTTAAAATTCTCAATATCCGATTCTTTTATATTTGTCAGCCTTTTATTTACTATTCCGGGGTTACAATCTTTAAATGCCAAATAGCTGAATTTATATATCTCAAATGAACCAGATTTTATAGTGCCAGCTTTAACTCTTAACTTATAATCTTTTGAAAACATTCCCCATAGTTTGGAGAATTTAACAGGGCCTTTATTAAGTCCAGACGGCTGTTCAAGTCCTGTTTTAATTTTGTGGGCAGTATGTTTTTTCCCATTTAACCAGGTGGCTGCTTGTTTTTGGGTGCATTGGAGTATTTTAGATTTCTTTGATCCATCCCAATCATACCAAAAAACCCTCCATTTCTCATCTCCATAAGGGTAAACTCCTGGGTATTTTGTTTGCTTTGATTGTTGATTTTGATTCATCGCTTTTGTGCCTCTATTTTAGTCATTAATGCTTGGGAAAAAGGTGCCAATTCTATCAACTTCAGATATTGGAATTCTAACTAGTCCCCCAAGTTTAAATGATCGAAGGATTCTTTTCTGTACCCACTTTTTTATTGTTTCGTGGCTACAGTCAATTAACTCTGCAAAAGATTTGACAGATAATAGTTTTTCATGGCGGCTACCACATTCTGGACAGAATCTATTTGTTCTTTTGGAAGCAAATAATAATGTACCATTTGAGTTGATATCATTTATGCGGTCAGAATAGTTAATTTTACAGTTATTACAATTATACACGGTTTCTTTAAGAATATCATATTCAGAATTATCTAATAGGTCATGCATTATATATTTTAATAATTCCTGGGCAATAATTGGGGCTTCATCTGAATTAAGGTTCATTTTGGAGAGCTTTTTTTGAATGTTATCTAAAACAGAGTCAAATGCCTTGTGTGCTTTTAATTGTGCAGATTTAGGTGTGCATGAAATAATGAGTGCAATGGTTTTATTGAATAAATCTAAATCCAATGAGCTCAATTCTTTACCATAAGTGTTAATGTATGAATTGAAATATTCTGCCTCATCAGACATCAATTCCCTATTATCGGAATACATCTGCCTTGCTCTGTCAAATGCTACTACTGCTTCTTCCGGATCGTCCAGCCCTGAATGTTTCGCTAGATGCTGATAACCGAAGCAAATTGCTGATTTGTACTTGCCTGATCTGGGACATGTATTGTATGCCTGGTCTAATGAATCTGATAGTGCATTATAATCTTTAGATATTATGGAGGATGTAATTTTCTCCATTATTTGTTGATACTGTTTCATTTTAACTCCGTATTAAATATATAAATGGTAAGCCTTAAACCGCTGATAAAATAATATATAATCCAAGCGGCAGACTAATAAATTGAAGTATGTCAAAAGTGTATGGGACAAAATGGCATAAATTGAAATTATGTAAAAATGAGCACATTTTACTCATTATCGTCTAATATAATCCGATATATAATATGATGCAAGTATTATATTATTTATTTTAGTTCTGCCATTTCGTAAGTATTTGGTAACTGGTATGGTAATTGCGTAAAGTGGAAATGAAAATCAAGGTCGAACACTATTCGTCATAATTATAAGAATTAATCACAATAGTATAATAGTCAGACCCCGTAAATAGTAAACATAGGAGATTAAATTATGTCTAAAATAGAATGGACAGAAAAGACATGGAACCCCATCGTTGGCTGTCATAAGTTTTCAAAAGAATGTGATAATTGTTATGCAGAGGTGATGCACAATCGCCACATCCACAACCCTCAGCAACCTAAATATACTGATCCTTTTAAAGTGGTAAAACCGATTGAATCAGAATTGACCGCGCCATATTCATGGTCGAATCCTCAAAAAGTATTTGTATGTAGTATGAGTGATTTATTTAATAAGCGTGTTCCTTTAGAATTCCTGAAAAAGGTGTTTCATGTAATGAATAATACCCCTCATACTTATCAGATTCTTACAAAAAGAAGTGACCGAATGGCTGAGCTTGCTCACAATTTCACCTGGACGCCTAATATTTGGGCTGGAGTGAGTGTAGGTATTAAAGATGCAATTTATCGAATTGATGATTTGCGAAAAGTACCAGCAAATATAAGATATATTTCTTTTGAACCATTAATCGAATCGGTAAAAGATGCCGATCTGACTGATATACATTGGGTGATAATTGGTGGTGAATCTGGACAATCATTACAAAAACTTAGGAAAACTGAATTACCTTGGGTTGAAGAGATTATTGAAAAGGCTGAAGAAAAAGATGTTAAAATATTCTTCAAGCAATGGGGCAGGACAGAATTTAATCCAAATCCAATTGATCCAACCATACCTAAAAAGGGAAAAAAGGGTAAGAAAAAGACTAAAGCAAAGCATTTACCAAAAGGGGGAATGCAAGTCAATGGTAAGGAATATCAGGAGTTTCCAGAGTATGAACCTTATCGGGGTTATATTATAAATAGTTATAAAGATGAAGTTAAAGAGCTTCACGATGCTGTAGTGGATTCAATTTCAACATTAAAGCAATCATATATTAATTGTGGTCAGAAGTTAATTGCTATTGAAGAAATGATGGATTCAATTGGCAAATCGAAGGAGCATTGGAAACTATTCTTTGATGTGGACTCATTTAAAGAATATTGTGAAGTTAAATTGAATATATCCAGGGAAACTGCCTATCAGATAATGTGGGCAGTTAAATTCATACAAGATACCAAGCCTGAACTTTTAGATGATGATTCAATGAAAATGCCCGATTACACTAAAATTCGGGTACTCAAACCACACCGTGATGATATTGTAAAGAATCCTAAAAAATACAGCGATATTTACGATATGGTATTTAATCCTGAAACTACCAGGGTAAAACTACAAGAGAAAGTGAACGAATACTTTAGTACTCCAAAATCGATTGAAGCTGAAATAGTTGAAGATGATGATACACCGGATATATCTATGAGAATCCTGCAGTTTAAAATGGACATTGAAGATTATATTAGTGAAAATGATAGAGATGAATTTCAAAAGCTCATGGATAAAGTGGAAAAGCTGATTAAAATTGAACCTGTGAACCCGGGTACACAGATATCAGCTGAAAATGGTGAGTTATCATCGTGAATTCCTACTCAAGCTACATTGTAATTCTGCAGTATTAACGCTGAAGCCATGATGTTGATGCCTGACGAGACAGGTTGCACCCTGAAAAGTACGCTTGCTGTCGGGCATCATCAATTCAATGGTGGTGCTTTGTAACAGGTATTGCGGTGACTGGCCAGCCATATTGGGACTTTAATCGGGCAAGTTAGATCGTGAATCCAAGACACCGTCTTTAATCTTAACCCACTCACCATCCCGGAATACATTCACCCCGTAGTAGTATCCTATTATTTCAGAGGCTTTGGTCTTCGAAATATCCTGCATCAAAAGTTCAGAAAGTTCAGAGCGTTCCTGGTTTTCCAAGTATGGTGAATCCACAAGTTTACTTAAAAGATTCAGCTGTTTGTGTGTCGCTGGTTCTTCATCCGTGTTGGGTTCCTCCAGAAAATCATCTGATTGTTTTGAGAAGTCAGAATTTAATGGCATTTCCTCTGCAGGGGTGGCTTCAAACCCACTAAGTGTTATTATCCACCCAAAGGCATTTCGTAACGCTTTGGCCGCACTTCGAGTTTGAGCCATACTTGCCAGAGAGAAATTCTCTCTATCTATCCAATGACCTTCGCGCAGGCAATATGCAGATGCAGTCGAAATAACTGTGCCCTCTTTATTGCGGACGCAGGCATTTGCTTTGTATCCTTTGATACCCTCAATTTCTACAAATTCAGGATCACTGCTTCCAGCTGTACATTGGAAAAATGCAGCTATCAATTGCAGATCCTCAAACCTGAGATATGACTTCCCATTTATGGAAATTGGCTTTGCTACACTCATAAGTGCCTTAGCAGCCGCTTTCCCTTGGTCTAACTTTTGTTGTGGGTCAAGCATGGTAGTTTGAATACTTAAATTATTCATAACCCCATTCTTGACTGGTAGTGTTTGTTTCATTTGAACCTCCATTGGTTAGTGTTATTATTTCCCTAAACTGGGAAATTCTGTCTATTGTAAAATTGTCAATATCAAATCCGTCAGCATCCCAAATGGATAGAAATTCCATCATTTCTGAAATGGAGCTGGTGGGGCAATTGTCTGGGACAGCGATTTCATTTATTTCTGTGGTTTTGATACGAATTATCTTCATCATATCATCCCCAATATTCTAAGCGGACTGGTTAGCCTCCCCTTACCACATTCCGGGCATGGGTAGTCCGCATCTGATTCTACGGTTTGAACATTATCACATTTATCATTGGTACATTCAACTACCGGAAGTTCATCGCCAATGACGATTCTTTCCAGTTCATTTAAGTCAATCATGGTATTTTCTCCTATTATGGTTATTGTATTAAGGGGTATGCAGACTTTAATTAAAATAGACTTTAGAGTTAGATTAATCCTTTATCTGCAAACGAAGTAAAAGAATCACCTGCGATTATGAGATGGTCGTGTACGGTACAGTCAATTGTAGAACAGGCATCTTTCAGTTTCTTTGTAATGGAAATATCATCACGAGATGGTTCGGGATTACCTGATGGGTGGTTGTGAGCAATTAATATGGCGGCGGCACCGTGATGTAAAATACGACGCAGTACTTCACGGGGATAGACTGCGCTAGTGGTGAGGGTTCCTTCGAATAGGCATTCGGTATCAATAACCTGATTTCTGCCGTTTAAAAAGATGCACAGAAACTTCTCTCTGTGCAGGTCATCCAGTAAAAATAGTCTAAGGTGGGAAATTGCTTGTTCTGAGGAGGAAATGGTGTCTCCAGCGTGCAAAGTGAAACGTCTGCAATACTCATTATGGAGATCACTATCACTAACATTGTGAAGGTGGTTTGTAGGGGCAAATTTGGTCGATATTTGGCCATTCTGTGGCTGTTTCATGGTGGGTGGTTCTCCTTATAATAAAGTAAATAAATATTGTTTTATTAGTAGCATATATGTTACCTTTGATTGATGGAAATCAGAGAGTATATTGCTAAGTCCGGTGTGTGTCCCTATGCAAAGTGGTTTGATGATTTGGATTCCATGGCGGCGGCAAAGGTAGCCGTTGCAGTTTCCAGGATGGAAGCGGGAAACCTGTCAAATATTAAGTGGTTTAGTGGAATTGGTGAATATAAAATCAACTGGGGACCGGGATATAGAATATATTTAGCTAAAGATGGAGACCAATTAATCATTTTATTTGGTGGTGGGGTTAAAAAGAGCCAGAAGAAAGATATTGAGAAAGCTAAATTGCTATTTCAAGAATACAAGCAAAGAAAGGGAGATTAACTATGGCACAATTAACGAGAGATTATAGGGAAACTATTCAAAACAGACTTAAGAAAGATCCAGAGTTTGCAAAACATCTACTCGATGAAGCTGTATCTGAATTTCTTAATGATAACCCTGAATCTGCACGAATTCTACTAAGAGAAATTGTAAATGCTACCATAGGATTTGAGCAATTGGCTAAGAAAACCAGTAATAATAGTAAGAGTTTACATCGTATGCTCTCAGCAAGAGGAAATCCATCTATGAATAATCTTACTAATATCTTCGGTGTATTAAAACAAAACCTAAATGTGAACTTTGAAATTCATGCAGTTTCAAAAGCTGGTTAAACAGTCACCTTATACCCAAACTTATCATCCCTTTCTATAAACTCTACCCCATCAGGTATCTCACCGGTCTGCTTTATGTGATTCCGAATTTCAGCTTTATCAATACTTGAAGAAGTTTTCGTCCGGATAAACTCTCCAGATTCAAACAGCAAACCTTCATCAAGAATCTCTATCTTCGGTTGTTGTTTCCTTAAGGAAAGTGTCCCGTTAACCAATTTCTCTGTCTTCTTGCCTGAGTTTACCATATAAGCCTTCAAAAAGGGCAAATAATAGTCCTTCTGCTTTTCAATTGAGGTAGTTCTACTTTCCTGCCAGAGACCAATTCGTTCCAATTGTGTTTGTGCAGATTTGTTAATCTCATCAATCTGGCTGTCCAGTTCAGCTACCTTACCAAGCAGGTAATCTGCATCTGCCATTGATTTTGCTTCCTGAATCTCATCCAGGAATTCTTCGTAGTAGTTTTCCACTGAATACCTCCATGTTATAGTTGAAATAGTTAAATAATTGTAATTCTGTGCGGTTGTAACTGCCTTATTACAAGGTAGTTGCAAGAATAAATCACCCATATAATAGGGGGTCTAAAGTGGTAGCCCTCCCCCTAGTGGTTCTGGGGGGGTGTGTGGGTGTGGGTGTGTGGTGGTGTTGCTGCTGGTGTTGGTTGTGGTAATTGCGCTTGGACGTAAACTGCTGTGCCATAACTGTAGTATGAGTAAACATATTGTAGTAGCATCAGGGCTCTGTGCCCATCCGGACTTCCCGCTCTCTGGCAGGCGTTCCCATGAACGGTATATCATAGCTGGCCTCATATCTGGTGGATACCGCTACCTGTCCCGTAGAGCAGCTATTGAGTATGTTCAAAGTTGTGGGTACAGAACCACGGAGCATAGTATTAGAACTGCCTTTCGAGAACTCATTGAAAAGGGGTGGATATACGAGGTTGAAAAGGGCTCCTATTTCAAGAGAATAGGTAAAACTAACACCATGATGGCATCTAAATATAATGTAACTGAAAAGCTGAAGGAAGCCTGCCTTAATTCTAAGTATTTCTACAGTTCAATATCTGCTTATTTTAACCATAAGCCCGTTCGCTGGGAAGATGATGCCATTGTAATTGCTGATAATTATGAGAATTATTGGAGATTCATCTTACCCGCTGGCAGTGGTACCGATAATTTCATTAACAGCCTTGCCCAGCTTGAAGCAAATGCTGTTCATTTTGACAAAGAATCTGCCATGAATGCTTTCTTTGCCGGAGATACGGATCCCAAAACCTATATGCCCCATTATTATAAAGCAAAGCTTGGATATTACCCCCTTAAAACCGGAAGACTGCAGAGCGATCCCCATGTCTATCTGGGCAAGGCATTAGTACCATTTATTACCCCATTTGACGACAAGGACTTAAAGAAAGGAACTATTTTTAGTTTAGACTACAGCAGTCAGGAACTCTGCTTACTGGCGGACAAGGTTGGCGGCAGATTGAAAGATGATATTGAACTACCGGGAAACATATTTAATAGAATTCACAGACAGCTGTCACCACTTCTACAGGATACGATTGGTAGTGTAAAGCAGCCCATGTACGCCATGACCTACGGCTCAAATGGCCGGGCAATGGCAAAAGAGCTTACAGCGCAGGGTGTTCCATTTGATATTGCTTTAGATATTGCCAATGATTTTCACAGGGAAATAAATATATTATATCCTGAAATTGGACAATACCAGAGGGAGATAACAAATCAGTTTGTACAATCCGGCTCTCTTACCAATGATGGCGGTGTCACCCGCTACCCGGAGTGTGGTGATCTTACTAAGTCTGGTCGTATTAACCGCAGTTTTGCCAATAGGGTGGGGCTTTCCCATATGATCCAGGGAGAAGGTGCACAAATTACCAGGGATATTGTCACCAAATCTTCTGGACTTGGCTTTAGCAGACTGCATATTCCCATTCATGATGGATTTGTATTTTACACGGATAAGAATATTGATTTAGCTGTCTCTGAGGCAACACAGCTGATGAAAGATTGTAGCGGCATTGATATTCCAATCAAAATGGAGTGGATGCGTCATGGCAATACACTTGAATTTAATTAACATCACATACTAAAATAGGAGAAATATATGTTTACAGCAACGCAGGATAAATTGTTTTACACCATTGCAGAACTGAGCAATCTGCTTGGTCTTACAGAAGCCAGTCTCAGGAGTCGCATTTATAGAAAACAGCTGCCAAAAGTGAAATTAGGAGGAAGGATTTTAATCCCCACCACTTTTATTGAAAAGCTGATAAAACAGGCAACGGAGCCAGAGAATCCTTTTTAACTTCACCTTACCAGCAACGATGGTCGATGGGAGGATGGTCATGGTGGGAGGTCGGAGGTGTACCTGTAGTACTGCCAGCTTCATTTGAATACCAGGTAACAACTGGCTCGATTTGCATCATAGCCTATCAGTTCCATGGGTTCGCTGATCTGGTTTGATTGACCTCCCCAATCGGGGTAGATTACATTGCCCATAACCGCATCTACTTGATTTGGGCTGAGTGTGTGACCGACCAGACTTTCAGCTGTTGATTGTAAGCAGGATTTACCTTTAATTACAGTAATATCCTCGCCATGGATGATCTGCAGCTTGGATTCTACTGCCTGTCTGCCGGTAGTTGTATAAGTAAATAGAGGTTCAGATATTCTCATGATTATTGTACCTCCACTACTTTAACAATGGTCTTCTCACCAATCTGGTGTACATGCTCTACCCTGTAGTCACAATCGGCAATAAATGGCCTGTATCCACTATGGACAGAGCGTTTTAGTTTATGACCCGGAATCTGTGAACCCGGGGACACATTGTTGTGATTAAGGTGCAGGAACATCCCTGTAATCAGCCCCACTTTCTGCAGGTTATCCACAGTTAGAATATGACCCAGTAGATTCACATTGAGGTAATTGAGCATGGCTCCGATTATTAGTAGTGGCTCTACTTCCGCAATCAGATCCTCCGCCATATGCTGAATAATCCTAACTGTCTGTGAAAACCTAAGTCCATGCTCCTCATCACTGGATTTTGACCATAAGGCTTTGGCTTTGGTGATAAACTCCAGCACTTTAGTCAGCTCACTATGGTTAGCTCTTGCTTGGTACTTCGCCCAGAACTGCCTGCCCATTGCTTTCATGTTACGATAGGCATGCGGTGTTGGATACTGAGTGAGGTTTAGAAGTTCCACCGCTCCATCGAAGTGATGTGGCATTTCAGACTTAACTATTGAGATTGAATCCAGCATAGCACCAAGACTATCTGAGGGGTACTGTCCATCATGTTGACGGTAATAGAGCTCACTTGTGAGAAACTTTTTAGTAGCAATCCCCACAGAGTCTAAGTCATCATGGATGTTATTAAAGAGCCATTCATCTGCATCATTAGGTAGCTGTTTTAATAGCCACCCATATCCCTGATATTTATCAGCGCCGCTGTTTTTCTTCTGTGCTGAAATGCATCGCTGTATGGCTTCAGATATCGAATTACGCAAATCCTCAGTCATTAAGTCCGGACTTTGACGAAGTATTCTGCGGGCACATTTATCATAGACACCGATTTTACTGGAAAACAGCCTGATGCGTTCTGTTGCTGTACGGATTGCCATTTCCGCATCTTCAGTTTCGCTGTCTGCTACCGATTTTACAGCAGTGGTATCAAACCATTCCATATCAGAGTAGTGCTTGGTATTTTTCAGGATGTCTGGGTCTGTAGATAATGTGAATCCATCGCCATCGCAGTCCCTTCCAGCATAAGCCATGTACCAGTACTGGGTCCAATCCCGATTACCCGGATGGGTATTTAGCTGTATGAGATTACCATCCAGCGAATCATCCTGTATTAGTTGAACCTTCACCTTCATGATATCGGTGTGAACGGGTAATGACGGATTAAACAGCCACGCCATTTCCACCACATTATCTTTCAACTTTGGTCCCCGGATGATGAACTGCACCGCCTTTTCTGATACACCAACAGCAACCTTTCCGGCATAACCTTCCACAGAGCATTTTTGGAAGAGTTTGCCTGCCCTCGATGTAACACAATCATTGAACTGGTTTATGTAGCCAGGAAAGCCAGTAGTTGCCTTTAGCCACAGATCCTTTGGTGGCAATTCTGCTCGTACAGGCAGGTTAATTCCGGCATAATCTGTCTGCTGCCGGTTGATTGAAGCTGACCATGGTACCAAAATGTAATTATCCATGATACTGCCACGGGTTGTGACTGGATTCTCCTTTGGTTTAGAGGGTCGTTTCAGTCCACCATAGATTCCTTCCGACATGTCGGAAAATTTGGTTGATATGATGGTGCCCTTGAAATAACTGCCATCATCAAACCAGATGGTGACCTGCGAAGCCTCAGCATTACATCCAAGTTCATCCGATATTGCTTTTATTTGTACCTCTGACATCACCCACACGCCCAGGTCATTTGTTGTTCCCCGGGGAACAATGGGCAACTCTATTCCTTCAAAGGATTTGAGTCTAATCCCTTGTCTTTTCAGTCCCGTACCAAGTGTGGTTCGATCTTGGGGTATGTTTGTAAGCCAGGGTGTTAATTCCGCTGGAATATCTACATCATCTGGCCAGTAGAATGACTTCTTCTGAACCTCGCAGAGAAGCTTATACTGCCTGCCATCCCATTCCATTTCGAGTGGTGCGTGATTTACCTTTTCTACGGCTCCATCATCAAACTCGATTCGTGTTAATGGTTCATCTTTCCAGTAGAGTATTTTCAGCTGATCAAACAGCACAGGTCTTGAATAGATAATTGGACTATCTGATGTATCATCAAGATCAGCTGATGGTATAATCTCTGTTCCCATCATTACTGGCTCGCCTGCTTTCAGCTTTGTTTGATAGACAATAGTCCGGAAGGCTTCTTCCAGGGTGAATTTTAGTGCATCCGTTTTATCTGTGAATCGGTATTCTCTTATTTTCTCTTTCACCTGCTCACTGTAGTTACTAAGGTGATCCAGATCTTTTTCTGTTAGGTTGCCTGATACAGTATTCTGTTTCAGATCAACCAGTGTACGTACGTTTATTTTCATGGTTATGTCTCCATTTTACGGTTGCAGTTATTGAAATACAGTCTGCCCAGGCAACCGACTGCTGAGTAGGTGTATGTAAATTTGGTATATAGAAAGGGGGGGCTTGAAACGGCGAAAAGTGTTACTAATTGTTAGATTATATCCAATCCCAGCAGAAATAATATTCAGTCTGTCTATAAGGGATTAA
>JACNLQ010000055.1 GCA_014381415.1 Fidelibacterota bacterium
GCGGCCCTTTATTCATCACATGTGTGTAAACCATAGTGGTTTGTAAATTCTTATGCCCAAGTAAATCCTGAATCGTTCGGATATCATAACCGTTTTCGAGCAAATGGGTTGCAAAACTATGTCTAAATGTATGGCAACCGCCATGTTTTTCAATTTTAGCTTTTCTTATAGCTGTTTTTACCGCTCTTTGCAGTCCTCGTTCATTTAAATGGTGACGTTTCCATACGCCGGTATTTTTATCTAAGGTGCATTTAATGGAAGGAAAGATAAATTGCCACCGGTATTCCTTATTGGCATTTGAGTATTTTTTAGCCAGAGCATAGGGTAAAGTGGTGGAACCATTTCCCTCAACTAAATCCCTATCATGTAGATTTTGGACCTTTCTAATGTGATTTTTTAACTCAGGGATTATTTTTTCAGGTAAAAGCGTAACCCTGTCCTTTTCACCCTTCCCGTTGCGAACAACAAGCAATTTTTGGTTGAAGTCAATATCCTGAACTCGGAGTCTCAGGCACTCTGTTAGTCGCAGCCCAGACCCATATAACAGTTTTGCCATGAGTTTTTTAGCACCTTGCAGATGATAGAAGATATTTCTAATTTCATCTCTGGAAAACACAACCGGAATTTTTCTGCTTCGTTTTGCTCGAACCACATTCCCAAAATCACCCAATTCCTTATTCAGCACATTTTTGTACAAAAACAAAATAGCACTCAATGCTTGATTTTGAGTAGAAGCAGAAACATTCCTTTTTGTAGCTAAATGGGATAAAAACTGATTAACTTCAACCTCACCCAATTCAATAGGATGGCGTTTATTATGAAAGAGGATGTATTGCTTTATCCAGTTTGAATAGGTCTTTTCGGTGCGACGACTATAGTGACGGGTTTGAACGGCCATCCTCAGCTGATCTAATAATTTAGGTGTGGTTTTAGAAATTATTGGAGAATGGGCAGAAATCATATTCATCAAGATTTTGGTAAACCTCCCTTATAAAAAAGGTGCCTGATAATTAAAACTATGAAATAATAATAACGAAATAGATACATATTGACTAAAAATTGAACTTCAAAATAGGACTTACATTTTACGGAAAACAAGAAAATTTTTATCTTGAAATATATATACTAAATAATATATATTATTGACAGGCAATTTGAGGTATTAAATGAAAATAGCAAAATTATTCATGAATGGTAAAAGTCAGGCGGTGCGACTTCCAAAGGAATTTCGCTTTAAAGGTGATGATGTATATATTCGAAAACTGGGGAATATTGTAATGATCTACCCTAAAGAAGATCATTGGACTTTTTTTGAAGATAGTCTTAATCAGTTTTCTAATGATTTTATGTCTGAAAGAAACCAACCTGAAAATCAAAATCGAAAAGATGTTTTTGAATAATGGTACTACTTGATACCAATATTTGTATTTATCTTATCAAAAAACAATCTCCATCCATAGTTGAAAAATTAAAATCCGTCCCGATGGATTCATTGGGTATTTCATCAATCACTTTGGCTGAACTTGAATTTGGAATTGCCAAAAGTAAATTTCAGGAAAAAAACCAGCAAGCCCTACAAAACTTTTTACTTCCCTTTGTTATATATCCGTTTGATGATTTAGCTGCGATGGAATATGGGAATCTAAGATATTATTTGGAGAAAAAAGGGAAAACAATTGGTAGTTTAGACCTGCTCATTGCCGCTCATGCCCTCAGCCTTAAGTCAACTTTAATCACAAATAATGTAAAAGAGTTTAAAAGAGTTCCTAAGCTGCTAATTGAGAATTGGAAATAATATTTCTATAGGTTGGCATCTTTCTTTGAAATTAAAGAGATTAAAAGATGTCATCCTTTTTAAAAGACCAATCGTAATTTTCCCTCACAAATATTTAGGGATTCAACAATCAATACTCATCATTATACCTCCAACGCTAAAATAAATCTCGGGCTGCAAGTCCTGAATAAGCGAGAGGACGGCTATCATAATATTCAGTCCATTTTTGTGGAGGTAGATCTTTATGATGTATTAGAATTTACTCCGGCACCAGAATTTAAGTTAACTGCAGGGGGATTAGATGTTCCAACTGATGACAGCAATCTTATTTCAAAAGCCTATTTATTATTGCGATCAAAAAGGGAAAAGGTTGATACAGAATTTACTATCCATGTGAAAAAGCAAATTCCAATGGGTGGTGGACTGGGTGGTGGTAGTTCAAACGCAGCCGCTACTTTGAGTACTTTGAATCAGCTTTGGAATCTCAATTTTATCCCACAGGAATTAGAAAAAATGGGAGTAGAATTAGGTGCGGATGTTCCCTTCTTTATTAAAGGAGGCGTACAATTGGTAGAAGGAATTGGAGAACGGTTAACCCCCGTAGATCCATCCCCGCTGAAAGAGTATTCTTTTTTATTAATTGTCCCTACAATTCACATTTCAACATCCTGGGCATATGGGGCATTAAATAAATCTTTGCAGCCTAATAAAAGACAGCCTAAATTTCCGCCCCTTTCAAAGCCAATGAAATGGGAGTTATTTGACAACGATTTTGAACGGGTTATCCGAAAAACATATCCAGAGATTGGAAAAATTAAAGAAATACTGCAGAATGCAGGTGCTTTATATGCCGGTCTGTCGGGGAGTGGCTCGACTGTGTTTGGCGTCTTTGATAACCATCAAAAGGCAGAATCCATTTTGGGAGATTTTTCCCAATACCAGACCTTTCTTTCTTCTCCCGTTTTTCGTTAATAATCCAAATTATAAAATTCGTATTCTATTCAAAATTATTTTGGGGGATCGTTCAATGGTAGGACACATGGTTTTGGTCCATGCGATCGGGGTTCGACTCCCTGTCCCCCAGCATATATGAAAATATTTACTGGCAGATCAAACCCTGAATTAGCAAAAGGAATCGCAGATTATTTGGACATTCCTATGGGGAATTTGGATATTCAGACCTTCAGTGATGGAGAGCTTTTGGTAGCGTTTGAAGAAAACATCCGTAATGAAGATGTGTTTATTATTCAATCTACCAATCCCCCAGCTGAAAATATTTTAGAGCTTCTGCTCATGTTGGATGCAGCCCGAAGAGCATCTGCTTCAAATGTTGTGGCTGTGATTCCCTATTTTGGATATGGCAGGCAGGACAGAAAAGATAGGCCGCGGGTACCCATTTCTGCACGGCTTATGCTGGATTTGATCACCGCAGTGGGTGTAAGTAGAATAATAACCATGGATCTACATTCTGCACAAATTCAGGGATTTGCAAATGTTCCATTTGACCATTTGTATTCACGCATGGTTTTATTGAACAAATTGAAGGGGTTAAATTTGAATGAAGAGTCCGGGGTAGTTTTAGCACCGGATGTCGGTTCTGCTAAAATGAGTCAATCCTATGCAAAGAAATTGAATATTGGCTTTGCTCTTATTGACAAACGGAGACCCAAACCCAATCAGGCTGAAGTTGCCAACTTGGTGGGTGACCTGAAAGATAAAGATGTCATTATTATTGATGATATGATAGATACCGCCGGTACCTTGTGTAATGCTGCTGAAACAGCCATTAATGAAGGTGCAAAATCTGTAATTGCTGTAGCAACTCACCCAGTTTTATCAGGTGGAGCAATTAAAAAACTAAAAAATTCACCTATATCCAAAGTGATAGTGTGTGATACCATTAAACTGTATGAAAACCAAGAGTTTGATAAATTGGAAATTATTTCAGTTGCAGACATTTTTGGTGAATCCATAAAACGAATCGTAGAGGGAACCTCTTTAAGTTCCATGTTCCGCGATTTCAATTAAATTGTAGGAGTAATAAAAAATGGCAAACGAACATAAAATTAATTTAAATAAACGTGATAGTTTGGGAAAAAAAGGCGTGAAACAATTACGGAAAGATGGAATGATTCCCGGAATATATTATTCCCCCAATTCTGAAAGTTCTACCCCAATAGTTATTTCACAGGGAGATTTTCATGAAGCTATAAAATCTGGAGCGCGGATTTTTAATATTTCTGTCGGCGATAAAAAGCAGAATGTATTATTTAAATCGGTTCAATACCACCCTGTCACTGAGGAAGTTCTTCATATTGACCTTTTTGGTGTAAGAATGGATAGAGCAGTAGCTGTAAAAGTATCCGTGAACTTCATGGGTGATGCTATCGGCGTTAAAGAAGATGGCGGTGTATTAAATACAGCCACTACCGAAATTGAAATTCAATGTTTACCTGGTGATATTCCCGAATTTGTTGAAGTAGATATTTCTGAACTTCATTTGGGAGATGCAATAAATGTTGGTAGCATTCCACTCGATGAAAAATTCACACTAATGACACCTGAAGATACCGTTTTAGCATCTGTTACTCATGCCATGAAAGAAGTTGAAGTGGTGGTTGAAGAAGAAGGCGAAGAATTTATGGATGAAGAAGGTGAAGCTCCAGCAGACGGCGAGGGCGAAGGTGGAGGTAAGCCAGAAGAAGGTGGTGATGCTTCTAAAGAAAAGGATGCAGGATCTGAATAATGAATGTCCTGGTGGGATTAGGAAACCCCGGCAGGAAATATTCAGATACGAAACATAATTTCGGCTTCTGGGTTTTAAACCGATTTGCTGAAAAAAGATCTTTGACATTTCAAGCAGGAAAAGGAGATTATCTCCTGGCAAAAAAAGGAGACCTTATTTGCATTAAACCGACCTCCTTTATGAATAATAGCGGAATGCCGGTTTTAGATGTAAAGCAGTTTTTCAAGGTTGAACCGGAACAGTTTTTAGTGGTCTATGATGATATTGATCTTCCATTGGGAACTATCCGCTTTAGAGATGGCGGTGGTACTGGCGGGCATAAAGGAATTGAGTCCATCATCTATCAAACTCAGTCTGAAAATTTTATTCGGCTCCGTATTGGAATTGCAACAGAAGATGAAATGAGGCCTGCTGAAAAATATGTGCTGTCACCATTTAAGGATGGTCAAAAAGAAATAGTAAATGAAATGATTGAAAAAGCATGTGAAGGAATTGAGTATTTTCTTTCCCATGAAATTAAAGAAACAATGAATCAATTTAATGAAAAATCAAAAAAGAAAGGTGTAGATGGATAATTTATATTATGTATTAGGTGCAGGTGTTTTGGCAATGGTATATGCATTTTGGAAAACCAGCTGGATTAACAATCAGGATGAAGGCTCTGATAGGATGAAACAAATCGGTGCCAGTATAGCCGACGGGGCCATGGCATTTTTGAAAGCTGAATATAGGGTGCTGGCAATTTTTGTAGTAATAGTGGCCTGCCTCTTGGCATTTGCAGCAAATAATCAAGGAGATTCCTGGTTGGTTTCTGTATCATTTTTATCTGGTGCAATTGCGTCTGCTTTGGCAGGGTTCCTGGGAATGAAAGTTGCCACCAAGGCCAATAATCGAACCACTAATGCCGCACAATCCAGCCTGGCAAAAGCATTAAATGTTGCCTTTACGGGTGGATCTGTTATGGGATTGAGTGTTGTAGGCTTAGGCGTCTTAGGCGTAACGGGGTTATATGTTATATATAGCCAATGTGGATTTTTTTCTGACACTCAAAAATTAATCCAAACCATTACTGGATTTTCATTAGGGGCATCTTCAATAGCATTATTTGCAAGAGTTGGCGGCGGTATTTATACCAAGGCCGCTGATGTGGGCGCTGATTTAGTTGGAAAGGTTGAAGCTGGAATACCTGAAGATCATCCATTGAATCCTGCAACCATTGCTGATAATGTAGGTGATAATGTAGGTGATGTTGCCGGGATGGGTGCTGACCTGTTTGAATCTTATGTGGGTGCAATTATAGGTTCAATGGTACTTGGTTGGGCAATTTTTGGAGATTTAGACTATGTTACCCTCCCCTTATATATTGCCGGTGCTGGAATTATTGTTTCCATTATTGGAACTTTTATGGTTTCCGTGAAAGAAGGCGGCAGTCCTCAGAAAGCATTGAATATTGGAGAATTTGGATCCTCCGGAATTATGGTAGTTGTGATGTACCTATTAATTACCAAAACGGTTGATACGAATGCCATGGGTATATTTTATGCTACACTTATTGGTTTAGCGGCCGGACTGGGAATTGGACTTATCACAGAACATTATACCGGAACGGGTACTAAACCTGTTAAATCAGTAGTTGATCAGTCTATTACAGGATCCGCAACCAATATTATTGCAGGATTAGGCGTGGGAATGCAATCAACTTTTATCCCCGTAATCATAATTGCAGGAGCAATTGTCTTTGCACATCATAATGCAGGTTTATATGGTATTGCAATGGCAGCCTTGGGAATGTTGGCAAATACAGGTATCCAATTAGCGGTTGATGCGTATGGTCCAATTTCTGATAATGCTGGTGGCATTGCTGAAATGGCAGGATTGCCTGCAGAAGTAAGAGAGCGTACAGATAAATTAGATGCCGTAGGGAATACTACTGCTGCTATTGGCAAAGGGTTTGCCATTGGGTCAGCAGCATTAACAACTTTAGCATTATTTGCTGCATTTAGTGAAATCATAAAAAGTAAATTGGGTGAATCTCCTTTTGTAATTAATATTTCAGAACCAGTTGTAATGGCAGCATTATTTATTGGGGCAATGTTACCCTTTTTATTTTCATCATTAGCAATGGGTGCTGTGGGACGGGCAGCAATGGCAATGATTGAAGAAGTGCGTCGTCAATTCAGAGATACTCCTGAATTAAAAGCAGCTCTGGAGGTATTAGGTAAAGGCGATGAATCCTCCTGGTCTGATGAAGATAAATCTACTTATGAAGCAGGATTAACCAAAGCAGATCATGGACGATGTATTGAAATTTCAACTCAGTCTGCTATTAGGGAAATGTTATTGCCGGGCTTATTAGCAGTAACTACACCTATTATAATTGGCTTACTGGGTAATTTAGTAAATATGGGTCCACAAGCATTAGGTGGTTTGCTGGCAGGCGTTACAGTAAGTGGTGTAGCTATGGCAATCTTTCAGTCAAACGCTGGGGGCGCCTGGGATAATGCCAAAAAAATGATTGAAGAGGGAACGGAAATAAATGGAGAATCTTACGGAAAAGGATCTGATGTTCACAAAGCAGCAGTGGTAGGTGATACAGTTGGTGATCCATTTAAAGACACATCTGGACCTTCATTGAATATATTGATTAAGTTGATGTCAGTCGTTTCATTGGTTATCGCACCGTTTTTATTTTAAAAAATTATTAAGGAGTAAATATGAACTATTACGAAACATTATATATTGTACACCCTTCGCTTGAAGCTGGTAGATTGAAAGATATCATTATGGGTGTGGAAGAAAGCCTGAAAAAGATGGGCGGTTCTCCCCTGGCAATGGAACTTTGGGGAAAACGAAAATTAGCCTATTTTATTGACAAACAAAAATATGGTACCTATGTACTGCTTCATTATAATGGAGAGGGAAAGTGTACCGGAGAATTTGCAGTAGAGTTGGAACATAATCCCAATATTTTGGCATACTTGACCACCAGTATAGAAAAAGAATCTGTAATGGAACAGACAGAAGATTTGGATGCACAAATAGCAGGAAAATCCCGTGAGGCAGAACGAAGGGATTCGCGTACATCATATACAGAAAACACTAAATCTGCTTCCCCTGAAGCATCAGTCCAAGAAGGTGATACCAATGAAACTGCAAGTAATGAGACGACCTCAGAAGGTGGAGATGAAAAATCAGAATCCGAAACGGAAACAAAAGAATCCGACAACGCTGAAGACAATAATATAGAAGAAACAGCTGAAGTTGAAGAAGTGAAAGCTGATAAAGAGCCTGTGGAAGCAGCTGAAAATGAATCAGATGAGGAAAAAACTACTGATGATGAAACAACATCGGAAGAAGAGACCGAATCCAAACAAGAAAATGCGGATGAGACTACCGCAGTAAGTGAAGAGGAATAATTATGGCATTTGTAAGTAATAGCAGAATTTGTATTTTTTGTGAAAATAATGAGCAGAAAATAAATTATAAAGAATTTAAAACCCTACGGAAATTTATTACCGATCAGGGGAAAATAATACCCGGGCATGTAACCGGCGTATGTGCAAAACACCAAAGACATCTTGGCAGGGCAATCAAGCAATCGAGAAATATTGCACTTTTGCCTTACTCAGTTGATCCGCGGCATTTTTAGGAGAATACTATGAAAATAATTTTAAAAAAATCAGTCGAAAGTTTGGGCGGTGAGGGTGAAATACTAGATGTAAAAGCTGGTTATGCCCGCAATTATCTCATACCCAAAGGATGGGCAAAACAGGCAACCAAAGTAAACATTGCTGCTACTGAAAAAGAAATTGATGCCAGACTGAAAAAGGAAGCCAAAACCCGTGACAATTTGGAAGCTTTAGGAAAACAGTTAGACAAAATTTCATTGAAATTTGAGTTGAAAGCAGGCGAAGAAGGAAAACTTTTTGGCTCGGTTACTTCACAAATGATTGTTGATGGCATTGCTGAAAAAGGATTTACCGTAAACAAAAAAGAGGTAGAAATAGAAGAAACCATTAATCATGTTGGCAAATATTTTGTGGATGTGAAATTGGGACATGGATTTGGCGGCAGAGTAAAGCTGAAAGTTACTGCTGAGAAGTAAACACGATTATTCAACTTAACCGGTGATTATTAATATAATCACCAAGAGTATTTATAGTAGGGGCAGGATATTTCCTGCCCTTATTGTTTTTGGTTACTATTGTAATTTCATAGTCATCCCAGACTAAATTAACCCCATGTTCGCTCGGGTCAGTTTTCCAATTTCCAGCTTTAGATCTTTTACCTATAAAATTCCTAGTTCCCTAAATGGTACCCTTCATCCTGGTACCTGTGTAAATGCCCCCATCAACCGAAGATTGCAGGCTGGATTTGTTGTGGCATTGAATACGGATTCAGAATATAAAGGGAAAATTCTCACCATTGATTCTATACGGGAAAAAGAACTTCATATTCCTGAAGAATTGTGGCAAACTTTGGAGTGGATATCTCAGTATTATATCACACCGCTGGGTCAGGTATTAAAAGCAGCAGTTCCTAATTCATTTCTGAAATTATACAAACCAAAGCAGGTTCAATTTGTTAAAATAACACCAAAAGGATTACAGGCAATTTCCACTTTTGAAAATAAAAAGCCGGCCCAAAAACGGTTATTGGAAGCGCTTTCCAAAATTAATGAACCAATAAAAACAGCATCCCTCACCGAGTTTGTATCTTCACCCCACACAGTCTGCAATCAATTAGAAAAAACAGGATTAATTGAATCGCAGTCTCAACCCCAAATAACCGACCCCTTTGAAATAATGGGACCGGGTGAATTTCAAAATATACAATTATCTACGGAGCAACAGGGAGTGGTTGACAGCATCCAAAATACAGGAAAAGGATTTCATCCATACCTATTGCACGGCGTAACAGGATCAGGAAAAACAGAGGTATATTTGAAGTTGGCACAGACCACCGTTGAAGCTGGTCAATCTGTGCTGGTTTTGGTACCAGAAATCGCTCTCACTCCACAAGTTGCAAGCCGGTTTCGGAAAGCTTTTGGAAGCCGGGTTGCGCTCTGGCATAGCCGAATGACAAAGGCTGAAAAAGGCTGGACTTGGCAGCAGTTAAAAAAAGGGGAATACTCGGTGGTAGTGGGTGCTCGATCTGCAATCTTTGCACCGCTGAAAAATTTGGGACTCATAATTGTTGACGAAGAACAGGAGGCAACTTATAAGCAGGAAAATCCTGCTCCGCGCTACCATGCCCGGGATGTAGCCATGGTTCGAGGTAAACAAGCCAATGCAGCTGTACTCTTAACCAGTGCTACTCCCTGTTTGGAAAGTTACTATAATGCCCTGCAAAAAAAATTCACACTCCTGAAACTAACCAAGCGTTTTGGAAAATCAAATTACCCTGCTGTAGAGCTGGTTGATATGAAAAAGGAATACTCTGATGATGGCAATGCACTATTAAGCAAGTCATTGCTTCAAGCAATAAATGACCGTTTGGAAAGATCTGAACAGATAATTATTTTGCAGAATCGCAGAGGATATTCCCGTGTTCATCAATGTCTGGAATGTGGTGAAATTAAGAAATGTAAACATTGTTCTGTGGCATTAACTTTTCACCGAACTGATAATAATTTACATTGTCATTACTGTGAAGCCATTGAATTTCCAGAATCAAAATGTAATGATTGTAATGCAGAAAATATGACCTTTGCCGGTTCCGGCACCCAACGGGTAGAAGATGTGTTGCACCAACAATTTCCAGAGGCGGGAATTTTACGGATGGACATGGATACAGTGCGTGGAAAAGGATCCCACATAAAAATTCTTGAAAAATTTGCAAATGGAAAAGCTGATATTTTGTTAGGCACTCAAATGATTGCCAAAGGTCTTGATTTTGAAAATGTAACCCTAGTAGGTGTAATCAATGCAGATTCCGGATTATTTTTCCCTGATTTTCGGGCGGGTGAGCGTGTGTTTCAATTGATTTACCAAGTGGCAGGAAGAGCCGGAAGGCGCAATAAACCCGGACTGGCTATCATTCAAACCTATAATCCGGACGATATTTATATTCAGACGGCAGCTGCCTTAAACACTAAAAAATTCTACAATGTATCTTTGGCACAACGGCAGGAGTTAAGCTATCCCCCCTTTTCACGAATCGGACGCATTTTATTTATAGGGAAAAATAAATTAATTGTAGATGATTTTGCCCAAAAAGTTGGCATAAAATTAATGGGAAATTCAAATTATAAAATATTGGGACCTGCGTCAGCTCCTATTGAAAAAATTAAGGGGAATTGGCGTGTACATTTGATTATTAAATCTAAAAACCGAAATATCAGCAGTCTTCACCAATTTATACATAGTACAATTGGCTTTATAATTTTTGAGCGAAAATGGAAAGGGGTTCGTATTTTAATTGATGTGGATCCAGCTTCTATGTTATAAAAATGATACGATTTATTTTATTTATTTTCATCTTTGGTACCCAAGTATTTTCGGATACCTTTCCCACCGAACTAGGTGAATGCACCCTTGAAATTTATGGAGGCAGAGTGGATGATATTCCGGAGATTGTTCAACTTATAAAGGATGAATCTGTAAAGCTGGTGAGAAAATTGGGAGAAGTTGCTATCAGAGACTATTCGGTTTATATCACCAGCAATATGGATGATTTTTATGAAAAATCTAAGGGACCCGTTCCAGAATGGGGGATTGCGGTGGCTAAAATAAATCCTGACCGGGCCATACTAAAATCCCCAGGAATTGCAAATATTTCATTTATCCGAATGAAAGAAGTCATCGTGCATGAACTAAATCATATTTATATGTTTCGCATTCCCAATTATTACAGCATGCCATCATGGTTTAAAGAGGGAATGGCCATGGCTGGATCCTATGAATTTTCGTTGCTGCATAAAATTGAAATTTCCAAAGCCCATTGGAGAAAACAAACTATCCCCCTGCAGCGATTGCAAAATATGGGCATTCATAACAAGGGAAAAATTAAATTAGCCTATGGCGAATCTGCAGCAGCAGTAGAAGCACTACAGTATTATTATGGTGATAATACACCCCAGAAAATTTTAAATGAAATGCGCTCAGGTAAGGAGTTTCCTGAAGCCCTGGAAACAGCCATTAATGAAGAATATATTGAATTTCAGATCAAATTTGAAATCTACCTGGAAGAAAATTATAACTGGGTCTTTCTCTTCCGTTCTGCTAAATATGTATATGTAATTTTACCTATAATTTTGGTGTTAGGATTTCTGTATCGCAATCATCGAAATAAATTGAAACTGAAACAATGGGAAATTGAAGAAGAATTAGAAAACACCGAATGGAACGAAGAACTGCCCAACTAATATATTTACTATTTGCAGGATGGATTTTTGGGGCAGGGTCTTATGAAATTCTGCAGTTCCCAATGGACGCCCGTAATTTAGCCCTGCATAATTCAGCATCAGCCTATGATGGATTGTTACTAAGCAATAACCCCGCATCCCTCTCAAAACGGGCAAAGGGGAATACATATTCTTATTTTTATCTCCCAGGGGAAATTCATTTTACAGGGTACCAATCTGTTCATAAATCCAAATTGGGAATTAGATTAACAAAGATTTCAATTATGAACTATGGTGCCATTATAGACAGTGAAACGGAAAATAAATCCTACGCTTTTGACATTTTATTTGAAACAGGATTCAAAAAGGAATATAAAAATATCACCTCTATTGGAATTTCTGGCGGTTATTTTCTCAGTTCTATTGCAGGGTATCAATCCCAACTTGTATTTACCAATTTTGGTATGAGGAGCCGACTGTTAAGAAAGAGACTTGGAGTGGGATTGTCCCTTGAAAACATTGGTATTTTACTCAAATCCTACACCGACATCAAGGAACCCATCCCCGCACTATTTAGAACAGCTTTATACTATGAACCCCGCTATATTCCACTCCTCATCAATGGAGATATTGTTACTTATTTTGGTGATGGCGACTCATTTTATTTTTCCGGTGGGATTGAATTAAAGCCGGATAGTCGTCTAACGCTCCGTTTGGGGAGCAGCAGCCATCGTGCTGGTTATTTAACAGGTGATTTTTCATCTGATGTTATTGCCGGTTTTTCAGGTGGCGTTGGTTTTCGCTTTACAAATATGACCCTGGATGTTGGCTTTATGAATTTAGGTCCAGCCGGGTTTGTGGTGGGATTTTCGTTGAAGAAGAAGGTAGATTAATCAAATAAAATCGGAATAAATTGATCCATAATAAGTTTAAACGCAATAACCGTCAAAGCTCCGCGAAACAGTAGCTGGAATACCTTTTCAGGAATGAAGGCCAAAATTTGCTTGCCGAAATTGGTGCCTATGAATACAGCGATCACTAAAGGGATAAGAATATCCACCTCAGCAAAATAATCAAACTGAAAAAAGAATATGAAGAGGGGGATTTTTCCGGTATGACTAATTGCCTGACAAATGGCTTTATTGGCAATGATAGTTTCTTTTGTTAGTTTACCCTTTAGAAAAAATGGTGCAATTAGGGGACCGGTAGCGCCAATGAAAACGGTTGTAAGTCCGCTCACCAGACCCACTCCGAAAAAATTAGGATGGTCATCTTTTGGCTGAGGTCTGCGCCCAAACAAAAACCAGAGAATAAAAATACCAATGAGGGGTTTGAGAAAATCAATTTTTATTTCTTTGGCAGACTCTACCTGAAATAGAGTGATGAGAATAAAAATTATGAATGCGGACATACTTAGTCCAAGGATCGCTCCGGGTAGATATTCGCGGACAATATTAGTTTTAATATGCTCACGGAAAACATAACTTCGGGTAAAATTACTTACCAGCTGAATAATTCCATGGAGAGCCACGACAGCATAACCTTCGGGAATCATGATAGCCATAATTCCCAGGAGAATAATGCCGCCTCCCATTCCTAAAACTGCAGAAATGGAGGAAGTAATAAAAGCTGCGGTTATGAGAATTATGGCGTCTATTATTTACCCCTCACCCTGCCTCTCCCTTGTGAGAGGAGAATTTTTTTTAACATTCTTCAAAAACTAGATTGATTAATAAAGTTTGATTAAGCCTCTTCTCCTTGGGGAGAAGATTAAGATGAGGGGAGAGTTGCAATGAAAGATTAATTTAATCTATTAACTAATTACATTATGAATTTTCCCAACCTTTTCAAAAGCAGCAATGGCTTTATCCAAATGCTCTCTGGAGTGTGCGGCAGAAATTTGCACTCGAATTCTGGCTTCCCCTTTGGGCACTACGGGGAACGAGAAGCCAATAACATAAATACCTTCATCCAACATTTCACTGGCAATATCTTGAGCCAATTTGGCATCACCCAACATAATGGGAACAATGGGGTGTACACCAGACTTAATATCAAATCCGGCTTCAGTAATTTCAGCTCTGAAATATTGGGTGTTTTCTTCCAGTTTATCACGGAGTTCAGTTGTATTAGAAAGCATATCCAATACAGCAATTGAGGTAGTAACGATAGAAGGAGCTACGGTATTACTGAATAGATATGGGCGGGATCGCTGCCTAAGCAGATCAATGATTTCCTTTCGACCGGAAGTAAAGCCGCCAGAGGCACCGCCCAATGCTTTACCCAATGTGGAAGTGATAATATCTACCCTGCCCATGACATTACAGTGCTCAATTGAACCTCTTCCGGAAGCTCCAAAAAAGCCAGTGGCGTGAGAATCATCCACCATCACCAGCGCTTCGTATTTTTCAGCCAGATCACAAATTGATTTCAGATTAGCTACAAAACCATCCATGGAAAAAATGCCATCAGTAACAATGAGGCGGGAACGGGCATTCTGTGTTTTTTGTAGAATATTTTCCAGCCCAGCCATATCTGAATTGGGATAACGGTGGCGTTGTGCCTTACAAAGGCGAACCCCGTCAATAATAGATGCATGATTAAGAGCATCAGAAATTACTGCATCTTCCGCTCCCAGCAGAGTCTCAAACAGCCCTCCATTTGCATCAAAACAGGATGTATAAAGGATTGTATCTTCTGTATGGAGGAAGGTTGAAATCTTCTCTTCCAACTGTTTATGTATGGATTGTGTACCACAAATAAATCGAACGGAGCTCAGTCCAAATCCCCATTTTTCTACGCCATCCATAGCAGCCTGAATTAGCTGGGGATGATTAGCAAGTCCCAGATAATTATTGGCACAGAAATTGATCACCTGTTTTTCATTTACAGTAATCTCAGCCTGTTGTTGGGATTCAATTATCCGTTCCTGTTTGTACAATCCGGCTGCTTTTATTTCAGCTATTTCATCTTGTAATCTATTATGAATGGTATTCAATTTTTCTCCAAATTAATTTTTATACATCAGTTGTAAATCGGGAACAAGATAGTCATTCATCCCAGAATCCAAATTATGGGTAGGCTTCCAATTCCAATCTTTTTTTGCCATGTTGTCATCTGTATCAGCTGGCCAACTATCCACCATTTGTTGGCGTTTTTCCGTTACTTCAAATCCGATTTCAGCATTGGGAAAAAACGCCAACACCCTTTGCCTGAACTCTTCAGCCGTCGGCGCAAAGGACCTGATATTATACACTGTTCGCGAAATGTTTTCTACAGGAGCATCCATTAAAGTAGTGATAGCAGAAATGGCATCGGGCATGGTCATAAAAGGCAGTTGGGTATCTTCCCGAACGAAACATTTGTAAGGCTCTCCCTTTGCCGCTGCGTGTAACATTTCAGGAATATAATCCGATGTACCACCTGTTGGAATTGTCTTTGAAGAAATTATACCGGGAAATCGAATAGAACGAAAATCAATATAGTGCTGATGTTTTTCCGCCCCTAATCGCTGGTAATTATTGGTGTAGTAATTTCCTAAATGTTCACAATAAAGTTTATTACAGCCGTACATGGTAGTGGGATTTCGATAGCTATCTTCCTTTATAGCGCTGGCTGAATTTTTCTCTTCTAATCCTGAAAAACCATAGACTGCAATGGAACTGGGAAAGAAAAACTTCACTGCATTTCCCTGAGATCGACCCTGTTCAATTGCCAAGTTAAGCAGATTCAGTGTCCCTCCAACATTTACATCGTGAGCTGCACGTGGTGAAAATTCTGCCCGGGTTGACAGCAGGGCTGCCAAATGATAAATGGTATCGAATTCATACTCGCCATTCAGCTGTTCTATTAGACCTTGATCCAGTATATTGCCAATGAGTTCTTCATTTGCCAACATCGAAATAGAATCATCCAAGGGATTCAAATCCAATGCCACAATATTTACATTATTTTGTTTATGTAGCGCTGTAATGAGCCCTTGCCCCATTTCACCGTTAGCACCTGTAATTAATATAGCTGATTTTCGCATGAATGAACCTTTTTTTAAAACTTGATGTGTGGGTTAATTTACAAGGAAATTAATCATTCTCACTTGGATTGCATCTTTATAGGTCAATAATTTTTCCCATGACCAGAATCCTTATAGTGCCATTTCTTGTTATATTTATTATTTCCTGTGCTGAGGATAAGGAATTAGACACATCAAATTCAAATATTAATTTAGGTGCTGATTCAACATTTGATATTGTAACTTGGAACATAGAAAATTTCCCCAAACATAGTTCTACCATAGATTATTTATTGGAATTAATTCCACTGATAGAGGCAGATATAATAGCTTTGCAAGAAATGGATAGTGAAATAGATTTTCAATATTTAGTTCGACAATTAGAAAATTATGGTGGAATGATAACCAATTCAGCTTCTTATAATATTAATTTAGCATTATTGTATTCTAACAATATTGATGTTGAAGACACTTACGAAATATTTACTGATGATTGGTGGTCATTTCCTCGGTCACCCCTTGTTGCACAAGTTCATTGGAATGGGAAAGAAATTTTCGTAATAAATAATCATTTTAAAGCCAATGAAAGCGGAACAGAAGATGAGGCACGGCGTAAATCTGCATCGGAAAATCTGGAAGATTACATCAACGAATATTTACCAAACAAAAATGTAATTATTCTCGGTGATTTAAATGATGAATTGAATGAGGATGCAAATGAAAATGTATTTCAAAATTTTATTAATGCCCCGACATATTTTCAGTTTACGGACATGGATATTGCATTAGGATCAGAATCATACTGGTCGTATCCAACATGGCCCAGTCATTTAGATCATATTCTTATTACAAATGAGTTGTTTGATGAATTTGAAAATGAAGGCTCTTTTGTTCAAACAATTCGTTTAGAAGAATACTTTGATAATGGTTGGACGGAATATGAAAAGTATATTTCTGATCACCGACCTGTTGGATTAAGTTTAAAATTTAATCCATAATGAAATAATCATCTGTTTTTCATGGTATGTTCATTAAGTTAAATTCTGTATCTTAAATTCAACCAAAAATAAGGATTTCAATTGGCAAAAGGTGTAACCCCTAAAAGTGAAGATTATGCCCGTTGGTACACGGATGTAATAACAAAAGCAGAAATGGCAGACTATGGTCCTGTAAAAGGTACTATGGTCATTCGTCCCTATGGTTATGGTGTTTGGGAAAGTATTAAAGAAGCTTTCGATAAACGCTTTAAAGAGACTGGACATGTAAATGCCTATTTTCCATTATTTATTCCCAAATCTTTTCTATCCAGGGAAGCTGACCATATCGAAGGTTTTGCAAAAGAATGTGCGGTGGTAACGCATTCCCGCTTAAAATCTGCCCCTGATGGTAATGGCGTTGTAGTTGATCCTGATTCAAAGTTGGAAGAAGAGATAATTGTCCGCCCTACTTCTGAAACGGTTATTTGGTCAATGTACAAAAAGTGGATTAATTCTTACCGTGACCTTCCCATTCTAATTAATCAATGGGCCAATGTGGTGCGCTGGGAAATGCGGACGCGCCTGTTTCTGAGAACCAGTGAATTTCTCTGGCAGGAAGGGCATACTGCCCACGCCACAGAACAGGAAGCCCGTGAAGAAAGCATACAGATGCTAGATATTTATCAGGAAGTCTTGGAGCAAATTTTAGCTATTCCAGTATTAACCGGATTGAAATCAGAAGCCGAACGATTTGCTGGAGCTGTTGATACCTACTGTATCGAAGCCATGATGGGAGATAAACGTGCACTTCAGGCAGGAACATCCCATTATCTTGGTCAGAATTTTGCCAAAGCCTTTGATGTAAAATTCCAAACTGAAAATAATACAGAGGAGTTGGTGTATGCCACCAGTTGGGGTGTAAGTACAAGGCTAGTTGGCGCTCTTATAATGGTGCATGGTGATGATAAAGGATTACGACTACCTCCGAAAGTTGCACCAGTACAAATTGTTATTATTCCAATTATCAAGAATGATAATAGTTTAGATGCAATTGAAAAATTTCTTGAACCCTTCCTTACTGAATTGGGAGAAATTGGAATTCGATTTAAATTGGATGATCGACAGAAAATTTCACCTGGTTTCAAATTTAACGAATGGGAAATGAAAGGGGTTCCTATTCGGGTTGAAGTTGGTCCCAGGGATATGGAAGGGGGCACATTATTCTGTGCCCGCAGAGATACAGGAGAGAAGAAGTCTTATGAAATTGAATCTGCTGCAACAGAGTTAGGGCAGCTTCTGGATGAAATTCAAACGAATATGTTTGAGCAGGCTCTTAAGTTTCGCTCGGAAAATACATTCACCGTGGACAATTATGACGAATTTAAAAAACAAATTAATTCAGGTGGATTTATACGCTGTGGCTGGGATGGCAATCCTGATTCTGAGGCTGCTATTAAAAAGGAAACTAAAGCCACCATTCGCTGTATTCTACTTAATGAAAAGACAAAAGATAAAAAGTGTATCTATTCAGAAAATCCCGCAAAACATGAGGTGATTTTTGCCCGGGCATATTAATTATTCATCCCAAATTTCTAACTAGTATTTGTGTTGATAACTACCAATGCCATTATCCTAAAAAGAATACCATTTAGTGACACCAGTATTATTTGCCGTGCCTTTACTGAGGATTATGGAAAAGTAACCATCCTGGCAAAAGGTGTTTTAAGACCAAAAAATATAACTGGCGCATTGTTGGAACCAGTTAACCATATTCATATTCAATATTACAATAAATCGAATCGGGATATTCAAATTTTAAAAGATGCGAGTTTTATTCAGCAATATCCAATAATTAGAAATAGCCTGAACCGTATTATACTGGGATTGGCAATTGTTGAAATTATTGATAAGGCAACTCTGGACTGCAACCCCTATCCTGTGTTATATCGTCTGGGGTGGAGAGTACTTGAAAAATTGAATGATGAAACTCAAAATTTCTGGTTGGTATTTGCATTCTTTTTATATCAATTATCAATTCGATTGGGATTTATGCCGAACCTGAAAAATTGCAGCAAATGCAATTCGGAAATGTCCCAGGGCGGTATTGATGAATATACGGGGGAATTAGTATGTGCAAATTGTGTAACACAAAACCAAATACATCTGGAAGAAAACAGTTTTATGGTACTCAAAAAAATAACAAGTTCACATTTAGATGATTTGCAATCATTAGCGATTAAGGAAAATAGTATTCTTAACCCCATTCGATTCTTGGATTTATTTACATCCTTTCATATTGAAGGATTGAAGCGGGTAAGGTCAATGGATATGGTTCGTAAATTAATCAATGAAGAAAACAATAATTCTAATTAGATGAGATACCAATATACCAGCCCGGGGTTTAGACAAAGATTTTCCCGCCCTACTTTTACAATTCCAAGCGGGGTCAAATTGCTCGTTATTATTAATATTGTTGTTTTCATTTTAACTGAACTTTCAGGACAGAGAAGTATGTTATTTAGTTCCTTTGGTTTAGTCCCCAGCCATGTATGGTACAGTTTGAAAATTTGGCAGCTTTTCACCTACCTATTCATCCATGGCGGATTACTTCATTTATTTTTTAATATGTTCGTTTTATGGATGTTTGGAAAAGATTTGGAAATGCAGTGGGGAAAAAATGAATTTTTATTTTTTTATTTCACCTGTGGAATAGGATCAGGGTTAATGACGGTATTGTTCAGCATCAATTCAATTGTTCCCATAGTTGGTGCAAGTGGGGCCATTTACGGCTTATTAGTTGCTTATGGATTTACATACCCTAATCGAATGGTGTATTTATATGGACTCTTCCCCTTAAAAGTAAAATATATGGTATTGGGTCTGGGTGTTATTGCCTTTTTTGCATCCTTATCTTCAAATCAATCTAATGTGAGCCATATTACTCATTTATCAGGGATGATTATTGGAGTACTATATATCTATTTTATTTTTAATTGGAAAAATATTAAAATGGAGTATTATCGTTTGCGGTTAAAAAATTTGAAACAAAAAACTTCAGCTCAAAATGATGAAGAGGTTCAAATGAAAAAAAAGGTAGATGAAATATTGGACAAATTGAATGATTCTGGATGGGAAAGTTTAACGGAACAGGAAGAAAAATATTTAACCCGAGCAAGCAAAGAGCTTTTTGGAGATCGCCCCCCCAATTAATTTACACATTAAATTTAAAAAATATTAAATCCCCATCTTTTACAATATAGTTTTTTCCTTCCTGCCTGATTTTTCCCGCTTCTTTTAATGCTGCCTCAGATTTATACTGCATCAATTCTGAAAAGGAATAAATTTCAGCCTTGATAAATCCTCTTTCAATATCTGAATGAATTTCCCCTGCAGCCTGAGGCGCTGAATATCCTTTATGGATGGTCCATGCCCTCACTTCTTTTTCTCCGGCGGTAAAAAATGTTTCCAACCCTAATAGATCATAGCTGGCGTGGATGAGCTTGTCTAATCCAGGTTCATGTAGGTTATATTCCTCCAGAAAAAACACTCGTTCTTCATCTTTTAAATTCGAGATTTCAGCTTCCAGTTTTCCACATAATCGGATGGCAGCATTTCCTCTTGCTTCTGCAAAATCAAATAATTTCTGTAGTCCCGCACTTCTTTGTTCAGACATGATTTCATTTTCGTCTACATTTGCTACATAGAGCGTGGGCTTACCGGTTAAGAGAGAAAGAGGTTTGATTATTAGGCGTTGATCTGTGGTTAAATCAATATCATGCACCAATATACCTTCATTCATTTTTGGAAAGATGATATCTAAAACGAGCAATTCTTTTTTTGCGTCTTTATCTCCAATTCTTACTGTTTTTTGTAGTTTTTCCAAGCGTTTATCTACAGAGGCAATATCCCTGATGAGCAGTTCTGTTTCGATGGTTTCAATGTCTCTCACAGGGTCTAAACTGCCTTCAACATGGGTGATGTTGTCTTCTTCAAAAGAACGAACCACATGTAAAACGGCATCCACATCTCGTATATGGGATAAAAATTGATTTCCAAGACCCTCTCCTTTACTCGCGCCCCGGACAAGCCCTGCAATATCCACAAATTCCACCGTTGCAGGCGTAATGGATTTAGGATTAATAATAGCAGCGATATCGGCTAATCTTTTATCTGGAACTTCGACAATACCCACATTTGGATCAATGGTACAGAAGGGATAGTTTTCTGCAGGTATGGCAGATTTGGTAAGTGCATTAAATATGGTTGATTTCCCAACATTGGGCAATCCTACTATTCCGGCTTTTAATCCCATGGTAAAAATTACAGATAAATCAATGTCAATTAAATATATTCAATTTCCCAATTGTATGAATTGCTTTGTGGTGGGAGAAATAGCACTTTAAATTTTGCATTCTTATTAATCAGGAGATTAACTATATATGAAAGATTGGGCAGTAATTTTGGGTTCATCCAGCGGATTTGGGGCCGCAACGTGCAGAGCGCTGGCATCACAGGGTATTAATATTTATGGAATCCATTTAGATCGAAAAGCAGCAATGGATTCCATCAACTCATTGATCGAAGAATTAAAGAGTCATGATGTTGAAGTCCACTTTAAAAATATGAGCGCTACTGATGCTGAAAAACGAAAAACGGTAATAGAAGAATTAAAATCATTTGGCAATCTGCGGGTGAAAATTCTCATGCATTCCCTGGCATTTGGTGCCTTAAAACCCGTGATAGATAAAGATGCAACCAATACACTTCAGCAACGTCAAGTTGAAATGACATTGGATGTTATGGCCAGCAGTATACTTTACTGGTCTCAAGATTTGTATCAAGCTGGGTTGCTGCAAAAAGGATCGCAAATTTTTGCCATGACCAGCTCCGGCGGTCATCGCCAATGGAAAGCCTACGGTGCTGTTTCTGCAGCAAAGGCCAGCCTTGAATCATACTGTCGCCAATTGGCATTTGAATTTTCTGAACACGGAATTGCCGCTAATGCCTTACAGGCCGGCGTTACAGACACCCCTGCTTTAAGAAAAATCCCTGATAATGAGAAAATGATTGAACATGCTTTAATGTTAAATCCGGGAAAACGCTTAACGGTACCTGAGGATGTGGCAACCACAATTGCTACACTTGGACTATCTGAAAATACTTGGTTAACAGGAAACAACATCCGCATCGATGGCGGAGAGGATATTACGGGGTAGCGGGTTTTTGTTTAACAGTTTTCTTTGATTCAGTTGGAATCTTTTTCTGAATTAATTCCAAAACCTTTCTATTATCGTCCGACGGGAATAATTCAAAAGATTTCCGAGCCTCCAAAACGGCATCATCATACCATTCCTTTTTTGCATACGCAACAGCCAGGTTATGGTGAGCTCTTGATTTTAACCTGATTTGGGAATAATCCAATTTTTCGTTTTGTGAAGAAAGATTATGGATTACAAATTTAAATTCCAGCACCGCTTTTTCTATCATATCCCACTGGTAATACTGAATTCCTCGCTCCATAGCAAGTTCAGCATCACCCTTACATCCAAGGGCGGCAATAACTAGTAGGGGGTAAAAATACTTTTTCAATTTATATACCTAGATATTCGAATATGATTTGGTGGGGAAAATTTCCATGCATTAATTCTGTTAAAACAAGTAAAATTACATAATAAAATTGAAAAGACCGAACCTTGGAGACGGCACTAAGGTTCGGTCTTTTTTGTTAACTGAAGGAGGAAGGAAGTTAACTAACTACTATATATTACTGGGTTTTCTTAATAGCTGTCAATGAGGAAAACTCTGATTTTACTTGTAGGTAAAATCTTACATTTAATTAAACCCCCTTGAAAGTCCAATTAGTTAGAGCAATCTTTTACTTTTAATATGAGAAAAAATTAGTCTTCAAGTTTATAATCAATTGCATAATGAATTATATCGGAGTTGGTTTCCAAGTCTAATTTTTCTAAAATCCGCGAACGATACGTGCTTACGGTTTTAGGGCTGATGGAAAGATTTTTGCCAATTATTTTTATTGAATCTCCTTTTGCTATCATTTTTAAGACTTCAAATTCTCTATCCGATAAATATTCGTGGGGTTCTTTGTCATGTTCATGGTAAAGATCTGTGGCTAATAGTTCTGCAACTTCCTGAGTAATAAATTTTCTTCCATCATTAATTTTGCGAATAGCCTTTACAAGTGAACTTGAAGCGGTCTCCTTGGTCATATACCCAGAAGCACCGGCTTTCATTGACCGCATGGCATACTGTTCTTCAGAATGCATGCTGAGCATTAATACAGGAACATTTTTATCGTGTTTTTTTATTTGCTTCAGTGTTTGCAGGCCATTTTGTCCCGGCATAGAAATATCCAGTAATATCAAATCATATTTATTTTTCCACACAAGTTCAAGTGCTTCCATCCCATTGGAAGCTTCAGCCACAACATTCATGCCTGCTGAATCATCAATGATTCTTCTAATACCCTCTCTTACAATTAAATGGTCATCAACTATTAAAATATTAATCATTTTGTTTTCCTTAATTAGACTGAATTGGTAATTCTACAATTATGGATGTGCCCTCTTTGGGTCTGCTTACAATTTTTAATTCTCCCCCTAAAATTGAGGCGCGCTCCTTCATGCCAAATATACCAAATGAGGCATTATTATTTTCAGAATTGTTTTCAGAAATTCCTTTGCCATTATCTTTTATTTCCAATTTAATAGAAGGATTATCAATATTTAAATTAATTTCAACTTTCGTTGCATCTGCATGGCGTACAATATTAGTCAATGATTCTTGAGTTATTCTGAAAATGGTGGTAGCTAATTCTGTTGAAAGAGTTTCATCATCACCCATCAGATTTAATTTATAGATTGAATCAGACCGTTTTTTATATTGAGCTACCTGCCATTCAATGGCTGACTTTAACCCAAGGTCATCTAAAATTCCAGGACGTAATTCTTGACTGATTCTCCGGGTTGTTTTAATAGTATCATTTACTAATTTACCTAGCGCTTTTAACCGTTTTAATATATCAGGGTCTGCACCTTCCTGTCCTCTATTTTTAAGGAACTCAATGTCCATATTAATACTGGTTAGATTCTGTCCCAATTCATCATGAATTTCCCGAGCAATGTGGCTACGTTCTTCCTCTTGCAGATTTTGTATGTGTGATGATAAATCTTTTAATTGATATTGGTATTTTTTTATTTCCGTAATATCATGTGAGGTTCCCTTAATGGTTTCAGGTAGGCCCTTAGAATTATAGGTTGTAATGGCATTACACTGCATTGTTTTTTCAGTACCATCTGAGTTAATTATTCTATGTTGATAATCCATGGGAAGCTTTTTTTCTAAACACTCTGTAATCTTATTCAATACAAAATCATGATCATCTGGATGTAAAATTTTGTTCAGAAAGAGATTATTGGATGCTTTAGTCGTGTTTGAATCTATTCCATAAATTTTATATAATTCATCTGACCAAAATACACTTTCATCATTAAAATAATATTCGAAACTTCCAATTTTTGCTACACTCTGAGCGACCTTTAATTTTTTTTCACTCTCTTTTATTTTATTTTCAGCTTTTACTTTTTTGGTAATATTTTGGATGATAGAAATTATTTGATTTTTTTGAAAGGGGAGTAATCTTGCCTCGTAATAGGTTGTTTCATCATCAACAGTTAATTTATATTGAAAAGTGGTTAGCTTTTGGGTGGATAGGGTTTTTTTTATTCCTTTTTCTATAGTAAAAGCAACATCTTCTGGCATTATATCCATCACTTTTTTTCCTAAAAACTGATCGGGAGGCAACAATAAATCACCTTCTAATCCAGATTGATAATCCAAAATTGTTCCCTCATAGTCCAAACGAAAAAACAAATCGGGTAGAGCTTTAAATATACTTTCCAATTCTTCGGTTTTTAATTTTAATTTCTCCTGAGTGAAGTGACGAGACGTTATATCTCGTGAAATTATTGAAAAACCAGTAATAAGTTTATTTTCAACTAAAGCACGGATACCTAATTCTACCCAAAGTTCTTCCCCATTTTTCTTAATAATGGGAACCTCTGCTGTTAGTTCATTGTTTTTTAAATAATTTTTTGATTTAAAAAAATATGAGAATATTTCTTGAATTTTTTCTTTATAATCATCTCTCAATAGTAAATTTGAATTTACCCCCATTACTTCTTCTGGTTTAAACCCAGATTTTTCTTCAAAAATGGGATTTACAAATGTGAAATTACCATTTAAATCTATATTATAAATTATATCATTTGAAGCTTCTACCAGGGAACGATACGACCTTTCACTTTCTGAAAGTGAAATAGCAGTTTGAACCCTCTCGGTAATGTCCCTGATTACCATAACCTTTCCCTGTTTATTACCGCCAAAGTGAAGATTTGATTGAGAAATATTAATAGCAATATCAGCGTTTTCCACCAGCACAGTTTCCATATTAATAGTTTTATCCTCGGGGTCATAATCTTTTATATAATCTCTAATATTCTTCACTTGAATGTTTTTTGGGTGGATATTAAAAAGCTGATTGGCTTTACCATTGGTGCGTAAAATAATCCCATTATTATCAATTGCAATAATAGCTTCATTGGCATTAGTAAACAGACTAAAAGCAACTTCGCCTACCGGAAATGCTATAAAATGGTATTTTAATAAGGCAGGTAAAATAAAAAATGCCTGAACACAGGTTATGGCAGAGCCCAATCGCCAATCAAATTTATATCCTAAAAAAATTGGGATGACATCGGTAGCCATACCAATTACTATGACAGAGATTATTCCTGTTATAATCAGTTTTAATTGAAACCCCAGAATCTCATTTTTTGTTTTTCTTAATCGGTCAATAATAAGAAAAATACCATAAAAGCTGGGAACACAAATACCTAATATAAGTGTAGGCAAAAACAATACACCTGGTAAGACGCTCATTTTTGTAGTGAGACTGATGATAAGTGACAGGGGATATAGCCATGCTAAATATTTGAAAAGGGGATCGTATTTTTTTTCCAACAGCACATAGATGAAATTAAGCATTCCTATTCCCAAGTACAGCCAAAATATGGACATAATCCGGAGATAATACAATGGAGTTATATCGGTAAAAATGATTCTGCCGATTAAATCCATCAGTAGCCATCCCATAATTGACCCAATATAAATCAGATAGGCTTTACTTAATTTGCTACTCCGATTTATTGCAAACACGAAAGTCCACGCAAACAGGTGGATCATGAACGCAATGGTTAATATGTATATGCTTGGATGCAGGAATTACTCCTAAAGTATTAAACTATTACCCTTAAATATCCTGAAATATAGAATTTTATCCGGAAATAGGCAAATTATTCCGGAATTAATTATATCAGACTTAAATTTAGCAGGTCATGCTTTACGAATTACGTTTTACAAATCCCCCAAGCCAACCAACTTTAATTATTTAAAAGGTGAATATGTAAGGAAGGAATTTATTGTTAAGAATTACAACAATTTTACTACATTATAAATTGCTTCAGCAATATTATCAATCTGCCAAGCTTCTACAGTAAGTGCAGGAGCTATGCGTACGGTGCTGTGATGAGTTTCTTTGGCATAAACACCATTTTTTAGAAGTTCCAGCGACACGTGGTGCCCATCCAGTTTAGGGTCATCATGCATTTCAAAGGCTGTTAATAAGCCATACCCCCTCACTTCTTTAATTTTATCTGGGAATTCACTTTTCATATTTTCAAAATGGCTCATGAGTTGGCCACCTCTAATTTTTGCATTTTCAGCAAGATTATCATCAACCAGCACTTTAATGGCAAACACGCCCACAACAGCGCCAAGGGGATAACCCCCAAAAGTTGATCCCTCCGACCCCGGTGTTAAAACACCTATTACTTCATCTGTTCCTGCTACAAATGAAACAGGGAGTATTCCACCACCGGCAGCCTTTCCGCAACCCATGAGATCGGGCTTCACATCAAAAAGCTCATGAGCAAAGTTGGCACCGGTTCTCCCAAAACCAGTTTGCACTTCATCCATGGCAAGAAGGATATTATGTTTATTACATAATGCTCTAACTTGGGTCCAATAATCATTATCTGGTACAATTACACCAGCTTCACCTTGAATTGGCTCAACCAGATATGCTGCAATTTTTTCACCCTTTTCTTCAAAAAGAGAGGTGAGAGCATCAATATCATTAAAAGCTACCAGTTCAATCCCTGGCACAAATGGACCAAAATTCTCTCTGGCATCGGGGTCATCTGACATGGAAACTGCGGTTACGGTTCTTCCATGAAAATTCCCCTTAGCAGCGACAATTATTGCTTCATTTTCAGGAATGCCTTTTATCTTATATCCCCACCGACGGGATAATTTGAACATAAGTTCGGGGGCTTCCACTCCAGCCACCTTTGGAACCACACGGTCCATTCCGGTAATGCCTGTGGTTGCCAATAAAAAAGCACTCATATACTTATGACGAATGGATCGGGGTACGGTTGGCAATTTTTCTTCAGTGAGGTGCTTAACAACAGCATCTACAATGGTTTGATTGAGTTGTCCCTGATTTACTGCAGAATAACAACAAAGACCATCAATAAGCTCTTCTTCTATATAAGCCGCCACTCCATTTTTTGATGGTTTTCTGCAGATAAGTGTGGAAGAATCCTTTACGTGGCTTACCACCACATTTTCCAGCGGATTATAGTTGCGCCCACCCTTTTCCAGTTCTATTTTTTCATGTTCTGCTGGTGTCAGATCACCTAAGCGAAAATTATTTACGGTGAGGTCATCTCCATAGCCATGGATAGAAAGTTTTGACATAATTTACTCCTATGAAAATGGGGTTAAAATAGCTGTGGAATTTACAGGGTTTTCCCAAGCCAACTGACTGTAATTATTTAAAACGTAAATATTTAAGGAAAGAACTTTACCTTTACGTATTACGAATTCCGCAATCGCATTACCGTCCGTTGCGCAGGAGGTCAGTTACCAGAAAGGCTAATTCAAGGCTCTGCTCATTATTCAGGCGGGGATCACAAGCTGTTTCATATCTAGCATTCAAATCCGAATCGCTGATTTTCCTGGCTCCACCCAGACATTCAGTAACATTATCACCGGTTAACTCGAAATGAACACCGCCGGGAATAGTTCCTTCAGCACGATGAATGGCAAAAAAGTGTTCCAATTCTTCCAAAATAGTATCAAAATGCCGCGTTTTATAGCCATTCTCAGTTTTATATGTATTTCCATGCATGGGGTCACACACCCAAAGAACCTTTTGACCACTTTCTTTAATTGCTTTAACGAGTGGTGGCAATTTACTGCGAACAGTGTCTGCACCCATTCGGGATATAAGAGTAAGTCTTCCCCAGTCATTTTCTGGATTTAGTTTTTCACAAAGGGAGATAAGTTCCTCATCATTAATTGAAGGGCCAACCTTTATGCCTATGGGGTTATCCACGCCTGAAAGGAATTCTACATGTGCACCATTGGGTTGGCGTGTACGGTCGCCAATCCAAAGAAAATGTGCTGAGCAATTATACCATTTATCGGTGATAGAATCTTGTCGTGTAAGTGCATGCTCATAGCCTAATAATAGAGCTTCATGGGATGTGAAAAATTCTGCTAATTTTAAAGCGGAAGTATTTTCTGAATTTATCCCGACCGCTTTCATAAAAGTAAGAGCATCATCTATACTACTGGCAATTTCTTCATATCGTTTACCCTGGGGAGATTGAGTAATAAATTCTTGATTCCACACATGGACTTTGTTTAAGTCTGCGAAACCACCAGTGGTAAATGCACGCAGCAGATTTAAAGTGGCAGCGGATTGATTGTAGGTTCGCAATAATCGCTTAGGGTTTTGTTTACGGCTATCTTCATTAAAGTTTATATCATTTACTGCATCTCCGCGATAGGATGGAAGCTCAATGCCATCACGTATTTCTGTATTAGATGACCGGGGTTTTGCAAACTGCCCGGCTATGCGCCCCAGTTTCACAACATTACATGAAGCGCCGTAGGTTAAAACAACGGACATCTGCAGCAAAATTTTAAGTTTATCTCTTATAGAATCTGCCCGAAAATCATCGAAGGTTTCGGCACAGTCGCCACCCTGAATTAAAAATCCATTACCCTGAGCAGCATCGCCAAGTTGTTGTTTTAATGCCCTTACTTCGCCGGCAAAAACGAGAGGTGGATAGCCTGATATTTCAGATATTACTTTTGAATAGCTCTTAGAATTTTCCCAATCAGGTTGTTGTGCTGCAGTTAATTTCTTCCAACTTTCTGGTGTCCATGAATTTCCCATATAGAAAAATTACGAATAGTAATTGAGAAAGAATGAGCTTTTTATATCCAATATTAAACAATCGTTTTGAACATATGTGAGGTAAACAGCGAATATTTAAAATATCCATTGAGATTCTTTTCTTTATAATCTTAAATTTACCACCATTTTTTAATATGCATTTATCTAACTTTAAATTCAAATAAGGAATATTCATGAAAATATTAATTCCACCAAGCGAGGGAAAGGCAAAAGTTAAACCAGGGAAAACTCTTTTTTCAGAAACCAATTTTCGGTTTAAGAGAGAAGTTAATCAAGTTGTACGGTTGCTGGAGTTAATTGATGATGAAGACTTATCCTCTGTTTATGGAACATCACCAGAAAAAGCCTTAATGTTTCACCGGCAAAATCAAGATGCATTTAACAGCCGCTGTGCTCCAGCCATAGAACGATATACAGGAGTAGTATATGAGCACATTGGTTGGTCCACGCTTTCAGAAAAAGCAAAAAATTACATGGAAAAGTATATCTATATTTTCAGTGGTTTATTTGGATTGTTAACTCCAAAAACACCTATACCAGACTATAAGCTTAAAATGAATGTTCTGTCACTTCAGCATCATTGGAATCCTGTACTTACAGAAACTCTAAAAGATGAAAAAGTTATTGTTGACCTTTTACCACAGGTACACAGAAAGGCATATAAGCCAAATAAGGAAAATGTAATCCCCGTAGATTTTCAAATAACCAATAAAGATAAAAAATCTGCTGCAGGGCATTTTGGCAAAGCGGTAAAGGGAGAATTTATTCGATATATTGCCGAAAATAATATAACCGATATAGAGGGTTTTTCCGGATTTGAATATGAAGGCTTCAAATGGGATGGAGCCTCCTTTGTAAAAGAAAATAGTTAATAATCAGGAACAAATTATAATCGTATCAATTAACAGCTGTTTACTAAAGTTAAATAGGAATTACCACAATGATAAAAGTTGAAAATCTATCCAAGTTCTACGGTGATGTTAAGGCCGTTAAATCTATCAATTTTGAATTAAACGATGGCGAGATTGTTGGATTTTTAGGAGCAAACGGTGCAGGGAAATCTACAACATTAAAAGTGATGACTGGGTACCTTACACCAACAGCAGGAAATGTATATGTAAACGATTTGGATATTCAATCCAATACTCTGGAAATCCAAAAACAAATCGGTTACCTTCCGGAATTGAACCCCCTTTATGCCGAGATGCGCGTTTATGATTTGCTAGAATTCACCGGTAATATCCGTAACATAACCGGTAAAGCATTTAAAAATTCTTTGGCTCGAGTTGTAGAACAATGTGGATTAAAAGGAGTCATTCATCGAATGGTTTCAGAATGTTCAAAGGGTTACAAACAGAGAATTGGCTTGGCATGTGCAATGATTCATGATCCTAAAATTCTAATACTGGATGAGCCGGTTACAGGTCTCGACCCAAACCAGATTGTAGAAATTCGTAATCTTATTAAAGATTTGGGAACAGAAAAATTAGTGTTAATGTCCAGCCATATTCTACAGGAAATCCAGGCGACAGTAAATCGAATAATTATAATAAATAAAGGAGAAATTGTAGCGGATGGAACCAATGAAGAGCTTATGAGTGGATTTATGGGCAATACAAAACTAACTTTAGAAATTAAAAATGCAGAAGATGGTACTGTAAAAGCACTCACAGAAAAAATTCCATCTATTAGTTTAGTTGATTCTACAACACGAAACGGTTCTCAAATTCTTCATTTAGAATATCCAAAAGAAAAAGATCCCAGAGAGGAGTTGTTTCGATATGCAATAGATTCCAATTGGGTGGTGACAGAGATGAGTCCACACAGTGTAAATCTAGAATCCATCTTCCGAACCCTAACAATGGAGGACACGGCAAATGCGTAACCTGAAAGCAATTTACCTTAAAGAAATGAAGTCCTATTTCAACAGTCCAATGGCTTATATTTTCCTGGTCATTTTCGCGGTTATTACAGGGTATTTTTTCACACGAACATTTTTCCTTTTTGATCAGTCAGATATGCGTTCACTGTTTAACATAATCCCACTGGTGTACCTCTTTTTTATACCGGCTATAACCATGAGTCTCATTGCCCGGGAAAAAAATCTGGGTACAATGGAAGTGATGTCTACTCTACCGTTAAGAGACCTGGATTTTGTTGCGGGAAAATTTCTGGCAGCTCTTAGCCTTGTCTTGGCGGGATTATTAATTTCTCTGGTACACTTTTTTACTTTAACCCAAGTTGGGACGAACATTGATTATGGTGCCGTTTTCACAGGTTATTTAGGAATAGCTCTTGCGGGAGCAGTATATTCAGCTGTGGGTACTTTTGCCAGCAGCCTTACTGATAATCAAGTAGTTGCATTTATTATAGGAATTTTTATTGTGCTGATTTTCTTTTTGATGGATAAAATGCTCATGTTTGTTCCCACATCACTCACAGGGATTATACAGTTTCTCAGTGTTGACTATCATTTATCAAATATTTCAAGAGGAGTGATTGACAGCAGAAATCTTATTTATTTTGCATCTGTTGTAGGATTATTTTTGTTCATGACAGTACGTATATTAGAAATTCGGAGGTGGAAATAACAATGAGTACTCAAAATAAAAAATCGTTTTTAACGTATATTGGGATAGTTTTAGCTATTCTGGTTTTATTAAATATTGTATCCAGAAATTTGTTTTTCAGATGGGATTTGACTGAAAATAAAATGTACAGTTTGTCCGATTCCAGCAAATCAGTTGTTAGTAAAATTGATGATAGACTCACAATGAAAGTGTATTTTTCTGATAATCTCCCTGGGGAATATGGGAATAATCGCAGATATCTTCAGGATATTTTAGAAGAATATGCAGCGTACTCTAATGGGAATATCCATTTTGAATTCTATCATACAGATGATGATGAAAAAATGCAGGAAGATGCACAGAAGTCAGGAATTCAACCGGTGCAATTACAAGTTATTGAAAATGATAATATTGAAGTAAAACGAGTTTACATGGGTATGGCTTTCCTCTATGAAGATGCACGGGAGACTATTCCCGTAATTCAAACCACTACCGGGTTGGAATATGATATTACCACGAAAATAAAGAAATTGGTAGATACCAATAAAGAGACTCTTGCCATCGCTAAAACTATAGGGCAAGAGCTACTTAAAAATGAAAATATCTCTCAACTTTTGTCACAACGCTATAATATTCAAAATATTAATCTGAGTCAGGTAGTATCTGAAAATATCTCCTTACTATTAATAAATGGGGTAGAAGATTCATTAACCGTTGATGAGCGGCAAAATTTAGAAGATTTTATTGCTCGGGGTGGGAATGTACTTTTAGCCCAGAATAGAATTAAAACGGATCTTGCTACTCAACAGGCAAGCCCAATAGAATCTGATATATATTCGTTGCTGGATAATTACGGGTTGCATATTGCACCCAATCTGGTTTTGGATCAGAATTGCGGCAAGGTGAATGTGCAGCAAAATTTGGGATTCATTCGTATTCCAGTTCCTATGGATTATCCTTTTCTCCCTGTAATCAAAGAAGGAAGTTTTAATGATGAAATAGTAATGGTTAATGGATTAGAATCGTTGCGTTTGATGTTTCCGAGTGAGATTGTTATTAATGATAGTTTGTTAGTCGGGGATAATGTAAATCTCATTCCCTTATTTACAAGTTCAAATCGATCTACAGCAATGGAAGAGTTTTTTAATTTAAATCCTGATCCCAAAGCGAATCCAGCTTTCCGCCAATTGAATGAAGCGGGCAAAGTGTTGGGTGCTTTGGCAGAAGTTACCCATCCTGAAAATGGTACTTTAAGCCAATTAATTCTAATTCCTGACTCTAAATTTATTGCTGATGAAGGAGGTGGCGCAGCACCTGAAAATCATATTTTTGTAATGAATGCAGTGGATTATCTCTTAGGTGACCGGGAATTAATATCTCTCAGGAGCCGAGAAATTACAAACCGCCCATTGCAGGAATTGGAAGATGATGTAAAATCAAGATGGAAATGGATTAATATATTGTTTCCATCTGTTCTAGTTGTGGCATTTGGCGGATTAAGAATGAGACGCGAAAAAAACCGCGCTAAAGTTTTGGAGGAAATCTATGGCTAAGAATGTACAAATTGCATTAATTGTTCTTATTGTATTTATAGGACTATATTTTTTAAATAAAAATTCTCAATCAAAACACAATAGTTCAACAGAAGCTATATTTTCTAATGACCCAGAAGATATTTTTAAATTTCTGATTCAAAATGGAGAAAAGGCAATTGAACTTGCCCGTGTGGATACCCTGTGGAAAATTTCCGGAAATGATACATTAGAGGTTAAAGTTCGGTCAATGGATAACATGTTTGATAAGGTATTAAAAGTGAACAGGGGGACCATCATTTCTGAAAACCCAGAAAAGTATGGTAAGTATTCTGTTGATGATTCCACCGGTACACATTTGGCTGTGATAGACTCTAAGGGTGAAACGGTAGGGTATTATGTTTTCGGCCGATCAAAATCTGATTATTCCCGCAGCTATATTCGTATTGGTAGTGACCCTAATGTATATCTGGCTGATCAAAATGTCACCTATATGCTTTCCACCAATGAAACTTATTGGGGTGAAAAACCAAAAGTGGAAATCCCATCACCACCTCCTATTCAAATAGATACATCAGCTGTGATAAATTAATGAATAGTTTGAATTGTCCCAGTCTGGATTTTAAATAAAAACCTGTAAATAACTCTTTACCTCCTGCTATGAATTCATGTAGTTTTCAGGTTCCGCATGAAACAGAAAAACAACAAATTTTTATTTGAAAACCACATATTTGTAAAGGGTGCCAGAGAGCATAACCTCCAAAATATCGATGTGGAAATCCCCCGGGATAAATTGGTGGTTATCACCGGCTTATCCGGATCAGGTAAATCATCCCTTGCTTTCGATACTATTTACGCCGAAGGTCAACGCCGATATGTAGAATCACTTTCTGCCTATGCCCGGCAATTTCTGGGGCTTATGGAAAAACCAGATGTGGATTACATTGAAGGACTTTCACCTGCTATATCAATTGAACAAAAAACGTCCAGTAAAAATCCCCGCTCAACTGTAGGAACCATTACTGAAATTTATGATTATATGCGCCTGCTATTTGCCAGGATTGGCGTTCAGCATTGTAATAGTTGTGGTGGTCCTGTTAAAAGGCAAACTGTACAACAAATTGTAGATAAAATATTATCATTTAAAGATGGTACCAAATTTCAAGTTCTTGCCCCTGCTGTTCGGAGTCGAAAGGGCCAATTTAAAGATGTCCTGAATTCCATTGCCCAGGAAGGATTTGTGCGGGTTCGTATTGATGGAGAAGAAATGAATTTATCTAAAAAAATCGATTTAGAAAAAAATATTAAGCATGATATTGAAGTATTGGTAGATCGTCTCGTATCAAAAAAAGGTATTAAAGATAGATTGACCGGTTCAATTGAATTGGCATTAAAAGTGGGAAATGGATTGGTAATTATAGATGAAATTGGTAAAAAAGAACATCTTTACAGTGAATTTTTCTCCTGTCCCAAATGTGATATTTCATTTGAAGAACTCCAGCCAAGGGCATTTTCGTTCAACTCTCCCTTTGGAGCATGCAATGGCTGCGATGGATTGGGAACCAAAGTTTCCATTGATCCTGAATTGGTTATTCCCAATCCCAAGAAGTCTCTCATTCAGGGAACTATAGATCCCATCGGTGAACAACCTCGTGGAAACTGGTACAGTGCAATTCTGAAAAGTTTGGCATTCCATTATGATTTTAATTTTACAACTCCGTGGAAAAAATTAACGGAAGAAGTTCAGAATGTTCTCCTATATGGAACTCATCCTGGAGAGAAAATCACAATGTCCTATCAGTCTGAAAAATTTAAGGGAGAATATAAAGGTAAATTTGAGGGGGTCATTCCTAATTTACAGCGTAGATACACCCAGACAAAATCAGGACAAATGCGGGACTGGATAGAAAAATATATGGCCATTCAAAATTGCCAAGAATGTGGTGGTGCACGATTAAAGCCTGCCAGTCTGGCTGTAACGATTGGGAAAAAACATATCCAAGAACTTACCAAAGAAACGGTTGGAATTTTGCATGAGTTTTTCAACAATATAAAATTATCCAAACGTGATGCTGAAATAGCAGAACAAATCATTAAGGAAATTAAATCCCGATTAAATTTTCTTGTAAATGTGGGATTGGATTATCTTACCCTTAATCGCTCATCCGGCACTTTGTCGGGAGGTGAATCACAACGAATTCGATTGGCGACACAGATTGGTTCTCAGTTAGTAGGTGTACTATATATTTTAGATGAACCAACCATTGGTCTTCATCAGCGAGATAATCAAAGGTTGATTAAAACGCTTCAGCATTTGCGGGATTTGGGAAATACAGTCATTGTTGTAGAGCATGATGAGAATACGATTCTTGCTGCGGATTGGGTGTTAGATTTAGGTCCCCGCGCCGGCACTCATGGTGGTAAAATAATTGCCAGTGGAACCCCCCAAGATATTATTGAAAATAAAAATTCACTCACAGGAAAATATCTAACGGGACATGCCAGTATTAAAGTGCAGAATAAACGCCAAAAGGGAAATGGAAAATTTTTAACCTTAATTGGTGCTACTGGAAATAATTTAAAAAATGTTACAGTGAAATTCCCATTAGGAAAATTTACAAGTATTACTGGGGTATCAGGATCTGGTAAATCAAGCCTCATCAACCAAACTTTGTATCCCTTAATTTCTAGAGAATTATACTCAAGTTTAAGGAAACCGCTGCATTTTGAATCTATAAAAGGGATGGTACATTTAGATAAGGTTATTGATATTAACCAATCTCCTATTGGGCGAACTCCTCGTTCCAACCCCGCTACATACACGGGAGTATTTACCCATATACGGGATTTATACAGCCAATTACCAGAATCGAAAATCCGGGGATATCAGCCTGGGAGATTTTCCTTTAATGTAAAAGGCGGCCGCTGTGAAACTTGCCGAGGTGCTGGGCTCATTAAAATTGAAATGCACTTTTTAGCCGATATGTATGTTCAATGCGAGGAATGTAAAGGCAGAAGATATAATCGAGAAACACTTGAGATTTCCTTTAGAGGTAAAACAATCTCGGAAGTTTTGGAGTTAACTATTGAAGATGCACTAAAGTTTTTTGAAAACCATCCTCAAATTAAACGAAAATTAGAAACTTTAAATAACGTAGGGTTGGGATATATTCATTTGGGACAACAAGCCACAACCCTTTCTGGCGGTGAATCTCAACGAGTGAAGCTGGCTGCTGAGCTATCTAGGGCAGGAACTGGAAGAACTCTGTATTTACTGGATGAGCCTACCACAGGTCTTCATTTTGAAGATGTAAAAATGCTGCTGCATGTCTTACATGGGTTAGTAAATAAAGGAAACACAGTTGTGGTGATTGAACATAATTTGGATGTAATTAAGTCATCAGATTGGATTATTGACTTGGGACCTGAAGGTGGAGAAGGCGGTGGCAATATTGTGGCTGAGGGTACACCAGAAATGGTGAGCAATGTGAAAGAATCTTATACAGGTGAGTTTTTGGCAGGGATACTTTAATCTGGGTTCTTGGTACTTGGTTCTGCCTGTTCGGCATAGTGGAATGTAGATGGGGATTAAAGGATATGAATATTTCAATTAACCTACCATTTAAGGTGGTGATTCCAAACCACAACCACCCAGGGCTTCAGTCCCAATGACTTAAGTCTTACTCTTTAACTTCGGGTGCAGCTAATACATCTTCAATATTTAAATCACCACTCTCAATTTTTTTCTGAAGCTGATCTTTAATTTTTGCTTTAGATTCATCAATTTCCCGTTTTGATACATTGTCATCGGGAGTTTTTGGGGTAAACATAGCTTGTTTTTTCCCGGGAAGGTATCCCTGTAATTTTTCAACTTGTTCGGGTTCAGCATCGGCTAAGGCTGTTGCCATTATTTCCAAATCAATTTCTGGGTCACCCCAAAAAGTGGCAGCAATACTATCTGGCATCGCGATTACATCATCAAATAATAAAAAGTATTTTTTCACCTCATTAAGTAAATCGGGATTATCCAACTTCATTTGCTCTAAATAATTTTTAGCGTCATCTTCGGGCATTTTTCCGAGCATTTCTGAAACAGATTTTCCACCGCCTCGTGAAAATTCAACTGGTTCTGGAATAAAGGCCGTTTTCTTTTTAAGTTCTTTGGCTATTTGTATAATTGCTTCTAGAGGAATATCCTTTAATTCACCAGTTTGTAAAACAATTTTATTCTGCTTTTCAGTGCTAACTTTAGACAAGAATGTCATCCTTTTTTCATTATCAACCTGTTCTAATGCCAAAGCTATTACTCGAGGTTTTTCTGGTGACAATAATACATATAACTGCTCATCATCTAATGCTTCGAGAAATTCAAACATTTTTTCACTACTTGTTTGATCTTTGTACTTCTCATTTGAAAGCATTTTGAAATAATAATCTTCTAACACTTCTTTTTTTACAGCAGTAGGAACATCATTTCTCAAAAGTTTAGCATGATCTCTAATTTTATAAAACTCAGCTTCAGGGATATCCCTAAACATATTGATAGATAAGGAATCTCCCAAAATATCAAATATAATTGCCACCTTATCGTAACCGGATAATTCTTCTAAAGTCTTCATAATTTATTCTTCTCCAGCTTCTTCTTCACCTGCATCAGATTTATTTGGATTATCCTCCATCCATTCTTTAATTAGTGCAGATGCTCCTTCTTTTTCACCCACAGTAAGCGATACAGCAGTTTGTCTTAATGAGCGGAGCTCCGAACGCATGGCATCCTCATCTGGTCGTGGTGGTGGAGGTGCAGCTGGTTTAGGAATTTCTTCAGGTTTCTCATCTTCCTTTTCAGATTCATCTTCCTTAGGATCTTTTTTTGCCTCTTTCTTTTTTTCCTTTTTCTTTTCCTTGGGCTTTTCCTTTTCACCACCCTTAGGTTTTAAATAAATAGTTTTCGGCTTTTTATTACTAGCAGCCAAAAAGGTCACAACCATAAGGGCAATTATGAGTAAAATAAAAATAACAGATCCCATTATTCCTGAGCTGCCACTACCAAGCTGCATACCCAATAGAGATTCATCTTCTTTTTCTCCAACACCAGCCTGTTGTTTTACAATGCTGAGAGTTTCATGAATAATGACAGAATCAGATTTTATTTTACTTTCCATCACCCGTTCCAGGCGTTTTTCTGTATTAACAAATTTAAGAGAATCCTGAGTTTTACGTGCCCTTTCGGCTGCCACCAATTGGGAAAAACGAATAGAATCTTCCTTTATCTGGTGGAGCTTACGAAGGTCTTCAATGGATTCTAAATCGTCTCTTCTTTGCCGTACTTCTGTTAGTTGAGCATCCAAATCCTTTAATCGTTGGGCATCAGCATCTAATTTGGCTCCTCTTATTTCTGACTGTAAACTATCTAACTCTCTCCTTAAAGTTTCTATTTCCACATTTTTCTGATTGGTTTGAAACTGCATGGCTTCAATTTTTATACAATCACTACAATCTTTGGTTTGGGGAATTATTTTTTCAACCAACGATTTAATTTCCTGTTTAACTGAACCAGTAATGGAAGTTTCATCCATTCCGATGGTAACATCAACTCGCCCAATATCTAAATCATTTCCACTACCCTTTTGGGTATTAGAACCATATGAAGGCGGTGAACCCTGTGTAGATGGAACGGTAGGCAAACCAGGGATATATCCTCCCGTAGAACTCACACCAGTTTGTGGAGTAGCGGTCTTTTTCAAGGTGCCACCAATGGAGGAAAAATCAATGCTGACGATTACCAAAAACTTTTCCTGCCCCAGCATGCGGGATACAGCCGAAGTAACCTTTTGCTGATAAGAATTTTCTATGGCAATTTTCTGTGAGAGAATACTTGCCTGTTGGTTCCAGAGAAATGTGGAGAGGGCTATTAATAAAAAATATTTACGGCCAAAGTTAATGGTCATTGTATTGCTCCTGTTTAAGCATAAGTAAATTTAATACATTCAAATTATGGTATGAAAGACAGTACAATTATTTTCCCGTACTTCCTGTTCTTTCAACCCCATCTACAAACTGCTGCTGTGTAAAAATAATTTTTATCCGCCTATTTTTTCTTCGAAGATCGGGCGTTTTATTGAGAGAATCAATTACAGCATCCATACTGATTGTATCAAATTTGGGATTACCATATTCATCCCTGTCAACACCTGTATATTCGGGCATGCCTCCTCGACCCTGTCCTATTTCTACATTCTCACCTTTAGGCTTTAATACGGACCCTCGCCGCATATCTGCCCAAGTCATATCGGCGGGCCATCGTGAAGCGTAGCCATGAGCAACCAACCGTGAGGGGTTGACCCCCTTATCGATCAGGTATTTAACAACGGCAGACGCCCTGGCAGATGATAATTCCCAATTTGAAGGAAATTTTTCTCTATATTTTTTGGGTTTTTCAGGTATAGGGTCATTATCGCTATGCCCCTCAATTATAATCTGATGGTTGTCAGATGGAACAGTTAAAAAGCTATCCACAGCGGCATCCAAAAACTGTTTTAATTTGGGTTTCATATCTGCTGAAAGCGCATCAAAACAGATATCACCATTGAGTTCTATTACCATCCCACGGACATCCTTTGGATCCATTTTCGCCTCAGATGAATCCAGCTCCATTTCTTCAATAATTTCTGCTAAATCCCCATGTATTTCATATTTTTTAGGAGGGAGTTCATTCTCTGCTTTTAAATCTTGAATGAGGCTGTCCATATATTCTTCAATGGGTTGATCGTCAATTTCTGTCACCCCTTGTTCTTTTAATTCCTGTGCCTGTTTTTCAATCTCTTCAATCATCTCTTCCATTTCTTCTGCTTTAGCTGCACCAATATCATCACCGCCTGCGTCAGAAAGTTTTGCAGGGTCCATGGTTGCCATAGAAAACATTAGCACAAAAAAAGCAAAGAGGAGAGTGAACATATCTGCCATGGTACCAAAATATCCAGGTAGTCCAGATCCCTGTCCCTCGCATAATGGACAAACCTCGTCAGCCATTCAGTCTATTATTCATCTACAAACCTATCTTTTCTTTCTAGAAAAGCATTTAATCGTTCCTGCACCATGATGGGGTGAACCTTATCATATAATAACATGGCTGCCTCTAAATGCAGGGCACTTTCAACCTTTTTATCATCATTCACATATTTTAAATGATCAGAGAATGGCATAAAAAAGAAAAATGCAAAAAGCGCTCCGTAAAGTGTTGTAATCAGAGCTATTGCCATATTGCTAATAAGTGCTGCCGTTGGGTCAACGCCTGGGGCAGGAGGCAAAGCCATACCTGCTAACATAAAAATCAATCCAAACAGGGTTCCAATCATACCAAAGGATGGTGCATATTCACCCATTTTTGCCAGGGCATTAGCAGCCTTAATCTCACGCAATGCACGATATTGTTCTTGATTTTCTTTAATTGTGCGAATATCATCTTTGGCCAATCCATCACTAATCATTCGGCAAGTGTCTTTAATACTACCCAGTCTAAAGGGCATATGATCTGGTTTTTCATCTAATGCTTTTGCCAATTCTCCCTTTCTTGCCAATTCAGCCAAACCCACATAATCTTGTACAACATCTTTTAAGGTAAACCCTTGAGTACTAAATACCTTTGGAAATCCACTCAAAGCTGCAATAACATCAGTGAGCGGATAAGCGATGCAAGTAGCAGCAAAAGCACCCCCTACTACAATTGCCATACTAATACCATCCCAGAGAGAGCCCATGCCGCCTGTATCAGCAGAACCCATAGCTGCGGCACCAATTAATATTCCAAGACCCAAAACAAGACCAATAAGAGCACCTAAATTCATTTAATATTCTCCTGTGTTTTTCCTATTTCTATGGGTTTGAGTCGGTTTTCATCTGCCGCCTGCAGCATATCGTATATTTCCGTAAATTCAGGGTCTAACTGCAAAGCCACATTCCAATTAAGGGTGGCCCGGCGATTATCGCCAAGTTTGTAATAAATAGAACCACGCCGGCCATAAGCGATTGCTAAATTTGGATTTAGTTCAATGGCAAAATTTACCTCAGATAATGCATTTCTAAATTGTTCATCATAAAAAAACCTTAATGATCGTGATAAATGTCGCATGGCTTTATTTTGGTTAGATTGGCTAACCTGCTCCCGCAGGAAATTTTTTCTGGTAGAGTCAACCAACAACGCTTCATTATGTTGAAGCATATTATTATAGTCATTTAAATTGTCAATCATATATTTATTCACCTTAATTGAGTCACGTAAAGTTTCTACCACATCTGTACAGATTGGGTCATAATATAAAATAGAAGAATCCGTTTCACCATAAATTCCATCTCCTAACTGCTTGCTTAATGCTTCTGCTTCGTCTGCATCAATTAACCTGGGAACATTTATTCCCATCCCAAAAGTTATAGATGGAGCGTCGCCACTTAAGTCCGCCCGGTCCGTCCCAGTTCGGTCTTCAGTTGCAAAATCACCAAAATTCTCGAAATGAGTAATACCTAAATTAATATGAGTTGACTTTAATATGGGAATACTAACACCTATATTTAAACCTTTTCCATCAAATTCCGTCAGAAAATTTATTCCACCATTATTTTTAAGGAAGGGAGTAGTGAAATTAAAGCCTAAAAATACACCAATATTTTGTTTTGGATTTGAATCATACAGGTGTGAATCTTCATTAATTTTCCCCGAGCCAAATCCCAAATGGGTGGCAATGGCGTAATCATCAAAATGTTTTGCACTGCTGAGAACTGCAAACAGGGAGACTCCTTTTGTGTCCAATCCATCAGCACCTTCTATATCACTACCCTGCCGTAAAATTACATCCTGAATTCCCACATCTAATTTCACATCACCATAAATTAGCATATTTTTTTGGAGATGAAAACCAAGCTCAGCCGAATTTGCGGGATTTACAGGTTTAACAAAAGAAATGCCATATAGATAACCAGACTTTGCTAAAGTATTTACAGAAAATGCAGAACTGCTTTGGGATGATGAGAGATATTCAGAGGACACATTCACAGAAAGAAGGTTTTTGTACATATCACTATCCACGTTGGGAACCCGTATCATATTCCCAGGTCTGGAAAAAGCAACCCGTGAGTTTGCCTCAATTTCTCCAGCCAATAAAATGATAATGAGTGGAATTAAAATTTTTGTTTTAGACATCCTTTAATGATTGACTAAAATCCGAGATTTGATTTTGGCTGAGTTGAAATAATCGCTATTTGGATAATAGGCGATTATTTTTTGGTAATTATCTTTTGCATTTTTATTTTCTCCTAATGACTCATAAATCATTGCCAGGAGAATATAGAGCTTATCACTTCTATTATGTTTGAGCAATGAAAGAGCCTGAGTCTTGGCTTCTGTATAGTTGCCATTTTGATAGTAGGCATCGGCAAGAAGATAGATTAAATCATTTTGATCTTTTTCTGATAATATGCTTAAATCTCTTTGGTATAGTATTGCTATAACATGTGGATAATTTTTCATTAAGTAAGATTTTTCCGCCGTTGTTTTAATCTGATGTATGTTTAAATCAATTGGTTCAGAAATCACTTTTCGAGATATTATTGATGTATTTCTATTTATAGTTGGGGGGATAAAAGGGTCAGCAATCACGGCATTTATTTTTGTTTGAGAATTTTTATATTTAGAAGGGAATTTATCTAAAATTTCATTATTAGCAGGCTGTAATTCGGATTTTCTGATTACAACACCAAAATCCCAAAGAATTTCATTTTCAGAAAAACCAATAGAACAAATTAACGCAATACTAACACCCAGAAAAAATGTATTAGCCTTCATATTGGCTCCAGTCAATTTCATAACTATACCCAATGAACGAACCGAAAGATTTGGGTATTACCATTTCAAAATTCCCTACAGCATGGGGCAAAATACTATTGTCGGAAGAAATTCCTGTTTCGAAGGTATTTGTTACTCCATTAATAAAAGCTGTCAATGTTTTTGAATCACCCTGCCAGTTGGTTCTAAATGTGAAAATAATTTTTGAGAAGTCAGCACGTTTATTTCCCACATTTTTTATTTCACCTGAAAGTACAGTATTTCCAGATCCGTCTTTATCTTCCATAATATCTCCTACTAATACTAGATGGGCTGACAGATTTTTAACTCGTTTTTGAATTAGGTTTACCCCAGAAGCATCTGATGAGCCACCCGATTGATTTGTTGAAGATCCTTCGTCAAAATTGCCATAGGCACTCACCTGATTCACCACCCGGACGATTGTATTTCGGTCAATAATAAGTTGTCCGATGAGTGTTTCTATTTTCATAACATCTTGATCTTGGTACACAATTTTACCAAAGATTGAACTGCCGTTGTTGAGAACAATTTCTTTGTTATAAATAGCAAAAGGATTTGCAAATACCTTGGTTTGGGCTTCCAGTTTACTCAAATTTTCATGTTGATAGTCCAATTCAGCTTTTAACTTTTTAATATCCATGCGCAGGTCTTCAATTATTTCAGGCATATTTTTTTCTACTGCTGAATCTTGGGTGAGATTATAATCATTACCAGTTGAACTCTCATTTAAATTGACGTCAGGAGACGCTATATTTTCATCGTCCTTGCCTCCACAAGAATACATAAAAAGTGTACAAATAATTGATATGAGATATAGTTTAATTTTATTCATAATTGAAAAGAGTATTTTATTTTAATATTTTGGAGTTTTTTTTTTTGAGGAATTCCTGTGACACCAGAAATTAAATCAATACAACATATTGTTATCTTGGAGTAAAAATATACCTTATAATGTGGATATCAGCAAAATGATTTATTCCCAATTAGTAGATTATTTTGGTTAATAAAGTGTGTTGAATTTGTAATTATTTTATGAAATTAATAGTCATTCATTTTTTTGTGAAATAATGGGAATAATTGTAAATTTACGGCATCAGTTAAGGGGAAAATAGTTTGTTTATAGAAATGCTAAAAGGTAAAATTCACCGCGCCACGGTGACAGAGGCAGATTTAAATTATATTGGTTCGCTTACATTAGATGAAGATTTAATGGATGCAGCTGGGCTTCGGGAATATGAAAAAATTGGGGTATTGGATATAACCAACGGGAATCGTATCGAAACCTATATTATTCGAGGAGAAAGAGGGTCCGGTCAAGTATGCATTAACGGTGCCGCCGCACATTTAATTAGTAAGGGTGATTTAGTCATAATCGTAGCCTATTGTCAGCTTAACGAAACGGAAGCCCAGATTCATAAACCCAAAATAGTTCATGTAAATTCTGAAAACCAGGTTACTTTTTTAGCCAACGAAGAACCAATTTTAGTTTAATAATTTGTGAAAAAAATAACCATCAGAGATATTCAAAAGCTAAAAGGGTGCGATACTCCCTTTGCTACCATTACCGCTTATGATTATGTTTCTGCTCAAAATGCAGATGCTGTAGATATTCCGTTATTTTTAGTGGGTGACAGTGCCGCAATGGTTGTGTATGGGATGGAGAATACAATTCCAATTTCCATGGATGAATTAATATTTCTGGTACGGGCAGTTTGCAGGGGTACCAAAAAGGCGCTGGTGGTTGCAGATATGCCTTTTATGTCCTATCAAGCATCTGTAGAAGATGCCGTTCGCAATGCCGGTAGGTTTATAAAAGAAGGTGGTGCTGGAGCTGTAAAACTTGAAGGTGGTACTCCCTACAAATCTCAAATCAGGGCTATAATTGATGCAGGTATTCCGGTAATGGGTCATGTTGGATTGCTACCTCAATCGTATAATTTAAGCTCTGGATATAGAATTCAGGGGAAGTCTAAAATTGAAGCCAATAAAATTATTGAAGATGCAGAGGCAGTACAGGAAAGTGGCGCTTTTGCGGTGGTGCTGGAAGGAATTCCCGAAGATTTGGCTGAGAGAATTACTAAATTATTAAACATCCCTACTATTGGTATAGGTGCCGGACCGAAATGTGATGGTCAAATTCAAGTGTACCATGATATTTTAGGTTTATACGGAGATTTCTCCCCAAAACATGCAAAACGTTATGGAAACTTTGGAGTTGAAATTCAGAGTAAACTGGCAGAATATAAAAATGAAGTTGAAGAAAAAACGTTCCCTACCAAAGAACATTTTATTACCAGCAAAACCCCACCCGAAAAAGCTCAGTAATTTTTGAAAAATATTTCAACCATTAAGGAATTCCGAAAATGGCGGAAGAATATTTCAGGTACCATTGGATTTGTCCCAACCATGGGTGCCCTGCACGAGGGACATCTATCCTTAGTTTCTAAGTCGAACAAAACCTGTGAACATACAATTGTGAGTATTTATATTAATCCCACTCAATTTGCCAAAGGTGAAGACCTGGATACCTACCCCCAAATGGTACGGGCTGATTTAGATAAACTATCTCAATTTGAAGCGGATTGTGTGTTCCTGCCTGACAATTCTGAAATGTATCCCAATGAAATTATTACAAGCAATTATAACAGTGATTTATTTAAGATTTTGGAAGGGAAAAGTCGCCCAAGTTTTTTTAAAGGAGTAACCACCATTGTTGCAAAATTGTTTGATATTATAGAGCCTACCCATGCATTTTTCGGAGAAAAAGATTACCAACAGTTTACCATTATTAAACAAATGGTTTCAGATTTAGATATCCCCATTCAGATTGTTCCCTGCCCAATAATTCGTGAGGAAAATGGATTGGCAATGAGCTCCCGGAATAAGTATTTAACTGAGTATGAATTTTCAGTTGTTGCCACTATTTTTAAAGCCCTTGAATGTGGAAAAAATATTCTTAAGGCTGGCGAAATTCATGCTGATAAATTAAAGCGTGAAATTACACAAATTATTAACAGTGAGTCAGCATTTCAGATTGACTATGTTTCGGTTTCAAATAGGAATACACTCAAAGAGATCGATGGGGAATTAGAGGGAGAGATATTAGTAAGTATAGCGGTATTTTTGGGGAAAACTCGCCTTATCGATAATTTTACTTATTCATTATCCGAAGAGCATATTTGATTTTAGATTAGTCCAACATGCTTTCTAGCTTGTTAGGGGTTGCACTAGTAATATCATTTTTATATTATACTAAAAGTTAGACTTATTTTCTCAGCTGTGAATTCAATAACCTAAAAGGTTGTTGAACTAGTCTTCAAAATATTATTCTTCATCTTCCAATAGATAATGGGTGCCAATACTTTCCCTTGCTTCCAGGGTTGCAGCAATAATGGCAATAGAAGTCTGAACACCATTTCTTAATCCTACAATGCTTGGAGTTAACCGGGCTTTCTGATAAAAATCTTCTATTTCTGTTTGGAGATTCCGCATAATTGTGCGGGCACGGTGTAGTCTTTGACGGGTGCGAATTAATCCCACATAATTCCACATAGTATTTTTAATTGTAAGCCAATCCTGTGCAATAAGGGCCGGATCAATTTCTTCAATTTCATCTACCCAGGATTCGATCTCTGGGAAATGATCATCCCCATCTCTAAAAATTGTTGCATCTTTACCGGCATGATAGCCCCATACCAACGCCTCCAAAAGGGATGTACTTGCCAAACGGTTTGCCCCATGAACACCGGTACAGGCAACCTCACCCACAGCATATAATCGTTTTACAGAAGTTCGGCCTTCTAGATTAACGCCAATGCCACCGCAAATATAATGTGCAGCAGGTACCACAGGAATGGGCTCATTGGTCATATCAATTCCCTCATCCAGACAGCCCTTATAAATGGAGGGAAATCGGTTTTTAATCCAGTCACTATCCTTAAATGAAATATCTAAAAACATGCACGGGAGGGCTGTGTCTAACATTTTTTGGTGGATGCTTCGTGCAACAATATCACGAGGTGCTAAACTGCCTTTTTCATGAATTTCATACATAAATTCATTTCCATTCCCATCAATTAAAATCCCCCCTTCCCCCCTTATAGCTTCAGAGATTAAAAATCGACCGGACCCGCTGAAAAGTGTTGTGGGATGAAACTGTATATACTGCAGGTTAAAACATCTAGCGCCCGCTCGCCAAGCCATTGCAATACCGTCTCCAATAGAATCTTCAGGGTTGGTTGAATGGAGAAAAATTTGTCCCAATCCCCCTGTTGCCAAAATCGTTCTTTGTGCATAAATTGAAGATACTTTCCCTGTATTATTATCCAATACCATTGCGCCAAAACAGGCTGGTTTTTTGTAGATATCGGTAGAAATTGTAGAGTGGTGTGACAATGTTAATAAGTCAATAGCTGTATGATTGGTAATAATAGAAATTTTAGGATGTTTTTCCAATTCACCTAATATTGCTGTCTGAATGGAATCGCCGGTTTTATCTTTGCTATAAATAATACGCGATTCTGAATGGGCAGCTTCTTTGGTTCGACAAAGGGCATCCTTATTTTCTAAAGATTCACCAGTGTCAAATGCCACTTTAAATCGGTCAATAAGCAATTCTTTTACCAATTGGGGGCCTTCGTTACAGATTAAATCCACAGCATCAATTGAGGAATGATTATCTCCCGCTTTAATAATATCATTCTTCAGTTTATCGGGAGAATCCGTAATGCTGTTATATACAATTCCACCCTGTGCTTTGGGGGTGTTTCCACTTTTTAACTGGGGGAATTTGGTAATGATGGTTACATTTTTACCTTCATCAGCTGCGGTAATTGCTGCTGTGGCACCTGCTAATCCACTACCGATAACAAGAATATCTGTATTAATTGATGGACTCATTAAATAAAATCCAGCCGAATGTTTTTACTCACAGCCTGATGGGTCAGAGCCCCAATAGAAATGGCATTTATTCCTGTATCTAAATAAGGGCAAATATTTTTTAAATTGATTCCACCGGAAGCTTCTATAAATATATCATGTCCATTTTTGGAATTTCGAATAATAGCAACAGCAGACTTAATAGTCTCAGGGTTCATATTATCCAATAGAAATCCATCCACCCTTGTTTTTAGCGCTTCATGGATTTGATCAAAATTATCTACTTCCAGCTCTAATGGCAGGCTTGCACCCAATTTCCGGGCTGAGTTAATAGCATTTTCAACAGAACCTGCGGCAACTATATGATTGTCTTTGATAAGAATTCCATCGGATAAATTAAGCCGATGATTGAAGGCACCACCAATTGCCACTGCATATTTTTCAAATAAGCGTAAACCGGGAGTTGTTTTTCGTGTGTCTAAAATTTTGACATTAAAGGGCTTTGCAATTTCTGCATATTGATTTGAAAGAGTGGCAATACCACAGAGTCTCTGGATTAAATTCAGCATAACTCTTTCACGAGAAAGTATTTCTCTGGCTGAACCGATAACCACACCAATGATATCTCCATTGGATAGCAGTGCGCCATTTTTATGATTAATCTTAACCTCACATTTTTCACCAAAGCAATGCGGAATTATTTCACTACCGGCAAAAACCAGCTTTTCTACTACGTGGATTTCAGCTGTAATCTCAGAATTATCAGAAGTGGTACTTTCTGTAGTTATATCACCATTTGGAATATCTTCTGCTAAAAAATCAGAGATTTTGCCAATGATATAGTCATCAGAAAGCTTTTTATGTTGGGGGTATTCCATCAACTGAGCGCCAGCATTCTTTCTAATGGTGCCAGAGCCTGCAGCCTAAGCTCTTCCGATAAAATAATTTCGGGAGACATTGTTTCAAGAGCCACCACCATTTTTTCAATGGTGTTTAGGCGCATGTGGGGACATTCATTACAGGCGCAGCCATCATTTGTTGGAAGAGGAATAAATGTTTTATGGGGATTCTCTTTTTCCATTTGATGTATGACTCCTGGCTCTGTAGCAATAATAAATTTTTCGAGATTTGAATCATGAGCAAATTTAATAATAGAGGTTGTGGAGCCAATATGATCTGAGTGCCGCAATATATTTTCGTCACATTCGGGATGGGCTAAAACCAATGCTTCAGGATGCCTGGTTTTCAATCGGATGAGTTCTCTTTCTGAAAAAATTTCATGCACTTGGCAGGAACCATCCCACAAAAGTAAATCACGCCCGGTTTTTTTCTGAAGGTATGCCCCTAAATATTTATCCGGTGCAAAGATAATTTTTTCATCTTCCGGCAGACTATTAATGATTTTTTCGGCATTGGAAGAAGTGCAGATAATATCGGATGCCGCCTTTACCCCCGCGGAGCAATTTATATAGGTAATGACCGTATAATCTGGGTGAGAATCTACCCAAGCTTTAAATTTCTGATGAGGTGCTGAATCTGCCAATGAACAGCCGGCATCCATGTCAGGCAAGATGACTCTTTTGTCCGGGTTTAAAATTTTGGCTGTTTCACACATAAAATGCACACCGCAGAATAGAATAACATCAGCATCTGTTTTTACGGCATATTGTGCCAAAGCAAGACTGTCACCCATGAAATCGGCCACATCCTGAATATCGGGATCTTGATAATAATGAGCCAGTATTACGGCATTACGCTCTTTTTTTAATTTTTCTAATCTGGAGAATGTATCAGAAATCATATTTATAGGTATTTATGCCCCTGTAATTTAATAATATAAGATAATGTCGGAATTATATTAGATTTGGATCATCCATAATAATTCCATTTACTCCCAATTTCTGAGCTTTTTTCAATTGCATTTGAGTAATAACGGTAAAAGCCAACACAGACATTTTTTTTCTTTGAATCCAATTCATTAAATTTTCATCTAAGTGATTTATATCAACATGAAAAGCATCTGGGCGGCAGAGCCAAACCCAAAGAGGGGTATTGAATATTAATTGGGGATCTTGGTTGCTCCATAAAAAGGCAGTTAATATATTCGGATTTATTTTTTTAACTCGCTTGAGTATAAAAGGATTAAAGCTGGATATGATGCAATTATTTTCAAAATTAAATTCTTTAACTGTTTTCAATACTTTTTTTTCAATCCCGGTATTCAGGATTTTGGCAGATTTAATTTCAATATTAATGATACAGTTTTTATTGAGAATTTTTAAAACATCGGTAAATAAGGGAATTTTATCTTTTTCATCACCATTTAATGAAATTTTCTGTATATGGGAATAGGACAAATTTTCAATCAATTCTATCTCCCCTGAATCACACTCAATATCCCAATTATGATAGACCACTAATTTTTTATCTGCTGAATATTGCACATCCAATTCCACCCCAGCCATTCCTGTATCAATGGCCTTTTGGAAGGAATCCAGAGTATTTTCATGGGCCAGGGATGGAACTCCACGGTGCCCAATTTTTATGAGTTTATTACTAGAATAAAAAGATGGATAAGTGGGTGTCCAGTTTCTTATATAAATGCTGATGCAAATAATAATAATGGCTAAAAGTAGTATTTCTATCTCTATCATTCACTAATAAATTACAAATGGTTTAAAATAAAATTCGGTATGTTTTCAACTTGTTTTAAGTGGACTTAATACCCGAATTTTAGGGGTGAAATTTATATTATTGTTACCAGCATGAATACGCCAGCCGAACAATCAGCTGGTGAAATGTATATGACTAAAGACGAGCTTTGGGAAAAGTGCTTGTTATATATTAAGGATAGAATTCAAGAACAAGCATTTCAGACCTGGTTTGACGGGGTGGTTGCTACCAGCCTAAATGAAGAGGGAATTACACTCCAGGTTCCAAATCAATTTCATTATGAGTGGCTGGAATCTAAATATCGCCATTTAATAGATAATGCTATAAAGGAAAACGCAAATCATCCGCTCATAGTGAATTATAGTGTGGTGATCAGCGATAAGAGTATTGATGAAATACCAACTTTAACTGCCAAGGAAAAACCAGTTCCTCAGGGCTATCAAAGAAAATCCCAGTTAAATTCCCGCTATATTTTTGAAAATTTTATTGAAGGGAAAAGCAACCAATTTGCCAAAGCTGCAGCATTATCCGTTTCAGATACTCCCGGGCAAACTCCTTATAATCCATTGCTAATTTATAGCAGTCCCGGTCTGGGAAAAACCCATTTATTACAGGCAATAGGAAATAAGCTCATTCGACAGAACGGAAATATGCGGGTAGTGTATCTCACCAGCGAGAAGTTTATGCTGGATTTTATCAGTTCGATTCAAAAAAATCGCTCAACAGAATTTACCAGTTCCTATAGAAACGTAGACATGCTTTTATTGGATGATGTTCAGTTTTTCCAATCCAAAGAACAAACTCAGGAACAATTTTTTCACTTATTTAATGATTTGTTCCAAAAAGGCAAACAAATCGTATTAACAACAGATCGTCACCCAAGTGAATTAAAAGGATTGAAAGATCGATTAATTTCCCGGTTTCAGTCCGGGCTTGTAGTGGATATTCAACCACCAGATTTAGAAACAAGAATTGCAATTCTGATGAAAAAAGCGGAAGATGATGGATTGGAAATTCCCTATGATGTAACCGAATTTATAGCTGAAGCAATAGTAGGAGATATACGTGCAATGGAAGGAGCGTTGGTAAAATTATTAGCACTTTCATCTCTCCGCCGGGAAGATATTACAATGAATCTGGCACAACAGGTGTTGAAAAACTTGTTGGGAGAAAATTCCTTTACTGATTTATCAATAGATCAAATTGTTAAATATGTATGCCGGGAAATGAAAGTTAGTGAGCGACAAATGCTGGGGAAAGGTCGTACAATGGAAGTTGCTCTAGCTCGACAATTGGCAATGTTTCTCTCCAAGGAGTTAACCAGCGCATCCCTGGCAAATATTGGAATACATATTGGCGGAAGGGATCATTCAACAGTCATTCATGCCTGTAAAAATATTGATAAAAAAGCAATTGCTGACAGTGAATTTCAGCGCAAAATTGTTAGCATGAAAAATGAAATATCAGGACAGAAATTGTCCAAAACCATGAAAGGAAATGCCTAATGGAAAAAATACTAATAATTGATGATGACGTACAATTAACAGAATTACTCATTGAGTTTTTAAGTTCGTATAAATATGAGATTATTGCTAAACATACACCAGAGGAAGGATTAGAGCATCTGGAGAAAAAGGATGCAAATGTAATAATTTTAGATATTATGCTGCCAGGAATGGACGGTTTTCAGGTTTTAAGAAAAATAAGGGAAAATTTATCTACTCCTGTAATAATGCTCACTGCAAGAGGAGAAGTAACCGATCGCATTGTTGGTTTAGAGTTAGGTGCCGATGATTATTTACCAAAACCTTTTGAACCCAGGGAGTTACTAGCTAGAATTCAGTCCATTTTAAGACGAACCCATTCATCTGCAGCAATAGTAGAAAATGTTCACTTTAGGGGACTGAGTATAGATAAAAATAAACAGGAAGTATTGTTAGATAAAAAACCAGTTTTGCTTTCAACAACGGAATATGAGGCCCTGTTATTATTTATTGAAAATTCCAGTGAAACATTAGACAGGGAATTTTTAGTTGAAAACTTGAGAGGTATTTCATGGCAGAGCTATGATCGTTCAGTTGATGTTTTAGTAAGTCGTTTGCGTGGAAAATTAGGAGAAACTCCCAATAAAACCAGGTTTATCAAGACAATCCACGGCGTCGGCTATAAATTTATCGGAGTACCAAAGGATTAAACCCAACATTCGATTTCGAAAAAGTCTATTCACCAGATTAGGCTTATTGGTTATTGTATTTACAATAACCCTAACAGCCGTTTTATACTATCAATTCACATATTCATTCACCACTCAGGATAGCATTCTGGATGCTCATGAGAATTATTATTATTCACAAATGGTTATGGGATGGCAAAATCCCCCGGATACTAATCTTGTCAAAAAGGAAATTAACAATCTACATATGTGGTGTGGAATATTTGAACGGGAGAAAAAAGAGTCCGGCATAGCCTATCCAGGCGAATTGTATTGGTCTAATTTACCTCCAAATATTTCCCTATACGATTTTTATAGCTGGACCATCAGCTCAGATTTTGAATATATGTATGACCTTGAAATTCCACTTGAAGTTTTTTTTGGTGATATCAATGACATGCCTGTAACAGTGGTTGACAATGGCAGTTATCTTTTTTATTTAGTAATTGATTATATTCCACCCAGTGAATTTAATAATGTTATAATTGCATTTATTTTAGCAATAGTATTTATTATTGGTTTGTATCTATTCATCCGCAGGTATCTAAAACCAGTTCAACTAATGAAAAATAGAATTGAGGCTTTAGAGGCAGGAGACTTAAATTCAAAAATTGATATTATTGGTGAAGATGAACTTGCGGACCTTTCATATTCAATGAATAAATTAATTGAAGACATTAATACTTTATTAGAAAATAAACACCAATTACTATTAGAAGTTAGTCATGAGTTAAGATCGCCATTGGCGCGGATGCAGTTATTAATCGCCATGATGCCAGATCATAAAAATCTAAAGAAGTTAAAGGAAGAGGTGGAATTTTTAGAGGGAATGATTGCAAACCTATTATTATCAGATCGCCTCTCATTACCATATTCCAAATTAGATTTACAAAAATTCAGTACACAGGAAATTATCAGGAAAGTAATGGATATGTTCCCCAGTAATCGTGAAAGAGTAAAAATTGAGAATAACATTCCCAATGAGCAAGTTTTTATTGATGAAACAAAATTCAGCCTGGCACTGCGCAATTTGTTAGATAACGCATTTAAATACAGCAAACTACAAGATGAAGCTGATATTGAACTAAGGGTTGTACAAAACGGTGATATTGAATTTCAAGTGAAAGATTCAGGGATTGGTATTTCCAAAAAAGATATACAAAAATTAACCCAGCCATTTTTTCAGGCCAATCAAACTGTTTCTACAAAGGGATTTGGTCTTGGTTTAACAATATGTAAAAAAATAATAGAATCTCATAAAGGTAGTCTATCCGTAGAAAGTGAGCAGAATAAGGGTTCCATTTTTATTTTACACCTACCAAAAATATAATTATTGTATTTAATATTTATTAATTCTAAATTACACCGTAGTAGTAAATAAAATTAATGTCTTAATCGGAGGGTCAAACAATGCAAAAATCAAGTGTAAATAAAGTAATTCTAGTGGGTCATATCGGAAATAAACCCGAGGGCAGATATACTCCTTCAGGTACTTCCACGGCGACATTTTCTCTCGCAACTAACGAATCATGGATTGATAGTGAAAAAGAGAAAAAAGAACATACGGAATGGCATAATATCGTTGCCTGGAACAAATTGGCTGATTTTACCACGGAATATCTACAAAAAGGTCAATTAGTCTATGTAGAAGGTAAACTGCAGACGCGTACTTATAAAGATAAAAATGATGTTCAGCATTGGAAAACTGAAATCGTATCTAATGTTATTACGCCTCTCGAGTGGAAAACAGCAGAAAAGAAAGAAAATGGTTCTGTGAAAAAAACTGCTGAAAAAGTGCCTGAACCTGCGGGAGATGAAGATCTACCTTTTTAACCCAATGTTACAAGCTGTTACAAAAATGTGACAAAAATCATTGTTTTATAAATAAAAGTCGTTGTATCTTTAACCAAGAAGGAGACTTTAAAATGAAGACAATGAGTAGAGTTATATTAGTAACATTTGTAGTTGGTGGACTTATTTTTGCCCGTAGCGGGAAGAGTGATCCAAGGAGTGTGGAAAAAAATACCCAGTCAAAAAGCAATCATTATTGGGTAAAAGATGTTTCCGATAACAGTGATATTAAACTTGACCGGAAACGCTCTCACAAAAGGAGACGTAAAATTAGGAAACCAATTAAAGGTTTAAGATAAAAAAATTATCTTACCAAATTAAAAGGCGTCGGTTTAGACGCCTTTTTTATTATATTTTATAATCATGAAAAATCTATCAATTTTATTATTAATCTATACCTTTATACTATTAACCGGATGTGCTTCAACCTGTATGGAGTATCGCTCTGCTACAACGGCAGCTCGGAGTGAGAAAAACTTACAAAGAGCCGAGGAATGGGGAATTAAAGCTTTAGAGTCCCCAGAATGTGACCCAGTTAACGATGCTCGTGTACCGTACTTTCTCGCTACTGAAGTTTATTTGAAACAGAAAAATTATATTAAAGTAGCAGAAATGCTTAATATTGCCGAAAAACGGAATCCAGATCAGCTTTTAGAAAGTCCATTTAAATTGGGGGATACCCCTGTTACAACTATTGGAGAAGGAGTTTTAGCATACAGAGATCAAGAATGGGTTAAAATATTCAATAATGCAGTGGATTTAATTCAAAAGGAAAAAATTGAAGATGCCAAAAATCAAATTGAAACAGCTATTCTTTTACATCCATCAAAAGGAGAAAATTATTCTACATTGGCAGCCATACATTTAAAAAACCAAGATTTAGATGCAGCTCTTAATGCTGCTGACCGTGGCTTGGAAGCCGATAATACTAATTCAATGTTGTATCAGCTTAAAGCGGATATTTCGGCCCAACGTGATGAATTGGAATTAGCCAGAGATTTATATTTTAGATCCATCGAATATTCAGATGACCCCGGACCTATCATGCGGAAATTATTATTCGTTTATATTGATTTGGGTGATAATGAAAAGGCTATTGATTATTCAAATGAACTCTTGGATAAATACCCTAATGATGCAAATTTATATTATAATGTAGGAGTATTATATCAGCGTTTAGCAAAAGATATACAAATTCGTTCAAAGGAAAATTTCAATAAGTTAAACGAAATGGACAATCCCTCTGAAATATTAATTACCCAAGTTTATACAGAATTCAGGGAAGTAAGAAAGTATGCCAATAATGCAAAAGATTACTTTTATGAGGCAAGCGACCTTGAAGAAGATGAGAATTTAGATACAAAACATGCAATTTCTGAGATGAAATCAGCCATGAATCAAATGGATGATATTTTTATCCCGTCTATCAGAAAAATAGCCAAAGCAGCAGGAGTTGAACTCGACTAAAAACGGAACGAAATTGCCCCGCCCTCTTTTTGACCTATCCAACGTTGAAAAAATTTTAACCCATTCTTTTACGTTTAATTAAATATTCTGAAAGTGCCATGTCCAATGGCGAATCTGTAGATAGGCGAACATAGTCAATATTTTTCTGCCGGCACATTGATTTAAGATAATCACAAAATTGATCCATACTTTTCTGATAATCTGACTGTATATGCCAAGGATCAGTAATAATTTCTTCCCCTGATTCCAAATCTCGAAACCGTGTGCGTTGGGTGAAATCAAGTGTGAGTTCTTGAGGATCTAATACATGAAAAACTACCACTTCGTGACCCTTATATCTAAAATGTTGTAAGCCGGAGAGAATTTTATCAGGATCATCAAATAAATCAGATATAAGAATAATGAGCCCTCGCTTTTTAATAGCCTCTGCTGTTTTATGCAAAACTGGTGCAATTTCAGTTTCAGGTCCTGGATTTATATTTTGCATTTGAGAGAGAATAATATTCAAATGGCTTCTTTTTGATCTGGCAGGAATATTAACTCGGATACGATCATCAAATAGTGTCAAACCAACGGCATCTTGCTGTTTTAACATAAGGTACCCAAGTGATGCCGCCAAAATTTGGCTATACTCCAGCTTAGTCATATTGCCGGATTTATAGGTCATGGACAAACTTTGATCTATAAGAAGATAAGATTTAAGATTAGTTTCTTCTTCAAATTGTTTAATGAAAAAACGATCTGTTTTACCCCATAACTTCCAATCAACATGTCGAATTTCATCACCGGCACCATAGGCACGATGTTCTGAAAATTCTACTGAAAATCCGTGGTAAGGACTTTTATGCAGTCCAACGATAAATCCTTCTACTACAAATCGAGCTTTGAGGGATAAATTATTTAACCGGGAAATTATATCCGGTGTGAGGATATGACCATTGGGCATTGGAATTTAGTTATTAGTTAGCTGATTCTAATAGTTTTTCAAGAATATTATCTCGGCTGATACCATCTGCTTCAGCATTAAAATTTGGGATAATACGATGCCTGAGAACAGGATTTAACATTTGCTGCACATCAGCAATATCGGGAGTAGTTCTACCATCTAAAAGAGCCTTTGCTTTTGCCCCCAGAATTAAATACATACTGGCACGGGGTCCTGCCCCCCATTCCAACCAATCTTTTGTGGCAGCAGCTGTTTGACCGTTATTTGAAGTTCGTGTACTGTTTACAAAATCCACGGCATATTCGATAACATTATCAGCAACGGGCACATTTCTAACCAATTCCTGATAAGCAAAAAGATCAGCTGCAGACAATATAGGATTCACTTTCTCCACATCAGTACTGGTAGTGGATTTAACAATAGCTATTTCCTCATCTCGAGATGGATATGAAATTAGGACATTAAACATGAACCTGTCCAATTGGGCTTCTGGTAGTGGATAGGTACCCTCCTGCTCTATCGGGTTTTGCGTTGCCAATACAAAAAATGGTTCTTCCAAAGTATAGGAGGTCCCACCGGCTGTTACTTTATGCTCCTGCATTGACTCTAAGAGTGCAGCCTGAGTTTTAGGTGGAGTTCTGTTAATCTCATCCGCAAGTACAATATTTGCAAAAATAGGACCTTTAAAAAATTTAAATTCTCGCTTACCTGTTCCGTGCTCTTCCTCAATGATTTCTGTACCAGTGATATCGGATGGCATTAAATCGGGTGTAAATTGAATACGATTAAATGACAAATCCATAGCATCGGAAAGCGTTTTAATGAGAAGGGTTTTGGCTAATCCCGGCACCCCTTCTAACAATACATGCCCTCGACAAAGGAGCGATATGAAAAGATGTTCTACAATATCTTTTTGACCTATAATAACTTTAGAGATTTCCTGAAATAATTTTTCTCTATCGGCTTGTAATTTTTCTACTAATTGAATATTATCCATAATTTACCTTATAATTTTAGGGTTGAAATCTAATGGTGTCTTTCGAGCTCCACAATGAAAATTCACTCAATGACAGATATTATTTGTTGGTAAATTTCCACTGTAATTATTATCACCATAAACTTATTAGGAATATATTTATTTGGAAAAAATTTGTATTAAGGGTATGAGTCAAACAGAGCTCCAATCCATTTGTGTTGATGCAGGGGAATCGAAATTCAGGGGTGGACAGTTATTTGAGTGGATGTACCGTCATGGAATATCCTCCTTTGATTCCATGTCAAATGTTAATAAGTCATTTAGAGAACATTTGAATAAAAACTTTATAATTCAGACTCTCACAATTAAAAATGAATTGCAATCCAAAGAGGATAAATCTGTTAAAATTCTGTTTCGCACTCATGATGGCCATTTCATTGAAACGGTGTCAATGGTAGATAAAAATCGCCACACGGTATGTCTTTCTTCCCAGGTTGGCTGTGCATTGGATTGTCATTTTTGTGCAACAGGAAAAATGGGACTGAAACGAAACCTCAGCACGGGGGAAATTGTGGATCAGCTTATCTATGTAAGAGAATCTAATGTTCAACCTATTACCAACGTGGTTTTTATGGGTATGGGAGAGCCGTTTCATAATTATGATAATGTGTTAAAAGCGTCAGATATTTTTCATTCACCTAAAGGCTTCAATTTAGCTTCAACTCGTATAACAATCTCTACGGTTGGTTTACTTCCACAGATAAATCAATTTATTATGGAAAAAAGGCGCTATAAATTGGCTGTTTCATTGAATGCGTCAAATGATAAAGTTCGTACTGAAATTATGCCCATTAATAAAAAATGGTCCATTAAAGACCTTGTCAATTCTGGTAAGGAATATTCAAATCAAAAAAAACGGCTGATTATGTTTGAATATGTATTGCTGAAAGGGATTAATGATTCAATGGAAGATGCTTTAGAGTTGGCAAAATTATTACAGGGAATTCCCTGCAAAATTAATTTAATTCCCTATAATGAGATTGAAGGAAAATATCAAAGACCGGATGAATCTACCATTACAAAATTCTCTGAAATATTGCATAATTATAGAGATGGGTATCGAGTATTGGTGAGATGGAGTAAGGGGCAGGATATTACAGCAGGATGTGGACAATTAGCGGGACAGAAAGTATGAATGTGCAATCCTTTACTTCTCATATTATGGAGAAAATCCCCGAAACTCTTCAATCAGGTGTGATCCTGGGATCTGGGCTGGGGAATTTTGTTGATAGTTTGGATAATCCAATATTCATACCTTATTCCGGAATTCCAGATTTTCCCCGCTCTACAGTATCTGGATATAAGGGTGAATGGGTTTTTGGTTACAAAAAAACACTTTACATGAACTAATGAAATCCATCGAATTGGGACTAAAGGTTGTCGGAATATCCTGTTTGACCAATTATGGCGCAGGAATGGAAGGATCAGTATTATCTCACAAAGATGTACTTGAAAATTTGAGTCAGGTCAGTGATGATTTTTCTCGGCTTTTAATTGAAATTGTGTAACGGTTTTAATCTTTCAAAAGCTTTAATCCTTTGAAAGGATGCTTTGCTAAAACTCAACTACTGTAATACCCGATCCGCCTTGATCTTCATCTGCAAAGTGGAATTTTGATACAAATGATTGCTCATTTAGAAATTCATGTATTGCTTCCATAAGTGCGCCAGTCCCTTTGCCGTGTAGAATATGAACAAACCCCATTCCAGATACAAGTGCAGAATCAAGATGTTTTTCAGTTTCCCGGAGTGCCTCCTCCACCCGTTTTCCTCTCAGGTCAATTTGCATTTTTGCTATTGTAGAGGTTTTATTAATTGAAAAGTTTGTTTTAGGTTTCACCTCTAATTTCTTAGATGATTCCAGTGATTGTAGTTCAGATAATTTAAGAGTGAGTGTGATTCCGTTAACCTCTACTCTGACACTTTTTTTCTTATCCGGTGGGGATATAATTTTACCGGCTATGTTTAAATGTGGAATGTAAATGGAACACCCTTTTTGTGCATCGCTTTCCAAGAGTGGATTATTCTCAACTTCTATAATATTTTCTTCATGTTGTAATTCTTCAAGTGCTTCCTGAAATTGTTCTTTTACCTTTTTAATGGTTTTTTTGCCCGCCTGATTGGTTCGTATTTCAGCAATAAGGTTTTCAGTTTCCCTTCTCGCAGAAATTATTATTTCTTCGGCTTTTGTTTTAGCAGTTGAAACTGCTTTTTTATGAGCTATATTAATTTCATTTTCTTTGTTGGATATTTTGTTTTCAATTTGCTCAAGTTTTTTTTCACGTTTTTGTAAATCAATTCTTAGGGACTCTGCCACTAACCATTCTTTTTCTAGCTGTCCCAATAGATGTTCAAGATTCACCGATCCATCGCCCACCAATTCTTTAGACCTATTAATAATATCATCACTTAGACCCATTCGTTTCGATATTTCTAAGGCATAACTTGCACCGGGGGTGCCCAACTGAAGTTCATAAGTTGGTGCGAGTGCCTCTGAATCAAAAATCATTCCCCCATTAACAATTCCCTTTTCATCAGATGCCCACACTTTTAAAGATCCTAAATGGGTGGTTGCAATTACTGTACAATTTTGTTTTATCAATGATTCCAATATTGCCCGTGATAGAGCTGCTCCCGCGTCGGGGTCTGTACCAGTTCCCAATTCATCTA
>JACNLQ010000074.1 GCA_014381415.1 Fidelibacterota bacterium
TGTGGGTATTCACCCAATCGAGAATACCTGTCTTAATCACTTTTATTGTTTACCCAATAAATTATTTCAGTATATACAGGCAGGGATACCGGTATTATGCAGTGATTTCCCTGAAATGAAAAATATTGTAGATGGTTATAAGGTTGGAGAAGTATTTGATGTTGAAGATATAAGTAATATATCCAACACAATAAATTTATTATTTCAAAATACAGCAAAGTTGATAGAATATAAAAATAATTGTATTATAGCTTCCACTACATTAAACTGGCATATTGAAAAACTAAAATTTCTTGATATTTATAATAACTTATTTTCACCTTCTAAATAGTTGAGTCTTGTTAACCTGATTAGATACCTAAATTAATTGAAAATACAGATACTTACTCAATATTATCATCCGGAAATTGGTGCTGCTGCAACTAGGTGGACTGATTATAGTAGGTTATTAGCAGAAATGGGACATGAAATTACAATTATTTGTCAAAAACCTAATTATCCCAATATTCATTTATTTTCTAAAAAACTATTTAATAATGTTGAAGACCATAAAACATTATCACTTAAAATATGTAGAACCTGGGTTTGGATTAATGATAGAAATTCATTTATGAAAAGAATAATTTATTTTAATTCTTTTATGATTTCAGCTATTATCAAATCCTTTCGCTTGCCAAAGCCGGATGTTTATATAGCTTCATCACCCTCCTTGTTTTCAGGTTTAGCCGGAGTATTTATTTCAACATTTTATAGGAAGCCATTGCTTTTGGATATAAGAGATATATGGCCAGAATCTGCTATTGTATTGGGAGAATTAAAATCGTCAATCAGTAAAAATATTGGGTATGCTTTACAAAATTTTATTTATAATAATTCCAATGCATTCCTTGTTGCTGTACCTGGATTTTCAAAACATTTATCAAATAATAGTCATTCAAAGAACAAAATTATTATTCCACTTTTAAATGGAGTTGATGATGAATTTATAAAAATGGGGGAAGGTAGTTCCAAGTCCTATTCAGACTCAATTAATTTAATATACGCTGGAAATATTGGATTGGCTCAAGATTTTGTAACAATAATAAAGGCAGCAAAATTATTAGGGAATAAATATAAATTTATCATAATCGGGGATGGAATAATAAAGGGAGAGGTCTTAAAACTTATTAAAAACACTGATGTTAAAAATGTAATAATAAAACAACCTTTGAACAAAAAAGATTTAATTAATGAATATTCAAAAGCCCATATTGGAATAGTTTCTTTAAAAAATAAAGATATTTTTAAAAATGCAATTCCTTCTAAAACTTTTGAATATATGTCCTGCGGATTAGCGGTGATATGTACAATTATGGGAGAAATTGAAAAAATAATAAATGAATCAAAAGGAGGGATATGTATTGAGCCTGGGAACTCGAAATATTTTGCAAATACAGTTAAAAACCTAACTGAGGAAAAGATAGATTTAATGGGTAAAAATGGTAAAATATTTGTAAAAACAAAGATGAGGAAAAGTGATTTAATTAAAGATGCTGTTTATGAAATTGAATCAATCATCAATTAACAGAAAAGATTATTTTTAATAATGAAAATAGTTACAATCATTGGAAATAGACCGCAATTTATTAAAACTGCATTAATATCCAGAGAGATAAGAAAAAATGATATTGAAGTATTAATTCATACAGGTCAGCATTATGATTCAAATTTATCCGATATATTTTTTAATGAATTAAAAATACCAAAGCCTGATAAATATCTTGGGATATCGGAGCAGAGTCAGGCAAATCAAACTGGGCTGATGATGATAGAAATTGAGAGAATATTATTCAATGAAAAACCCGATTGTATAATCGTATATGGGGATACTAACTCTACCCTTGCAGGGGCGTTAGCTGGAACTAAATTAAATATCCCAATTGTACATATAGAAGCAGGATTGAGAAGTTTTAATAAAAATATGCCGGAAGAAATTAATCGTATCTTAACGGACCATATTTCAACGTTGCTATTTTGTCCTAATGAATCTGCTATTAATAATTTAAATAATGAAGGATTAACTCAAGGAGTTCTAAATTGCGGTGATGTAATGGAGGAGGTTTTTGAATTTGTTTATAAAAATGTTTTTAAAACACAATCAGATCCTTATGCCTATATGACAATACACAGAGCAGAAAATACTGATCAAAGTATAATACTGGTAAAGCGCATTGAACAAGTAGGGGGAATCGATTTGGATGTTATTTGGCCAATCCATCCCCGAGCACAGAAACAATTAACTAAATTCAACATAACTATTCCTCCAAATATAAAATTAATAAAACCACAAGGGTACTATAAAAATATTGAGCTTATAAAAAATGCCCAAATGGTTATTACGGATAGTGGAGGTTTGCAAAAAGAAGCTTATTGGGCTGGGATCCCATGCTTTACTTTGCGCAATGAAACTGAATGGTTAAATACTGTTTCGACAGGGTGGAATGTGATAATTTCTCCCGAGGATAATTTAAGAAATAAAATTGAGAATATATCAATTCCTGAAAACAAATATATGAGAAATAAAAATATTTCTGAATCAAAATTAATTGTAGAAAAAATAAGAAACCTAATTTGATAATATTTTTAAATATTTTAAAAATCATTTACATCCTGATACAAAAAATCCCTCTGAATAAATAGGCTGTTAACCATAAACTTACTTGAAAAACTACCATGTATTTTTACATACTAAAGTAGGAGGTATTTAAATATGAAATTATTTTTTCAAGTATTATTTCTTTTATCCGTAGGTACGCTGCAAGCCGACTGCACTGAAGCAGACTGCGGCCCACCCCTGGGTATGCCCAATTATCTTTGTGCTGATGGTGAAACGGTTGCCGGTCCCGGCGATTGCATTGAAACTGCTAATGGAGGCTGTGCCTGGGAAATTGTTTCCTGCCCGCAACTTACTGGATATCTCATTCCCATTGTGGTAAGTTTCTGTATGGATGCTTGTGCTTATTTTTATTTAGAATCCGAATTGGGGGATTTTTACACCAATATTACTGATTTAGACAATATTGAATCTTTAAGCTATTTTAATCATCGCTATGTCACTCTTTCCGGTGAAGATGTCTGGTGCGTGGAATGCGGTGCTGTAGATGTAAGTGAAATTACTGTATCCGGAAACTGTGAAATGCCCGTAGATTGCTTCCAAAATCCCTGTATTGATGCCAGTTGTCCGGCTTACCCCAACGCCGAATGTGTTTCCACCTATTGTGGTGGTTGTCATGCAGACTTTTACCAAAATGGAGAACTCATCACCGATTGTGATTATAGTAATGGATGTACTGATCTCACTGGCATATCTTTCGGTACATGTGATATGGTCATAGGAATTGGTTACAGTAATGGAAGTTGCAATTATATCTCTGGCTGTGGTTGGGTAGTAGGTGGAGTAGATTACTCAGATGCATTTTTTGATACTATTGAAGAATGTGAAGCAGCTTGTTTCGATGATCAACTCACCTGTGATGAAATTCCCGCAGAGTATGAATTACTCCATATTGGTGAATTTGCCACATGCGAATATGACATGGACTGTATTGCAGTCTGGGGAGATTGTGGCGTTGGGTTGGGGGGCTGCCATTATTCAGTGAATGCTGAACTCTATCCTGAAGATGAAATACATGAACTTGTAAATATATGGTATGAGGAAGGCTGTATGGAAGGGGTCTGCGATTGTATTGGTCCACCGTATGCTCAATGTGTAAATAACGTCTGTACCTCAGCCTATTGCATGGGTGAAAATCCCGCTGGATGTCTGCAAACGGGTTGTCCGGATGGTTTTGAATGTGAGGTCAATGAGAATGACTGCATCCCATCATTCTGTTCTTGTGAAGGCGACTTTTACGGAAGTTGGACCTGTACCGAAGACTGTGGCGGCGGTGTATGTGTAGAATCCAGTTTACTGGGTGATCTCAATGGGGATGGGGTTATCAATGTGGTGGACATTGTTTTAGCCGTAGATGCCATTCTGAATACGGAGTTTAATCCACTGGGTGATATGAATGGTGACGGTTCCCTAAACGTAGTAGATATTATCTTGATGGTGAATCATGTATTCGGATTTGAGGCACAATAAACTCTAAAGAAAAATTATATAAATAATAGAGTAGGGGCACAATGATTTGTGCCCCTTTTGCTAAAGATGTAAAAGTTAATTCTTTTATTCCCGGCTCCCCATTAATTCTTAAATTCAAATACTTTTTATATTTTAAAATAACCCCTTGCACCCAATTATCTATACCTCTTAATATATACCGACCAGTCGGTCGGTATTATGGCAATAAATCTACCTAAAGAAGAAAGGCAGTCGCAAATTATGGAAGCGGCTATGAAAGTAATTACCCGTAAAGGTTTTTCCAATACGCGTATGGATGATATCGTAAATGAAGCCGGAATGAGTAAAGGAGCTATTTACCATCATTATCAAGGTAAAAAGGAAATATTCCTGGCATTAATTGGACATTGGGAAACACAGACATTCCCGGATTTCTACAGCCGTAATGGAAAAGAGAGATCAGCAGCGGATACACTTCGTGATTTTGCCAGCGAAGTAATTAAAGTATTCAAATCTCGCAGTCATGTATTTCAGGCAGAGGTAGAATTTTGGGCTTTGGCAAATCAGGATGATGAAGTTCGTAAACGTTCTCAAGAATTATATGAAAAAATTATAAACTTATTCGAGTTAGTGATTATAAAAGGTGTTCGCGAAAATGAGTTTATGAATGTAGATACACGCATCACAGCTATTTATATTCTATCAGTATTTCAAGGAATCAATTGGTTTTGTATATTTAAGGATAAAAAGATAAATGCAGAATCATATATTCGGCATTCAATTGAATTAATTTTAACTGGACTTAAAAAGTCATAGGAGGTTACATGGGTAAAACTGACATATTAGAATCGACAATCGAAAGTAATAATCTATCAGATTTGGAATCTTTACATATTGATTATGAAAAACTGCAGGGTAGAGGTGGTGCTTTTCTCATTAGCCCTGTAGATAAGGGCAAGGTATTTTCTCGGGAGCAATTTTCTGAAGACCATAAAATGTTTGATCAGGCCGCAAAAGAATATGGTGAAAATCGTTTATTAGAGGTCCGGGAAGAATTAAATGTATTAAACAAGGATTTGAGTCTAGATATTTTTAAAGAAATGGGCGAGTTAGGATTCTTAAGTACGGATGTTCCTGAAGAATATGGTGGGTTAGCTCTAGATAAAACCACATCCTGTATTATTGTGGATGCTCTGTCATCAGGGAGAAATGCTTCAATGCTGGTAACAGCAAGTGCCCATACAGGCATTGGAATGCTTCCCATCGTTTGGTATGGTAATTCAGATCAAAAGGCAAAATATCTCCCAAAAATGGCTTCTGGTGAATGGATGGGTTGTTATGCACTTACAGAGTCTGGCGCTGGCTCAGACGCTTTATCTGGTGCCGCAACTGCCGAATTGAATGATGAGGGGACTCATTATCTATTAAACGGAACCAAGATTTTTGTAACCAATGGTGCTTGGGCAGATGTAGCAGTTACCTTTGCTTCAGTGAATGGAAAATACACAGCATTCATATTAGATAAGAATTGTGATGGCTGGGTAGTTGGTGAAGAGGAGAAGAAAATGGGTATTAAGGGATCTTCAACGGTAACTTTCTTTTATGAAAATTGCAAAGTCCCTGTGGAAAATGTTTTAGGGAAAGTTGGAGATGGTGGTCCAATTGCCTTTAACGTCCTTTATGTAGGTCGTTATAAATTAGGTGTTACAACGGCTGGGGGATCAAAATATATAATAGAAGGTGCACTAGAATATGCAACTGAAAGAGAACAATTTAGCCGCTCTATTAAAAAATTCGGAATGGTTCAGCGAAAATTTGCTAATATGGTGGCTCGAGTATGGGAAGGTGATTCCATTAATTATATGATAACTGGATCAATAGACTCTGCTTTGGCTGAAGTTGATAAGTCTGCAGACAATTATTTTGACATAGTTCAGAAAACCATTGAAGATCATGGTATTGAAGCATCTATTTCAAAAATTGTGGGATCAGAAACGTTGGCCTACTGTACAGATGAAGGTCTCCAAATTTTCGGCGGAAATGGATTTATTGAAGAATACCCAATGGCTTGTGCTTACCGTGATGAGCGAATCAATAGAATTTTCGAAGGAACCAATGAAATAAATCGCCTCCTGATTGGCGGAACCGTAATGAAAAAAGCGATACTAGAAGAAATTCCACTTCGAGATGCCATTGCGCATCGCATGGAGAATTGGCTCCCTGAGCTGAATATATCTGATGATGAACCACTTTTCCTTGAAGCCAGGGCTATTGAGTATTGTCGATCTTTTATGCTTTTTTGTTTACATGAATCCATTTTAAAATATGGACAAGACCTTAAAAATGAGCAGTGGGTTGTTGAGCCATTTGCTAATATGGTAATTGCCTTAGCTATTATGGATACCGGATTTAAACGCTACAATCAATTAGATTCTGGTGACCATAAAGATAATACTTTACAAGTTCTGAGTCTATCAGTTGCGGATCAATATGACAGTATCATTAAAAACGGATTGGATATTGTAAATTATCTTTTCACTGGAGAAAAACATCAAGAAAAAGTAGATATAATAAATAAATGGCAAGCCGCTACAGGTTATACTCCAAATAGGATCAATAGCCAAAAAGCAATAGTTGCTACTTTATACACCCACAATAAATATTATTTGAATTAAAAGGAGAAGTTATTAATGTCAGTTGAATCATTCATTATTGATGGAGCCCGAAGCCCTATTGGAACCAAAAATGGCCAGATGGTTGGTGTCCGTTCTGATGATCTTGCCGCTCAGGTTATCCAGGGCTTGATGAAAAGAAATGAAAATATACCCTCTGAAGTAGTAGAGGATGTGGTTGTTGGGTGTGCCTTTCCCGAAGGTCCTCAGGGAATGCTCATGGCACGATCTATTTCTGTGTTGGCTGACCTCCCTATTGAGTCCGGCGCGAAAGTAGTTAATCGTTTCTGCGGTTCTTCTATGGATGCAGTGCATCAACTCAGTCAAGCTATTTTAGCAGGTGATGTTGATGCCGGAATTGCCGGCGGTGTGGAAGATATGTTCGGTGTTCCTATGGGTGGATTCAATCCCAGTTTTCATCCCGAATTATATGAAAAGGAATTTTATATTGGTATGGGAGAGACTGCAGAAATCCTTGCCAAAGATTTAGATATTTCCCGAGAAGATCAGGAAGCCTTTGCTGTGAAATCTCATGAAAAAGCCTTGGCAGCAATTGAAACAGGACGATATGATAATGAAATTATACCTGCCCAAGTTAATGGTGCTGAAGTCAGTAAAGACGAGGGGCCTCGTGCTCCAAATCTTGACAAAATCAAGTCTTTAGATCCAGCTTTTGATGCTGATGGTACGGTTACAGCTGCAACCTCTAGCCCTATTTCTGTTGGAGCCGCCGCCGCAATAATAATGGGAGATACAAAAGCTAAAGAATTAGGACTCTCTCCAAAATTTAAAATCAGATCTCGGGCAGTAGCTGGCGTAGATTGGACACGAATGGGTTCTGGACCTTTGCCTGCCACCGAGAAAGCTCTAACCAAAGCAGGACTACAACTCAGCGATATTGATGCTATTGAATTAAATGAGGCTTTTGCTGCTCAGTCCCTCTATGTTATCCGTAAAGGCGGTTGGGATATGGATAAGATCAACTTAAACGGCGGCGCTATTGCTCTTGGTCATCCACTGGGCTGTTCGGGTGTGCGCTTATTGGTGACTCTTATGAATGTCATGGAACAAAATGACTCAACTCTGGGTCTTGCAACAATGTGTATTGGTAGTGGGCAAGGAATTGCTACGGTACTTGAACGGATATAGAATAGGTATTAGAGATTAGTGATTGATGAATAGAATTGCAATTATCGAATAATGAATTCTGAATTTAGAATATGGAAATTGAAAAAATAAAAAAGGAAAAATTGGATGATTATATTTTGAATGAATTATTTACTTCATTCACCCTCACCCCACCTCTCCCTTGGGGGAGAGAAGTAAATCGCAACAAAATGATAATATCATTGTTGAAAGAAAAATCATGGATGGGAGCCTCTTCTCCATTGGGGAGAAGATTGAGATGAGGGGTAAGTAAAAGTTATTAGATTTGTGAAATATTGTTTAATTGATTGCACGCTTTATGATAAATACCCATTATACTTTATTACTTAAAGATTAAGGAGAACATTAATTATGTCAGATTCATTTAAAATAGAAAAAGTCGCCGTTCTTGGTACCGGTGTAATGGGAGCGCAAATAGCTGCACATTTAACCAATGCAAAAATACCGGTATTGGCATTCGATATTTCTCAGGATATTGCCGAAAAAGGAGTGGCTACAAGTACGAAATTAAAACCCAGTGCCTACTACAATCCCAAAACTGTGGAAATGATTACTCCTCTAAATTATGAAGATCATATAACACAAATTGCCGAATGCGATTGGATCATTGAAGTTATAGCCGAACGACTGGACTGGAAACAGGAACTATATAAGAAAATCCAGCCACATTTGAAAAAAGATGCCATTATTACATCAAACACTTCAGGAATTTCTATTGCAGAATTAGTAGATGGTATGGATAGTGATATGGCCAGCCGGTTTTTCATTACTCACTTTTTTAATCCACCTCGCTATATGAAGTTAGTAGAGATTATTCAATCAGAAAAAACCAACACAGATTTAATTACTCCCATGGCTGTATTTTTAGAAGAGACGCTTGGTAAAGGAGTGGTCTATGCCAAGGATACGCCTAATTTTATCGCCAACCGTATTGGTGTGTATGGCATGATGGTAACCCTTGAAGAAGCCCGTAAGAAAAAATTATCCATTGAGGATGTAGATGGTTTAACCGGTTCCTTAATTGGCCGTCCTAAATCAGCTACCTTCCGTACTGCTGATGTGGTGGGGCTAGACACCATGTGTTTTGTTGCCAACACAGCTTATGAAAAATGTACTGAAGATTCTGAAAGAGAAACTTTTAAAATTCCTGATTATTTGCAGAAAATGGTAGAAAATGAATGGCTAGGGCAGAAATCCAAACAGGGATTCTATAAGAAAATTGATAAAGGCGTAATTCATTCCATTGATTTAGATACTTTAGAATATACTCCGCAGAACAAGAAACGCTACCCAGGCGTTCGTTTGGCAAAGGAGCATATCCAGTTAAAAGATCGCTTAAAAGCATTGGTGAATTCGGATGACCCCGCCGGGCAGTTTGTCTGGGAGGTTACTGCTAAAGCATTATTGTATTCTGCCAATCGCTTGGGCGAAATTGCTGATGATATAGTTAATATTGATCGTGCCATGCGTTGGGGATTTGGCTGGGAACTAGGTCCCTTTGAAGCCTGGGATGCCATTGGAGTTGTTAAATCAGCAGAGCGAATGAAGAAAGAAGGCAAATCAATTCCCCAGTGGATAACAGAAATGTTAGATGCTGGACACACATCATTTTACTCCAGATTAGAAGGTTTCAATTGTTATTGGGATGTGAACAAAAAAGATTATCTGCCCATCCCAACTTCGCAAAAAGAACTCAGGTTTTCCAATTTCAAGTACAATGGCAGTCTTATTGAAAATCATTGGTCTGCATCTTTAATTGATTTGGGTGATGGGGTAGCAGGAGTTCAATTTCATTCAGTATTGCAGGCGCAATTAAATCCCATTGATGGTTCTGTATTGCAGACTATTTATTTAGCCCAGAAATGGGTAAAAGAAAAAGGATATAAGGGATTGGTCATTTCTGGTGATGGTGCTAATTTTTGTGCCGGAGCCAATTTAAATATGATTCTCAATTCTGCTTATAGAAAAGATTGGGATGAATTAGACCGCACCGTAAAAACCATGCAGGATATTTTGCAGGGATTACGTTTTGCACCATTCCCAGTTGTAGCTGCGCCATTTGGGCTGGTTCTTGGTGGTGGATTTGAAGTTATTGGAGCCTGCGATAAAATTGTAGCAGCCGGTGAATCATATATTGGTTTGGTGGAAGTAGGGGTGGGACTTATCCCCGGTGCCGGTGGTAATTTGCGTATGATTTCTAATTTGAGTAAAAAGATGAAATCTGCTATGCCTGGAGCATTCCCAGTTATTCAGAAAGCATTTGAAACAATCGGATTTGCAAAAGTAGCTACCTCAGCCAAAGAAGCACAAGCCGTTGGCTATTTACAAAAGGATGATAAAATTGTGGTAAACAGAGATCATCTTCTGGCTGCAGCCAAGCAGGAAGTATTGGATATGACTGATGGATATACAACGCCTGAAATGGAAAGCTTTAAACTTCCTGGAAAATCTGGTAGATTGGTACTGGAAGGTACACTGAAAGGATTTGTGAAATCGGGTAAAATTAGCGAGCATGATGCTCTTATTGGCAGAAAGCTTGGTCATGTACTTACAGGCGGTGAAAAGGGTGGTCCATTTACTGCAGTTGATGAGCAATATCTATTGGATATTGAGCGGGAAGTATTCGTTTCTTTGGCTGGGGAACAAAAGTCCATTGACCGCATTGAATACATGCTGAAGAAAGGTAAACCACTTAGGAATTAATTAAAATTAGCCCAAAACAATGAACTTAACATGGTTTATTGTTTTTCTCCGGAAAAGCCTGGCGATTGCCAGGCTTTTCTATTTTATAAACCTTTTCAATGCTTTAAACCTTTGATGGGTTCTGCATTAAAATTAGCCTTGTAACACAACCATCCTGGTTGTGGAGAATTGAGTAGGTTTATTATATAAAGTAAGATTCATATCTAAATACTCAAACATGAATTCCAGTTTGCTGAAATAAATAACGACTATACTCAAATATCAGCTCAGCAACCTAGAAAGGTCGCTGTATAGCTTACAACCTTCACTACCACATCAATTTTCAATTTCTCATTTTCAAATTAATTTCTCCTTGCCTCCTGCTTCCTTTTTCCCTTCTCCTATTTTTCACCTCCTAAACATATCCTTCAATATATACCCGGCAATATTCGGATTCTCTTTAAGTCGCCTAGTAGAATAGGCATACCAATCTATACCATAGGGTACATACACTCTTACTTTAAAGTTATTCTTTAAGTGATTTTGTAACCAGCCGGACATAGGAACACCATATAAAACCTGAAATTCAAAAGCGTCTGATTGAACGTTTAATTCTTCAATCAACTTATATGTCGATTTCAAAATATCCAGATCGTGTGTAGCTATACCAACATAAATTTTATTCTTAAAGGCAAAGCGTAATAGTTTCATAAAATTACTGTTTATCTTCCGCCGTCTTTGGATGGCAATTGAGGGAGATTCTTTATAAATCCCTTTGCATAGGCGAAAATTAAAACTGCCATTTTGAGCTAAACTTTCCAAGTCTTTTTCACTTCGATATAAGTATGCCTGCAAAACAGTTCCAACCTGTTCATATTTTTCATAACAGCTTTTAAATAGAGAAATAGTGTCATCTGTTACTGCAGAACTTTCCATATCAATTCGTAAGAAATTATGAGTCTCTTCTGCTTTGGAAAGGAGTTTATCTAAATTAGTTTGAAGCGTGTCCTTGCTGATATCCTGTCCAATATGGCTGGGCTTGATGGAAATATTGCAATCCAGTTCCTGCTTAGAGATCTCATCATAAATAGCTATATACTCATTGGTAATATGGTCAGCCTCAGTTTCCGATTTAGTATGTTCCCCTAAAATATCCACTGTAGCAGAATACCCTTTAGCATTTAATTGACCTACGACATCTAATGCACCTGCTATGCTTTTACCAGCCACATATCTTCCAGCAATTTTCCAGACAATCCAGAGGGGAAGTAGGGGGGTGATTTTAATAATGAATTGGTTAAAAATACTTTTTATCATCTGTTTAAAATTATCAAGTATTTCTATGAATATCCAAAAATGAAAATAAATCTATGTGATATATATGAATAGGGGTTGTTTGGTAATTTTTTACCTGTCTAAATTTAATACTCTGTCAAACAGATATATTTGTGTACCAGGACTTTTTACCCATTATAATATTCACCGCTTTAGCAGGCGTACTCATTGGAGTACCGCTTGGTCTGCAGCACCTCCTTTCCCCAAGAAAAAATAAAGGTGGAGATAAACTTATCTCCTATGAATGCGGCGAGCTACCCGAAGGCTCAGCTTGGGTAAAGTTCAATATACGGTTTTATGTTATTGCTCTCATTTTCCTCATTTTTGATGTAGAAATAGTATTTCTTTTTCCTTGGGCAGTAGTTTTTCAGGACTTAGGTCTCCTGGCATTTATTGAAGCCTTTCTTTTTGTACTCATATTATTAGTGGGATTTGTTTATGTTTGGGCCAAAGGTGATCTGGACTGGGTGAAAATGAATGTCCGTTACGGAAAAGGCCGTTATGCAAATCTACAATCTAAAGGAGAAACTAGATGATGGATGCCTCACTTTTAGAGCGCTTTGATAAAGACAATATTGTGGTAGAAAAATTAGATACACTTATTAACTGGTCTCGAGCAAATTCACAGTGGTATTTTCAATTTGGACTGGCATGCTGTGCTATTGAAATGATGGCTGCAGCAGCCCCTCGTCACGATCTTGAACGCTTTGGTGCTATGCCTCGTGCTACGCCTCGGCAATCTGATGTGATGATAGTAGCCGGTACAGTAACATTAAAAATGGCAGAAAGGGTAAAAAGGCTTTATGAACAGATGTCCGATCCCAAATATGTAATTTCTATGGGATCCTGTTCTAATAGCGGTGGGCCTTACTGGCAATATGGTTACCATGTATTGAAAGGCGTTGACTTAGTTGTTCCGGTTGACGTGTATGTGCCTGGCTGTCCGCCCCGTCCAGAAGCACTATTGCAGGGGTTGTTGGAATTACAGAAAAAAATTAAAACTGAGACTCCTCTCAGGAAGCAGGCTTAATATGACTTTTGCTGAAATTGTAAAATTTATTGAAACCAAGGCTCCTGGTAGATCCTCCATTATTGAAGGGAAAGAAGTTGTCTTAGTCTCTCCAGCTGATTGGAGTGAAATTTCCACCTTGCTGAAAAATGAATCCGAGGTGGATTTTGATTATCTAATGTGTATATCTTCTTATGATAAAGGCGATAATAAAACCTTTGGTGCAGCTTATAATTTCTACTCCATTAAGAGGCAGCATTATCTTGAGGTGAGGGTGGAAACAGAAGACGGCACTACAATCCCATCTGTTACTAATTTATGGAAAACAGCAGACTGGCACGAGCGGGAAGCCTATGATATGATGGGACTTCAATTTGAAGGGCATCCAGATTTAAAACGGATATTATTATCAGAAGATTGGGAAGGCTATCCATTGCGGAAAGATTACAAGGAACCAGATTACTATCATGGTATACCTGTACCTAAAGACAAATCATATTGGGAATGATGGAAGAGCAAACCATAGATAAAACAGTATTTGAAACTGGTGAAATGGTGCTGAATATGGGACCTCAGCATCCCAGTACTCATGGTGTCCTGCGCTTAAAAATTCACACCGATGGAGAAATTGTTTCAAAAATTGAACCAGTCATTGGCTATCTACACAGATGTTTTGAAAAACATTGTGAAAAATTATCTTATGAGCAAATTGTTCCCTTCACCGATCGCTGTGATTACTTGGCTTCTATGCATATGGATCATGCCTATTCTATAGCTGTTGAAAAATTATTGGATGTTGAGCTCCCTGAGAGAGTGGAATATATCCGAGTTATCATTGCAGAATTACAGCGTATAGCCAGTCACCTGGTTGCCTTGGGTACCTTTGGCCTGGATGTAGGCGCTATTACTCCCTTTACCTGGGCCATACGTGATAGGGAAAGAGTCCTTGATTTATTTGAAGCTCTCTGTGGAGCCCGTTTGTTATACAATTATATCTGGCCTGGGGGTGTATCCCACGATTTGCCGCCTAAGTTTGTTGATCGAACTTTGGAGTTCTTGGATTATTTTGACCCTCAAATTGACGAGTTTAATAATCTTTTGAGCACCAATAAAATATTTATAGAACGTACAGCAGATGTGGGTGTGCTGCCGCCAGAGGTAGGTATAAATTTTGGCGTTACCGGCCCCAGCCTGCGTGGAAGTGGTGTAGATTTTGATCTACGTAAAAATGAACCTTATTCCATCTACGATAAATTTGATTTTGATGTGCCCCTTGGCGAAGGCACCATGGGAACAATAGGTGATACCTGGGATCGCTATTATGTCCGGGTTCTGGAGATGCGGGAATCCGCAAAAATTATTCGCCAGGCTTGCGCTCAACTTCCCGATGGAGATGTAGGTGAGGCAATACCAAAAAAGGTCCGCCCTGCAGTAGGAGAAGTTTATGGTCGCTACGAATCAGCACGTGGTGATGTAGGTTTTTATATTATCAGTAATGGAAAGAATATTCCACTGCGGGTTAAAATGCGATCACCTGCTTTTTGTAATCTGTCAGTTCTCGGTGAAATTGCTGAAGGATGGATGATTTCAGATGTTATTGCCATTTTAGGCAGTCTGGACATCGTATTAGGGGAAATTGACAGATGAATTCTCTGGTAGACATATTGCTCAATTCCTTTTCCGAAATGAATTCAGTCCTGGTTCTTTCAGTTGTCCTCATCACTTCGGGTGTGGTGATATTCACTATAATGGCAGTAAATGCACTCGTTGCTGTGTATTTTGAGCGTAAAGTTTCTGCATTTATGCAGGATAGATTAGGGCCTATGGAAGTTGGTTTGTTTGGCTTTAAAGGTGGAAAGAAATTCTGGGGCGGTATTGGGCAGACTTTTGCAGATGCCATTAAATTATTGACAAAAGAAGATATCCTGCCAAAAGATGCAGACAGATTTTTAATGATTCTAGCGCCATTTATAATTTTCACCGGTGCGTTGCTTACTTTTGTGGCAGTACCATTGGCGCAGAATATTGTAATATCTGATTTTAATATTGGGATTTTCTATATTGTGGCTATGAGTTCTGTTGGGGTTATTGGCGTTATCTTGGCTGGGTGGTCGTCCAACAATAAATGGTCTCTCTATGGCGCAATGCGGGCTGCGGCTCAGATTATCAGTTATGAAATCCCAATCGGTCTATCATTGTTGCTGGTTGTTCTTGTTGCCGGAAGTCTTCATCTTGGCGATATAGTTCAATGGCAGGCAGATAATCGCTGGTTTATTTTTCACAGCCCATTTACATTTTTAGCATTTTTTATTTACTACATTTCCACTATTGCCGAAACCAATCGTACCCCCTTTGACATACCAGAGGCCGAGTCGGAATTGGTTGCTGGGTGGATGACTGAATATTCAGGGTTTCGCTGGTCATTGTTTTTCCTCAGCGAATACGCAAATATGCTCATTGTAAGTATTGTTGCAGCTATTGTTTTCTTAGGAGGATGGTTGTCTCCACTGCAGATGTTCAATATTTTACCGGAATCATGGATGTTCCTTGATGGTCCTGTTATGGGCTTTTTCTGGATAATGATTAAAGCAGTTATTCTTATTTTTATCATGATGTGGTTTCGCTGGACATTCCCCCGTTTAAGAGTGGATCAACTCATGTATCTCTGTTGGAAGGTCTTTATCCCTTTTGCTCTTGGCAATTTATTCTTTGTTAGTTTATGGGAGTTGTTAGTTTAAATGAGTGAGTATTTTAGCAGTATAGTGTACGGGGTAAAATCATTTCTAACAGGAATGAAGCTTACAATGTCTCATTTCAATAATAAAAAGGAACGGGTTGCAACGCTACAGTATCCCCATGAAAAGTGGCCCATCCCAGAACGTGATATTGGCTTTGATCACTCTGAGTACAACCTCATTCGTTCTCGATTGCATGTTGATATTGATGATTGCATTGCCTGTATGCAGTGTGAACGGGCTTGTCCTGTAGATTGCATTAAGATTGACTCCATCAAGCCTCCAAAGGATAGTGACGTGGATTGTGGCATGACCTCCAACGACACGCAGAAAAAAATGATTGTAAGCCGTTTTACCATTGATATGTCCGAGTGCATGTACTGTAATCTCTGCGTATTTCCCTGCCCTGAGGAATGTATTTACATGGTGGGCGGCCCCAATGCTGAAAAACATGAAATTGATTATGAATTCAGCCAGTATAAACGGGATGGAATGATATTTGAATTTGCCGATGCTACTGATGATATGATCCGTGATGCCGGTGGTGAAAAATGGCTGGAAAAAAGGGATGCTAAATTAACAAAGAATTCAGAAGGTGTAGAATTAATGGGTGTTATTCCGGAAGTAGCCCCGGCTCCAGTGGCTGCTCCTGTGCTAGAAGCAAAAACTGAAACCACCAAGCCCGCTACTGCGACGAAAGCCAGCGG
>JACNLQ010000077.1 GCA_014381415.1 Fidelibacterota bacterium
CTCCGGTTAATTTCCATAAGAGCCAACTGTTAATTGTGCCAAATGCCAATTTCCCCAATTCTGCATTTTCTTTGGCTTCATCTAAATGATCCAGCATCCATTTTATTTTTGTCCCAGAAAAATAGCTGTCTATAACCAAACCCGTTTTTTCCCTAAACAAATTTTCATGACCTGCCTGTTTTAAATTAGTACAGATTTCTTGAGTCCGGCGGCATTGCCATACTATTGCATTATAGATAGGTTTTCCTGTTTCTCTATCCCAAATTAAGGTGGTTTCCCGTTGATTGGTGATTCCAATTGCGATACAATTACTTGCTTGGTAGTCCTTAAATGCGGATTGAATGAGATTGTGGGAAACTTTCCAAATTTCTTCAGCGTCATGCTCTACCCATCCTGACTGAGGATAATATTGAGTGAATTCTCTATAATATTTCTTTAAAATCGATGCTTGTTTATCTACTATTACAACAGTTATACCGGTGGTACCGGCATCAATAGAAAGTATAAATGGTTTCAATTAATATTCCTTATAATTTAAATAAAATAATCCCCATCTAATTTACGATTCATGTTAACAGAAAATCCCTAACAATCCGTAAATTATGCTGGTTGGACAAAACTTGAAAATCCAAATACATTTAAATTTTATGAAATTACTTAAAATATCCAAAACTTTACGTACTATCTTTTATCTCATTTTAGGTATAAACTCAACAGGTCTATTTGGAGCTGATTTCAGTGCCAAAACAATATTGGATTCAATGACAATAGTCATGCAGCCCAATAGTTCACAGGGGAAAATGGAACAGGAGATAATTACTTCCAGTAATATAAAGCGGGTATTTACCTTTAACTATTATTCAGAAGATAAAGGTAAGAATGTTCTTATTCGTTATATGGAACCCCGAAAAGTACGAAATAATGCATTCCTGATAAAAAATAGCGGTGAAGATATATGGGTTTATTTTCCCCGAACCCGAAGAGTGCGGAAATTAGCCAGTCATGCCAAAAAACAGAAAGCACAGGGGAGTGATTTTTCCTACGAAGATTTTTCCGGAAGTGAAGAATGGAAAACGGACTATCGAGTGAAGCAGAAGCCCTCTGGAGAGCGTAATAATTATCTACTCAACTTTACTCCGAGAATAGGCGCTGGAACCTCTTATGACTCGTTGAAGATTTATGTTAATAAACTCAATTACTATCCAGATCGAATGTTGTATTATCAAAATGGTGTTCATCTTAAAACACTCAATTTTCAAGATGTGAAGAAAATTCAAGGGATTCCCACAGCCATGAGAATGCTTATGGAAAACCACCTAGAAGATTCTAAAACTACCATAAGAATTCTTGAAATGGAATACAATGTCATATTCGACCGGGAGTTTTTCACTGAGCGAAATTTAAAAAAATGATTTGGTTAATTATTTTTCTATTACCTGTGATTGCTTCTGCCCAAGTGGATATTTTTGGATATTATGAATCTGAATATGATCATATCCAATTACCTAATAAATCATATAATTTCAGCTATAATAAACTCAGGCTGGATTTGGAATCGAGATCAAATGAAAATGTGATGGTCGGTGCAAATATCAATTTTCAAATTTTCCATGGTGATCAGGAATGGGATATTGTTGATTTTATTCCAGAATATTTAGAGATTGATTCTGCACCATTTTCAATTTCTGATTCAATGTATTTAGATAATATCTACCTGCGGACCTCCTTTCAAAGATTCGATTTTACAATTGGAAAGCAGCCAATTTCTCTGGGGGTTGGATATGCGTGGAATCCCCTGGATATTTTCAATCGGAAGGATCTCATTGACCCTACCTACGAACAGGCTGGAGTTAATGCCCTGCGAATGGAAATTCCTGTTATGGATGGGGGCACTTTGGATATTATCATTGAACCGGATTCAACTTGGGATATGAGTAATAAATTGATTCAGCTGAAATCAAGTCTGGGTAGTTATGATTTTAGTTTAAATGGAGGGAATCAATATCATTTAATTCCAGATGGGAATTCTGGTTATGCTTATGACCATGTATTTTTCGGAGGAGGTTCAATTATAGGAGAGCTTTGGAAATTTGGATTATGGGGAGAAACTCTATGGTCATTAGATGCAGATAATAATTTTGGGGAAGTTGTTTTTGGAATAGATTATACCTTTAATAATGGGGTTTATCTCATGACAGAATATTTCCATAATTCTCTGGGAGCAGAGAAAAATGAGGTGACATTTGATCATTATTTACATAATTTCAATGGAGAAACGCATAGTATTATGCAGAATTATCTTTTTGTAATGGGAATGTACAATTTTACAAATTATATTTCCGGCTGCCTGATTGCATTTGGAAATCTGGATGATCAAAGTTTTATCCTAGCTCCCCAATTAAATTGGGATGCCTTTGAAGATGTAACTTTAGGAGCATGGGTAAGTCAATCATTTGGTGAAAATGATACTGAATTCGGTATTCAGGATTTAGTTCTACGTTTTAGACTACGGGCATATTTTTAATGATAAATAGAAAAATGCATTATGCGTAAAAAATTCTTAAAATTAATAGCCCATTGGACCGTCACCCATACCTGGTGGATGACGGTAGCGATTTTGGTATTAACCACCTTTTTTGCCTATCGAGCCAGTACTCTTCAAATGCGTACGGGTTTTGACAGTCTCCTCCCGGGAGATAATCCTCGTACAGCTGAATTTAACCGCATTTTAGAGGAGTTTCAAAACGAGTCTAATATCATGCTGCTTGCTAAGGGGAACGAGGATAGCCTCAAAGCCTATGCCCAAAGTGTGAAACCCTTACTGGAAGATTTTGATGAATGGGTAGCCAGTGTGCATATTCAAATTCCAGAAGATTTCTATCGCCGCAATGCATTAAAACTGCTTCCCCCAGATCAATTGGATAATTTTGGTAGCATGTTTTATGATCCCAATTTGGTACCATTTTTGCACAATCTGAATAATTCATTTGAAGGGGAATACCAGCGGAACGATGAGGCTTTACAGTCTCGAAGAGATGAACTGGATGCGGTACGATTTTTGGATGGGTTGGAAATGTTTGTAGATATACAATCTGAACTGATGAATGGAGAGTCTGGAGAAAGTGTTGGTCAAAAAGCTGTAGATGCCATTACCTTTGGAGAGACCTATATGCTGTCGCCCAATAAAGATATGATTTTAATTTTAATCGAGCCAACATTCAATATGATGATTGAACCTGCCGAGCTTCAAAAGTCTGTAAATGGAATCGAAAAAATAATTAAAGAAGCCAGTGCTCATTACGGTGTAACGGCCGGATTAACAGGATCAATTGTATTGGGGAGAGATGAGTATGAAGCCTTCACCTCTGATTCCTGGACGGTTTCAATCCTGGCATTAATAGGGATTTTTATTTTATTTGTGATCTCTTTTCGAATGTGGGTAAGTCCCCTATTGGCAATCCTCACAGTGATAATGGGTGTGACTTGGGCAATGGGGTTTTCGAGTTTTTTGGTAGAATATTTAAGTATGATGACCGCAATGATGAGTGTTATTCTGATTGGATTGGGAATTGATTTCAGTGTTCACATAATTTCAGGATACACCGAAAAGCGTAATCAGGGGTTGGATGTTCGAATTTCAATGGAGGAAACACTTTTACGATTTGGTCCCGGAATAATAACCGGGGGTATCACAACAGGTTTGGCATTTCTTACTTTGATGGTCTCCGAAACTGTAGGTATGCAGGAAATGGGATTAATGGCAGGCGTGGGAATCATTTTTACCATGCTGGCCACCATCATAATATTGCCAACACTGTTGGTTATCCGAGAACGTTTAATTAAAAACTTTAATAAATCCCTTCCGCCCAAAGATGTATCATACCCTTCCTTAGGCAGGATTGCCGTGTTTACAGCAAAATATCGTTGGATTATGGGAATTTTCTTCCTACTGATTACAGGCTTTCTTTATAATCGTGCTGTTAAGATGTCCGTGGATTATAATTATTTAAATATGGAACCCGTTGGATTAGAAAGTATAAAGCTACAAGAAGAACTGATAGAAGCATTTGATCTGTCCTCCGATTTTGTTATGTTTACCACAGATAATTTGGATGATGCCAGAGAACTTACCAGGCGAGCCCGGGAAATGGAAACTGCTGGCTGGGTGGAAAGTATTTCTGATTATCTCCCCGATTCAGATGGGTTAGAGGAACAGTATCGATTTCTAAAAAATCTAAGACGGAATTTGGAAAATAGGGAAATCAGGAAGCAAATGTCATCTTATGATGTGAAAATGTATCGAAAAGAGTTGGAACGATTAGAGGCAAATATTATTGAATTACAGGATTTGGCATTTTTAGGCGGACAAGATAAAGTTTATGATAAAGCGATTAAATTAGTTGGGGAAGCCGGTGACAGCCTGGGCCGCGGGAATATCACCCAATTTATAAACGCACTTGATACAGGGTTAACCAAAATTGAACTCACCTATTTTCAACAGCAATTTTCCACAGCTTTTAAATCCACAATAATTGGGATGGCAAATACAGAACCTCTCACATTAGATAATCTTCCCAGTGAAATCAAAAACCGTTTTACAGGGAAAAGTGGAAATATATTTATTATTAATGTTTATCCGGAAAAAAATATTTGGGAAGATGCACGCTTTTTGTACCGTTTTACCCATGAAGCCACCGGAGTGAGTAAAAAAGCAACCGGGCTTCCCCCCATTTTTGTTGAGCTCATGGATATTATGAGTAAGGATGGCAAGAAAGCCACCTATTTGGCAATCATAGCTGTATTTTTGGTATTGCTTATAGATTTTCGCAGTCTGAAATATGCATTAGTGGGAATGGTGCCTCTCATTTTTGGCGCCATTTGGATGACTGGGTTTATGGAAATTTCAGGCTTAAAGTTTACCATGATGAATATCCTTGCAGTTCCCCTCATTATCGGCATCGGTATTGATGATGGAGTACATATTCTTCACCGTTGGAAAATGGAGAAGAATCTGGATATTGTATATCGGTCAACTGGAAAAGCAATACTGCTCACATCCCTTACAACTATGCTGGGCTTTGGCTCTCTCTGGTTTGCAACTTATAGAGGATTGGGGAGCATGGGAATTGCCTTATTTATTGGGGTGGGTACCTGTTTTTTGGCATCCCTGTTTATCATGCCTGCTATTTTGGGTCTGAAAAATAACCAATAGTTCCAATTGATAATTTAAAAACAATTTGAGAGACTTATTTTATTAAATCACCTCTTTAGCAAATTAAATTAATTTATGAAATTTAGAGAAATAAAACAGCATCACATTCCCGCTATAATATCTATTGCAGCTTTGTTTATTATGGATAGTCTGGCCTTTTATTGTGCCTATTTAGTTACAGAAAGTACCGGCAGCGAATTTGTGGGAATTAAATATCCTTTTCGAGTATTTATCTTCATTATTTTTCTCATATTTTTTGCTAAACGCTATAATCCCTCCCCAACAATTTCTCGGGCTCATGAGTCAAAAACTATAATTCAATTAATTTATTTAGTTGGCATTGGGTACATTGTATATAGAATATTTTCAAAATCAATCAGTATAGATAAAGCTCAATATGATTTGGTTTTTCTACATTCTTTCATTTTTTTTGATATTTGTTTTCGATTACTTATTCGCAGCGTCCAGCGATATTTTTTAACTAAAGGATATGGAGGACGTGGAACCATTATCGTAGGATCCGGTGAAGATGCATTTAACCTGGCAGATGAAATGAATCGCAATCTTTCTCTTGGTTTTGTTTTACAGGGCTATTTTAATGATTCGGAAAGTGTCCATATGAGTCGCTATTGTAAATATCTTGGTATGCCAGGAGAAATTAAAGCATACCTTAATCACCATAAAATACATGAAATGATTATTGTATCTGATAACCATGATCACGAAAAATTATTACAATTAATTGGCACGTTTAATTTGTTTGATATTTGCATAAAAATAATTCCTGACATGTACGAAGCTATAACCGGTCAGGTAAGGATAGACACAATTCGTGGATTACCTTTATTAAACATCAATCCTGATATTATTACTGAGTATCAGTTATTTCTAAAACGAGGGGGAGATTTATTCCTTGCAACAATGGTATTAATTTTAATTTTTCCGATTAATCTGTTGATTTCCCTTTTAATTAGAATAAGTACTCCCGGCAATATTTTGTACAAACAGATTCGCCTGGGATTAAATGGAAAAAAATTTACCTTAATTAAATTTCGCACCATGTACGAAAATTCCGAAAAAACTACAGGTCCAATTTGGGCTGGAAAGAATGACCCCCGAATCACGCCACTTGGTAAAATACTCCGAAAATATCATTTGGATGAAATACCTCAATTATTAAATGTTTTAAGTGGGGATATGAGTATCATCGGCCCCAGACCTGAGAGACCCAAAATTATTGAAGATTTAATGCAGGATATCCCCTATTATTCCCGTCGTTTTAAGGTGAAGCCTGGTATTACGGGGTGGGCACAAATAATGGGTGCCTATGATAGCAGTGTGGCAGATGTGCACAATAAGTTAAAACATGATTTCTATTATATAGAAAATATGTCCATATTATTGGATTTAAAAATTATTTTTATGACATTATGGGTTGTATTAAGAGGAGGTGGGCACTAATGATTTATTCCAATTGTCGTCATTTTTATTGTAAATCGTACGGGAATGCATCTTTGGAAGCTTTTAGAATTCTGACTAAATTTATAATCTAGATACTCACTAAATTTCAAGATTAGAAATGTTATCGCTAAAATATATTCGAGAAAATACGGGTTACGTACAAGAATCATTAACCCATAAACAGTCGCAGGTAAATATATCCAATTTGTTAGAATTTGATATTCAACGCAGAAATTGTTTAAAAGAAGTAGAAGTATTGCGGGCTGAAAAGAATCAGGTGTCAAACTCAATTGCTGAATTGAAAAAGGCCGGGGGAAATGCCGAAAAAGATATAGCAGAAATGCGTTCGGTATCAAATAGAATTAAGACAGTGGAGGCAGATCTTCGAAAAGTTGAAGAAAGCATAGCCAATGATATTTATTATGTTCCCAATATTGTCCATTCATCGGTTCCAGTAGGAAAGAATGAAACTGAAAATATAGTCATTAAAAAATGGGGTGATGTCCCTGAGTTTTCATTTGACCCCAAAGATCATTTAAGCTTAGGTGAAGATTTACAATTATTCGACTTTAAGCGATCTGTAAAAATGGCAGGGGCTGGGTTTCCTCTTTACACAGGCTTGGGAGCAAAGCTTGAACGTGCCTTAATAAATTTTATGTTAGACTTTCATACTTCCAAGCACAATTATACAGAGCTATTTCCTCCCTTTCTCGCCCATACTAATGCCATGCAAAATACAGGGCAATTACCAAAATTTAAAGAAGATATGTACCAGATTCCGGAGGATGCCCTGTATTGCATTCCAACAGCAGAAGTACCCGTAACCAATTTTCACCAGGGGGAAATAATCCCCGAAGCTGAGCTTCCCAAAAAATATGCTGCCTACAGTGCCTGTTTCAGGCGGGAGGCTGGAAGTTATGGTAAAGATACAAGGGGTCTGATACGCGTTCATCAATTCAATAAAGTAGAATTGGTAAAATTTGTACATCCGGATGAATCATATAAAGAGCTTGAAACATTATTAGAAAATGCAGAAGCCATTCTTCAGGCTCTTGGGCTCCATTACCGCATTCTGGAATTATGTTCAGGGGATCTCTCGTTTTCGGCAGCAAAATGTTATGATTTGGAAGTATGGTCTCCTGCAGAAAATAAATATTTGGAGGTTTCCAGTTGCAGTAATTTTGAAAACTTCCAAGCCAGAAGGAGTAATATTCGTTATCGAAATAAAAGCACAGGGAAATCAGAGCTTTTGCATACCTTAAATGGATCTGGGGTTGCAACTCCGAGATTAATGGTGGCATTATTAGAAACTTATCAGCAGAAGGATGGAACAATCAAACTGCCTACCGCATTACACCCCTTTATGAATTTGGAAAAAATATCAATCCCATGAGAGTGATCTGGTTAATTATTAATTTGGTTTTGTCAGTAAGTGTATTCTCAATACCAATTATTGCAATTGGCTGGTTTGATAGAGATAAAATTTATACAGGTAAATTAACAAAAATGTGGGCACAATGGGTTATTTGGTCCACTGGTATTCACTATGAAATATGTGGGCTGGAAAATATTGATCCTGACCGACAATATATTTTTATGAGTAATCATGCAAGTGCCTTGGATATTCTCTTGGGAGTTGCAGCAATTCCTTCAAATATTGTTTTCTTAGCGAAGAAAGAGTTGTTCAGAATCCCCTTTTTTGGATGGGCCATGGAGGCTGCAGGAATGATAAAAATTGACCGGCAAAATCCCGAATTAGCCAAAAAATCAGTTTCAGAAGCGGTAGAGACACTTATCCAATCTCCATTTTCCACCCTTATTTATCCGGAAGGTACTCGATCAGATAAAGGAGAGTTGCTGCCATTTAAAAAAGGTGGGTTTATTTTAGCAATTCGTACCCAGTTACCGGTTGTACCAATTACAATCATAGGTGCAGGGAATGTATTACCTAAAGGTACTTTTACAATTAAGAATTCACATATAAAAATAATCGTAGATGATCCCATACCTACCCTTGGAATGGAAATAAAAAATAAAGATCAGCTTATACAAGAATGTAGAAATATTATCAATCAAAACCTGGTTCATGCAAATCCTGGCCAAAAAGCGAATTATGAATTATATTCAACCTGAATTTACTTCCAAGATTCAATTTGATTATATATCTGAAGAATCAGATTATTATTCTATTTGGGAAAAACAGCGAGATAATCAATTTTGGTCAAATTCAGGTTTTTATAAAATAATCAATCCCGGGATTCGTAATCACTATTCTGGTCCCGATTTTTTACAGGCAGTCATTCAATATCCTAATGGGAGTATAAAACGTGGGGCTGTTGAAATCCATCATTCAATTTCTGATTGGTATTCCCATGGACATTATTTGGATAAGCATTATGAAAATGTGGTGTTGCATGTCATCATTTCTGGGAAAGCAGTTCCCGTATTTGTAGGGCAGGGTCCTGGCATACCAACTATAAAAATTGGGATTGGGGGTTTAGTAACTGATTCTCGTCCCTGTGAAAATTTATCAGAAAGTCTGAGTACAGAGGATTTTCTAAATTGGATGCATATATTTGCAACGCAACGATGGCATTATTTGCAATCCTATTTCAATCAAGGAAATGAACGTACAGTAAGGCGTATTTTAGCATTTATAGATATTAAAAATAATCCCAAATTGGTGCAAAAAACAATTGACTATTATATTGGAATAAACCCTGAAACACCAGAACAATTAATCAGGAAAATGGTGTTTACGTTTGCCAGAAAATTACCCTGGAAAATGGGAAAAAAAAGACCCCTCTCTCATCCCATATATCGGCTGCCTTTACTTTTATTTATAGCTCAGAATTATAAAAATATCTTAAATCAAATATCCCCTTTAGACCTTCCCCAATTTCAAAAATATCTATTAAAAAATTTGTATTCTCCATTGACAATTCCGGGCGATGGTTTTTTTTATGAAATAATGGGGAATATCCTCTACCCCCTAAGTGAGATAATTTATGAGAAATCGCAGTATTTAAAATGGTTCAATCTTTCGGTTCAACCCTATGGGAAATATAAAAGTCACCTGGACAAAATGGGGTATGAGGGAAAAATAACTTTTGGGATTCAGCAGGGGCTTATCGAACTAAATAAACAGTATTGCAGCATTGATTTATGTAGAATATGCCCATTAATAAAATTTGAAAATAGGAGTTAATATAAAAATTATATCACAATCAATTATTCAATTAAGTATTTCATTGAGTCTGTTATTTTCAGGTGATAGTTTACAAACTAGAGGAATAAAGTTATCGTCACCTGACAAAGGAGATAGTGGAGCCATTGAAATAATTCTCCCGCCTGATTTGAATGTTGAAACAATTCCTGAAGAGGATATATTCGATGCACAAATGGCAGAAGCTAAAACAATTTATGCCGAAGCCATTATTTCTGATCTTACAGGGGATACATTAGAAGCAGCCTATCAATTTGAGTTATTATTCGAATCGCTTTCTCATATTGATGAGTTAAGTGGAAATGATGAATTTCAGACTTTGGAATTCAACCGATTGCTTACTGCTGCAATTGATTATTATGAAGATGAAGCAGTCACCATGGATAAAGTAGAAACAGGATTTTCTGTAGCAGTACTTAAAGATAAACTTAATGAATATATTTATGCACAAACACTTGAAGATTTAGAATATGTGGAAGAACGGGTTGAGATAATTCCCGGACATATTCCCATAACCTATAATCAGAAAGTAGCCAGTATTATTAAATTCTTTCAAAATCAGGGCAGAAAGAGTTTTCAAAAATGGTTGAACAGGATGTCCCGCTATAAACCAATTATTTTACCTATTTTGGAAGAGGAAGGAGTCCCACCAGAATTATTTTATCTGGCTATGATCGAAAGTGGATTGAATCCAAAAGCTTACTCCTATGCTCATGCTTCAGGTGTTTGGCAATTCATATCTTCAACGGGTAAGATTTATGGTTTGAAAAAAAATTGGTGGGTAGATGAACGGCGGGATTTTGAAAAAGCAACCCATGCAGCAGCCCGATTATTAAAGAATTTACACGATGAATTTGATGATTGGTATTTGGCATTTGCAGCCTATAACTGTGGGTCTACTCGTGTGAGGAAAACTATCAAACGCCAGGGTACAAACGACTATTGGAAACTCACAAAACTCCCTCCCCAAACACGGAATTATGTTCCCAATATTATGGCAGCAATTTTTATTGCAAATAATCCCGGGAAATATGGATTTTCATTGATTAAAGAAAAAAAAATGGAATGGAATAATTTAGAAATTGACAAGGCTGTGAGTTTACAGATTATAAGTGAATGTGCCAAATTAGATTTGGGATTGCTTCAGAATTATAATCCGGAATTGAAACAGGGAACAATTCCTCCTCTAGAGGATGGAAAATCATATACATTTAGAATGCCCATAAACGCTTCACCAGATTTTGCTTCTTTGTTTGCTGAAATTGAAATTGAAAAAAATCAGGATGTTGTCTTCTTGGAGCATAAGGTAAAACGTGGTGAGAGTTTATGGCTGATTGCCAGAAAATATGATGTAAGAATTAAGGACATTGTAGCCATTAATAAGCTCTCAATGAAAAAATATATTAAACCCGGGCAAATATTACAAGTACCTGCAGATGGGTATGATCTCTACAGAAAATCAGCCTTGAAGAAATCTGCAGGATCAAAACAAATATATCATACCGTACGATTTGGGGATACACTCAGTGAAATTGCAATGTCATACCGAACTTCAGTACGTAAGATTAAAAAGTGGAATGGACTTCGTTCTGACCGAATTTATCCTGGACAAAAATTAAAAATATGGACAAAAGCATAATGGCTGACAATCGAAAATATTCCTATTGGATAATTGGTTTAATAGTTCTCCTTATAATAATTTCAATTATTCCTTGGGAAAATACACTCCCTTCAGGTCCAAAAGTAGGAATTGTCGAAATTAATATGCCCATCACCAATTCAAAAAAAACAGTGGATGACCTCAATTATTTTAACAGAAAATCTAATATTGCAGCTATCGTAGTTCGGCTGGAGACACCTGGTGGGGGAGTGGCAGCCAGTCAGGAAATATATGAAAAAGTAAGCAAGATATCAAAATTCAGCGATAAACCAATAATTGCTTCCATGGGAGGTGTAGCAGCATCTGGAGGCTATTATATTGCTTTAGGTGCTGATACGATTATAGCAAATCCAGGGACAGCAACCGGTTCCATCGGAGTTATCATGTCCTATCCCATTATTGGGGATATGATGGATAAAATGGGAATCCAATATGAAACTATAAAAAGTGGAAAACTGAAAGATTCCGGATCACCTTTTAGAAATATTACCAGTGAAGAACGAAAATATTTTCAGGGGTTAATTGATGATCTTCATGGACAGTTTCTGTCTGTGGTAGCGAAAGAAAGAAATATCCCAATAAATAAAGCAGATGAATTAGCTAATGGTCAGGTTTATTCTGGAAAACAGGCTGTAGAAAATGGGTTAATTGATATGCTGGGGACCTTTGAAGATGCCGTTCTTCTGGCAGCGCGAAATTCTGGACATGTTGAAGTACCTGAAATTGTCTACCCACCTGAAGATAAAAAAGGTTTGTTGGATATGCTTTTCGGGGATATATTCCAAAGTTCACCCATAGGAAATTTGTTTATGTTTCCAGCTCCGGAGTATAAATTACCATACACGATAAGATGACAAAATCAGATATTATAAAAGAAGTAGCTGAGGGAACGGGTCTCACAAAGGTAGAGATAGAAGCTGTATTAGATGGAGTGATTCATAGTATTTCAGAATCCCTGAAACGGGGAGAGCGAGTGGATTTACGCGGGTTTGGCAGTTTCATTGTTAAACAGCGTGCCGCCAGAGATGCACGAAACCCAGCTACTCGTGAAATTGTGAGATTGCAGGAAAGATACATACCCGCTTTCAAAGTTTCAAAAATATTGAAGAATGTAGTAAATAAATCATTATTAAGAGGATTTTAACATAAAGGGAAAAATATGCCTTGCGGAAAAAAACGTAAAAAGAAAAAGATGAATACTCATAAACGTAAAAAACGTTTACGGGCAAACCGTCATAAGAAGAAGAAATAATTTAATTTCCATATCATAATAATTATGATGTAAAATTGAATTAATTGTGCCGTCAATTTGATTTTGAGTTGGCGGCATTGTCATTCAATGAATATTGCTGGCCATTCTATTCTAACCATTACTCAGGTTGCAAACCAGGTGAAATATACCTTGGAAAAGAATTATGCAAACCTGTGGATTCAGGGTGAAATTTCATCATGTAAACCCTATCCATCCGGCCATATTTACCTGACTCTGAAAGATGGACAAAGTGAGTTGCCTGCGGTTATATTCTCACCCTATGCCAAGCAGTTAAACCATAAACCCATAACAGGATTAAAAGTAACTGTTAATGGAGATTTATCCTTGTATTCCCCTAGAGGACAGTTTCAGCTGCAGATCAGAAACTTATACCCCGCTGGGCAGGGTGAGTTATGGCTGGCGTACGAAGCGTTAAAAGAAAAACTGGAGCTGGAAGGATTATTTTCTCAGGAAAGTAAAAAGCAAATTCCCCGCTTTCCAAGTAGAATTGGAATTATTACCAGTAGTGAGGGGGCAGTGCTGAGGGACATAATTCAGGTTTTAAATCGCCGTGCACCCCATGTATCATGCTTGATTTTTCCTGTTCCTGTTCAGGGTAAAACTGCTGCAGGAAAAATCGCTGAAGCCATTAAATCCATGAATCAATATGGAAAAATGGATACGCTTATTGTAGGCAGAGGAGGCGGATCACTGGAAGATTTGTGGTGTTTTAATGATGAACAGGTTGTCCGTGCCATATTTGCATCTCACATTCCGGTTATCACTGCCATAGGTCATGAAACGGATACCACACTTTCAGATTATGCTTCAGATTACAGAGCACCCACTCCATCAGCCGCTGCCGAAATAGCAGCTGAAGATCGGCAGGAAACCATTCAGCTTTTGGATAATATGTCAGAAAAAATTTATTCAGCATCAAAAAAAATGATGGTTACACATAGAGAAAAAATTGACAGTTTTCAAAAACGGCATGGATTTTTTAAACCTCATTTAGTATTGGAACAATGGGATGAAAAACTTAATGATTTTAACCACCGTTTAAAACTAAGCATTAAGAGTACTTTTAACTCCCAAAAAAGAAAAGTGGATTCTTTGCAGGATAAAATATTATTATTGAATCCTGATACACAGTTAGAACGGGGATTTGCGATAGCTACTGACTCGAATAATAATATTATTTATTCACCAGACCAGGTTCAGGTTAATGATGATGTTAGAGTTCAGGTAGCCAGGGGGATAATAAAAACAAAAGTTAAAGAAGGAAAAGTTCAAAATGTCTGAAAAACAAACCTTTGAAAAAACACTCACTGACCTTCAAGCCATTATTGAAGAATTAGAGTCCGAATCTCTATCACTGGATAAAATGGTTCACTTATTTGAAGATGGAATGAAATTAATGAAAACATGCCGAACTCAATTGAATGAAGTAGAAAATCGTATTATGACCTTGGTTAATGAAAATGATGAGTTTAGTGAAAAGTCGGGAATAAAACAGTCATGATAATCGGGTGCACAGGTAACTATCGTAAGGAGGAATATTATTCCATCCTACAACAGGTGCATAAAATATTGGGTAATGAAAAAATAGAATTCCTTATTTCTTCAGATTTGGAAAAGAATACTGACTTCAATATCCCAGGAGATTATAAAATCATGGAATTTTCAGAGTTGATTGAAAAATGTGATATATTATTTGCTATAGGAGGAGATGGCACTATCCTGTCTACTGTTAGAAGATTAGAAAATAATATGATCCCCATTATGGGCATACACATTGGTGGGTTGGGATTCCTTAGTGAATGTACTGAAAATAATCTAACGGAGAGTATTGAAAGTATCCTGAAAAATGATTATATGGTTACTCAGCGAATGTTATTGGAAGTCCAATTAACACCAAACAATGATAAACAGAAAATACTATGGGCACTGAATGATATTGTTGTTGATCATGGTCCATCCGCTAGACTCTTAAAGGCGGAAGTTCATGTCTCAAACCATTACCTGAATACATTTGAAGGAGATGGGGTTATAATTTCAACACCTACCGGAAGTACAGCCTATTCGCTATCAGCTGGTGGACCCATTATTTACCCTTCTATGGATTCTATAACCGTTACACCAATTTGCCCTCATAGTTTGTCAGCAAGACCCATTGTTCTCAGATCTGTAGAAACGATTACCATGAGCTTCCCCGAACCGTATGATGGAATTTCATTGGCAGTAGATGGTCAGATTAAAGTGCGGATTGATGATCAAACTCAGATTCAAATAACAAAAGCCTCCCACAGCGCTCAAATCATTAGCCTTCCGGGAAATGGATATTTTAAAACACTCCGGACAAAAATGGGTTGGCTGGGAAAAGTCCGTTAGAGGAGCTATTCCTTTTTAATGATTTGAAGAGATTATTAATTCTATTCGGAGTAATTATATTTGGATGCCGGAGTTCTCCTGAAACTTCATTTGATAATTTAAACCAAGCCTTTATCAATTGGTATTTTAAATATCATCCTGTTGAATCCACTCGCTATAATATGAGTGAAAATAATGGTAGATTTTCATTGAATACCAAATCAGAGATGGATGAATATTATGCCGATATTTCTCGATTTCTTATAGAATTGTCTCAAATCGATGCCACTAAGATTGCACCCAATTCCCGGATTGACTATAACATTCTATATTCTAAATTGGAAAAAATGAAGTATGTAATTGATGAAATTAAACCATGGGAATGGAATCAATTATGGACGATCGATGAATTACATGATGGATTATATATCCTGAGCGAACGGGTAAATATTGATATGGATGATAGGGTTTCCGCTATTCAATCAAGGCTGGAAAAACTTCCAGAAGTATTGGAAAATTCTAAGATTCTCATGACATCACATTCAAAAATTCACATCCTCTATAGTAATACAATGGTGGATAAATTGGTTATTCTCCTCCAGCAATTACCCTTAAAATTAAATTCTGATAATATTACTCTTGATTATATTGATGATTTAATTAAAAACTCAACTATAGCATTGGAAAATTATAAAAATTGGGTTAATTCCCAGACAGTAAAATTGGATGAGATTAATTTTCCATCAGATTTATCTTTAATCCAGAGTGGATTTAGCCATTTTACCGGAGGAAAATATTTGTCCTCTCACGTATATGAATTG
>JACNLQ010000062.1 GCA_014381415.1 Fidelibacterota bacterium
TTCTTTCAAATTTTGCTTTTGACATAGTTTAAGTATCTCCTTATTGTAATTTTACTAATAGAGTTAGGCGGTTACCTTGCCTTGAAATTTTTCTACCATTTGCTCAACAATATATTTTGGCGCTTGAGCATAATGTGAAAACTGCATTGTAAAAACTGCCCTTCCTTGCGTCATCGATCTTAATTCTGTAGCATATCCAAACATCTCAGAAAGAGGTACATCTGCATTTAAAACTTGCACACCATTTCGAGGATTCATTCCCTTTACATTTCCACGACGGGAGGTAACATCCCCCATAACAGATCCTAAATAATCTTCAGGCACAACAACCTCCAATGCCATCATCGGCTCTAAAAGTGTGGGGCCAGCTTTTTTAGCAGCATCTCGAAGCGCCATTGATCCAGCAATTTTAAATGCAATTTCACTGGAATCAACCTCATGATAAGATCCATCGATGAGAGTAACCTTTATATCCTCCAAAGGATACCCAGACACAACACCATTGCCCATTGCATCTTTTACACCTGCTTCAACAGCAGGTATATATTCCTTTGGAATTACGCCGCCAACAATCTTATTATCAAATTCAAATCCTTTACCAGCCTCATTAGGTTCAATAATAATAACAACATGACCATATTGACCTCTACCCCCTGACTGCCTTACGAATCGCGCTTCATGTTCCACCTTCTTTGTAATACACTCCTTATATGACACCTGAGGGGACCCAACATGAACAACAACATTAAATTCCCTTTTAAGCCTATCAACAATAATTTCTAAATGAAGCTCACCCATCCCTGAAATAATAGTCTGCCCTGTATCTTCATCACTCCTTACTACAAATGTTGGATCTTCTTCAGCTAATTTTACTAAACCATTGGTAAGCGCATCCTGACCATCTTTTGTGGCAGGCTCTACAGCAATTGATATTACAGGCTCGGGAAAGTCCATAGATTCAAGCAAAACAGGGTGATCTACAGAACAAAGCGTGTGACCTGTTTTCGTATTTTTCAATCCAACTATCGCAGCTATTTCACCTGTTGTTACCGTTTTTCTCTCTTCGCGCTTATTAGAATGCATGAGCATCAATCTTCCAACACGCTCCTTCTTGCCAGTATTAGGATTTAGAATATGTTCTCCAGTTGAAACTGTCCCAGAATATACCCTAAAAAATGTCAGCCTGCCAACATAAGGATCGGTCATAATTTTAAAAGCAAGAGCACTAAAATGATGGGCATCATCAGGTTTTCGTTCAATTTCAATAGAATCATCATCAACATCAAACCCTTTTACATTACCTACATCTAAAGGAGAAGGCAAATAATCTATCACTGCGTCTAATGTCCTTTGAACGCCTTTATTCCTAAAAGCAGATCCGCAGAGAGTTGGAATCATAGTTCCATCCAATGCAGCTTTCCGAATAGCAACTTTTATTTCTTCTGGGAGAAGATCTTCTCCTTCAAGATACTTTTCTAATAAATGCTCATCATAAGAAGCTACCTCTTCCAATAAATGCAAACGCCATTTGTCAGCAGTCTCCTTCATATCAGAAGGAATTTCACCGTATTCAAAACTAGACCCATCTTCAGAAGTATAAAGAATGGCTTCCATCTTTATCAAATCAATTAATCCTGTAAAAATATCCCCAGATCCTATGGGCAATACAATAGGAACAGGATTTGCGTTTAAACGTTCTTTTATCATTTCAATAACTTTAAAGAAGTCTGCACCAGTCCTATCCATTTTATTTACAAATGCAATTCTTGGCACACCATACTTATCTGCCTGCCTCCACACTGTTTCAGACTGAGGCTCTACACCACCAACTGCGCAAAATAATGCAATCGCACCATCCAAAACACGGAGAGACCTTTCTACTTCTATTGTAAAATCTACATGCCCGGGAGTATCAATAATATTAATTCGATTACCATCCCAAAAAGCGGTAGTGGCAGCTGAGGTAATTGTTATACCACGTTCCTTCTCTTGATCCATCCAATCCATGGTTGCAGCACCGTCATGAACTTCACCCAGCCGATGTGTACGTCCCGTATAATACAAAATCCTCTCCGTGGTAGTGGTTTTTCCGGCATCGATGTGTGCCATAATGCCAATGTTTCGTACATGTTTTAATGGAATATTTTTCACGTTTTTTATCTAAAGTGGGAGAAGGCTTTATTAGCCTCTGCCATTCTATGTGTATCTTCTTTTTTCTTTACTGCGGACCCATCATTATTAGCAGCTGCCAGTAATTCTGCCGCAAGCCTATCGGACATGGTTTGCCCTTTTCTGGATTTAGAAAAGCCAATGATCCAGCGCATTGCTAAAGCCATTCGACGAGCTTCAGAAATCTCAATGGGAACCTGATAGGTAGCACCACCAATTCTTTTAGACTTTACCTCAAGAACAGGTGCTACATTTTCTAAAGCTTTCTTAAATAACTCAATTCCATCATCCACCTTACCCTGCTTCTTTATTTTATCAATACTTTGATAAAATATTTTCTCTGCAAGACTCTTTTTTCCCTGCTTCATGAGATTATTAATAAACTTTGCTACAATCAAATCTCCATATACAGGATCCGGCAATATTTCTCTTTTCTCTGGTCTTCTTCTACGCATGAATTAAAATAAATAAAATTAATTTTTCGGTTTTTTCGTACCATATCTTGAACGACTGGTGCGACGGCCTTCAACCCCCGCAGGATCAAGAACTCCTCTAATAACATGGTATCGCACTCCGGGCAAATCCTTTACCCTACCTCCCTCAATCATTACAATTGAGTGCTCCTGAAGATTATGACCCTCCCCAGGAATATATGCTGTAACTTCAAATCCATTCGATAAACGAACTCTAGCCACCTTTCTTAATGCAGAATTAGGCTTCTTAGGCGTAGTGGTATATACACGGGTACAGACACCCCTTTTTTGAGGACAGGCATCCAAAGCAGGCACTTTGTTTTTCTTTAGCTGCTTCTTCCGGCCTTTCCTTACAAGCTGGTTTACTGTTGGCATTTGATTCCTAGCATAGCTTGGTAATTTAAATAGTATATAAAATTCAACCCAAACATTAATTGAATATTTTATAATTATTTTCTCTGTGTAAACTTAGCATCAGATTTCCAAAAATTAAACTAATTGTTCTGAAAGCTCTTCCTGTTGATTTTCCTCAATCGGCAATTCAACCTCTAATACTGCTTCTTTTTCTTTTTCGACTGGATTTGTTACTATGAGCCCCCTATTCTGCAAAGCACCTGTTCCAGCAGGAATTAACCGACCAATAATTACATTTTCTTTTAATCCCTTTAGATAATCTGTTTTTCCTTCTACAGCAGCATCCGTAAGTACACGTGTAGTTTCCTGGAATGAAGCAGCAGAAATAAAACTTTCCGTGTTCAGAGATGCCCGAGTAATTCCAAGTAAAAGCGGACTAAATGTCACCGGCTTAGGCTTTGAAGTTTTGATTAGCTTCTTCCCAGACTCTTTCAAATCTTTATTAATATCTTTAATATTAGATGTATAAACTACATCACCTTCTTCATAGTCAGAGTCTCCTGCCTTTGTCACTACAGCTTTCTTTTTCATTTCTTCATTGGCTTTCTGAATTTCAAACCGATTTATACGATCTCCATGGAGATATAAAGTGTCACCTGCATCTTCGACTGTCACTTTTTTCATCATTTGACGTACAATTACCTCAATATGCTTATCATTTATTGCAACACCCTGGAGCCGGTATACTTCCTGAATAGCATTTACAAGGAACTCCTGCACTTTAGAAGCACCGCCAATTCTTAAAATATCTTTTGGAGATACTGATCCTTCGCACAATTTATCTCCAGCAAATACTAAATCTCCCTCATGTACCAGTATGTGCTTTCCATAAGGTATCTTATATATGCTTTCCTTTTCCTTTCCAATTACATGAATTTCACGTATACCACGCTTTATTTTTCCATATTTAATGGTACCGTCAACTTCTGTAATTACAGCGGGATTTGCAGGATTTCGAGCTTCAAATAATTCAGCAATCCGAGGCAAGCCTCCAGTAATATCTCTGGTTTTACCTGCATCCCTTGGTATTTTAACTAATATTTGGCCAGCTTTTACCTTATCTCCATCACGCACTATAACTGTAGCCCTAACAGGTAAAATACTCGCACCACCTTTCGCATTGTCTTTACCTTTACCCTCAATATGAATATGTGGGCTTAAATCACGGTTTTTAGATTCCGTAATTACAATCATTTTCTTTCCACTTTCCACCGCTTCTTCAATATAAGTTTCACCTTCAATCATATCCCGAAAATGAATAATTCCCGCAGTTCTGGCAAGAATTACATCTGTATATGGATCCCAAGCAAATAGGGTTTGCCCTACTTTTACCTTTTCTCCACTTTCAACAAATACTTTTGATCCATAAGGTACCTGCCAATTTGAAATAGAATTTCCTTTTTGATCTATTAATTCCATCTTACCATTTCTAACTGATGCCACCATTACATCATTACCATCTTCATCCTTCACACCAATTAGATTTAAATTTTCAGATAGTTTTATAGTACCCTCTCTACGAGCACTCCGATGGGACTGCTCGATTACCCTTGATGCTGTACCACCAATATGGAATGTTCTAAGCGTCAACTGTGTACCTGGCTCACCAATTGATTGAGCCGCCATAATGCCAACTGCGTCGCCAATCCGAGGATCTTTATGAGATGCCAAGTTCAATCCATAGCAATGCATACAAACGCCATGAGAGGCTTCACATGTAAGTACTGACCGCACCTTCACCTGATAGACATTGCTCTCAGCAATTAAATCAACAACTTTTTCTTCAAGGAGTTCACCTTTCTTGGCAAATTTTGTATTGTCAATTGGATCTACAATATCTTCCAGAATATATCTACCAACAATACGCTCATCAAGAGCCTCGATGATTTCTTCACCCTCTTTCAAATCTTCAAGCAAAGTCCCCTGAATAGTTTTGCAATTCTCCATGGTAATTGTAACATCTTGAGCAACGTCAACTAATCTACGGGTCAGATAGCCTGCATCTGCAGTTTTAAGAGCAGTATCTGCCAATCCCTTTCTCGCACCGTGGGTTGAAATAAAATACTCAAAAGCCGACAATCCTTCTTTAAAGTTTGACTTGATGGGATTCTCAATGATCTCACCGGAAGCACCAACCATAGATTTCTTTGGCTTCGCCATTAATCCACGCATACCAGCAAGCTGTTTAATTTGATCCTGACTACCTCTAGCACCTGAATCTGCCATCATAAATAATGGATTAAACCCCTGATCATCATTTTCCAATTCCTTGAACATTTCGTTGGCAACATCACCTGTAGCATGTGTCCAAATGTCAATAACTTTATTATAACGCTCCCCCTCAGTCAATACATGTCGATCGAATTTTTCTTGAATTTCTTCGACTTTTTTTTGAGCAGCATCTAATATTTCTCCCTTTCTATCGGGGATATGAATATCATTTATGGCAATTGAAATGCCACTTTTAAATGCAAATTCAAAACCAAGATCTTTTAAATCATCTAAAAATGAAATGGTTTGGTAATTGCCAGCTTTTTTGTAGCATTTCCCAATTAGATTTGTGAGCAATTTTTTATTCATTGTAGAGTTTACAAATGGGATTTCATTGGGTAATTTTTCATTGAAAATTATCCTTCCAAGAGTAGTTTTATCTACCCACCCGCCTTCTAATCGAATACTCACATAGGCATGAAGAGATACTTCTTTATTTGCAAAGGCTAATTCCGCCTCGTGAAAAGAACCAAATTTTGCACCTTCGCCCAATGCTCCAGATCTTGGACGGGTTAAATAATAGCATCCCAAAACCATATCCTGTGATGGAATTGCGATGGGACTTCCAGTAGCAGGATGGAGAATATTGTGACTAGAAAGCATAAGCAACCAGGCTTCCATTTTCGCTTCAGCAGATAGTGGTACATGTACAGCCATTTGATCTCCATCAAAATCTGCATTAAAGGCTGCACACACTAAGGGGTGAAGTCGAATAGCTTTTCCTTCAATCAAAATCGGCTGGAAAGCTTGGACACCCAATCTATGAAGTGTTGGAGCACGATTTAATAACACTGGATGGTCTTTTACTGCATTCTCAAGTACTTTATATACTTCAGGCGCTTTCTGTTCAACTAATATTTTAGCAGATCTGGGAGTTCTTGTATATCCCGTTTTTATTAATTGATATATAACATGAGGTTTAAAAAGCTCCATCGCCATTTCTTTTGGAATTCCACATTCATGCAACTTCAATTCCGGACCTACAACGATTACCGACCTACCTGAATAGTCAACACGTTTTCCCAAAAGGTTTTGACGAAATCGTCCAGATTTTCCTTTAAGAGAGTCACTTAAAGATTTCAAGGGTCTTCGCGTTCCACTCCTTACAGCAGATTTCATTCGGCTATTATCAATTAATGCATCCACAGATTCCTGCAGCATCCGCTTCTCATTTCTGAGTATTACATCCGGCGCTTTAATTTCCATGAGTTGCTTCAATCGATTATTTCGGATAATCACCCTTCTGTATAGATCGTTTAGATCAGAAGCTGCAAATCGACCACCATCTAAGGGAACAAGCGGTCGTAATTCTGGCGGAATAACCGGCAGTACACTTAAGACCATCCATTCAGGTTTATTATAAATTTTCTTTTCTATTCTCGGGTCAAACTTTTTAAGAATTCGAAGCCTCTTAAGTGCAACTTCAGTTTTTTGGACTGATGTTTTAGTTTTAACAACTTCAAGAAGTTCATTTATTTTTCCAACGACATCCAAATCTCTCAATAAATAGAGTACAGCCTCCCCACCCATTTCTGCGTGAAAATATCTATCTTCATCACGATCCTCTTCAGAAACTGAATCTATTCCGAATTCCGATTCAAGCTTAATGTATTCTTCTTCCTCTAAAAGCTCACCATATTCCCTACCAGATGCACCCGAGCTTAGAATAACAAATTTCTCAAAATATACAATCTGCTCGAGCTGTTTCGTTGTATATCCTAAAAGGTAACTGATTTTACTTGGGATCGACCTAAGATACCATATATGAATAACAGGAACAGCCAATGTGATATGGCCAATTCTATCCCTTCGCACCGACTTCCTTGTAACTTCAACACCACAGCGATCACAAACTATTCCACGATATCTAATTCTCTTATATTTACCACAATGACATTCCCAGTCTTTTGTTGGACCAAAAATCTTCTCACAAAATAAGCCATCTTTTTCTGGCTTATATGATCTGTAATTTATTGTTTCAGGCTTAAGAATTTCTCCGAACGATCTATCTAAAATTTCCTCCGGAGACAGCAATCCTACAGTAATTGTATTAAATGACTGTGATAATCTCGAGGTTGGTTTATTTGAAAATAACAATTTTATCTCCTTCGGTTAATTCAATAATACGTTAAGCCCTAAACCTTCAAGTTCTTTTACTAGAACATTAAAAGATTCAGGAATACTTGATTCAGGCGTGTTTTTTCCGCGAACCAATGAATTATATAGTTTTGTCCGCCCATCCACATCATCTGATTTTGTGGTTAATATTTCTTGCAGGGTATGTGCTGCACCATAAGCTTCCAATGCCCACACTTCCATTTCTCCAAACCGTTGACCACCAGCCTGAGCTTTACCACCCAGTGGCTGTTGAGTTATAAGTGAATATGGTCCAGTAGCACGGGCATGCATTTTATCATCTACCAAATGTGATAATTTCAGCATATAAATGACGCCAACTGTCACAGGTGAGGCAATCTTTTCTCCAGTTCTCCCATCCCATAAATCAACTTTGCCAGTTTCACATAATCCGGCTTCATTCAATTCGCTAATAACATCTTCGTGATTAGCACCATTAAAAACAGGTGTTTTATACCTTTTTCCAAGCTTTTCACCTGCCCATCCCAACATTGTTTCATATAGCTGACCTAAATTCATCCGAGATGGCACTCCAAGCGGGTTGAGGACAATATCAACCGGCGTCCCATCTGCCGTGAAAGGCATATCTTCCTCAGGTACTATAATAGATACAATACCCTTATTACCATGGCGCCCTGACACCTTGTCGCCAATAGAAATTTTTCGCTTTTGAGCAATATATACTTTAGCAAGCTTCATTACACCTTGCTGTAGTTCATCACCTACCCGCAATTTGAAAATTTCTCTTTCTAAACGCTCCTCAAGCTGTCTCAAATTCCTCCGGTAGTTCTGCCAGATTTTTAGAATTTTATTCCAAATTATTGGATTTTCCACCCAAGGAGATTTTAATGAAAGCGTCTCATAATCAAGTTTTTTAATCCGAGATGGAGTGAGTAGAGTCTTAGCTTTAATAAGAGTTCGGTTTGTCGTTGAATCTCGCATTCCCCCAGAAATTTGCTCTGACAATTGAGTTTTTAACAACTCATCTCTTTTTTCCATCAGCTCAACTCTGTCCTTTCGTGCATTTCTCTGTAATGCTCGAATTTGCTGTTTTTCCTCATCCCTGATGGCCATACTTTTTCTTTCAAAAAGCTGCGTATCAACAACAACACCATGCACTCCAGAATCACATCGCTTTGAGGCATCTTTAACATCACCCGCTTTCTCACCAAAAATAGCACGAAGTAATTTTTCTTCAGGCGTCGGATCTGTTTCACCTTTTGGCGTCACTTTTCCAACTAAGATATCCCCAGGGTGAACTTCTGCACCAATGCGGATAATTCCCCGAGCGTCTAAATTTCGCGTTGCCTCTTCACTTACATTCGGAATTTCATTGGTGAGCTCTTCTTCACCTCTCTTTGTATCTCTAATTTCAACTTCAAACTCCTTCATGTGAGTTGAAGTGAGCGCATCATGTTTTACCAAATTTTCATTGATAATGATGGCATCTTCGAAATTATATCCACGCCAGGGCATAAATGCAACTTTCAGATTTCTTCCTAAAGCCAATTCACCATTTCTGGTTGAATGACCATCTGCAATAATCTGACCCTTTTTTACTTTCTGTCCCAGGCTGACAATTGGTCGCTGATTAATACAGGTATTCTGATTTGTCCGAAGTAGCTTTTTCAATTTAAATGTTTTCAAATTCTCATCAGGTACTAATTCCAGCTCTGCTGGCTGACCTGTAGAGCGAATAGTTATTTCATTTGCATCAACACTGGCGATACTTCCATCACATGGAGCAACCATTGTCGCCCTGGAGTCCAAAGCTACTCTATCTTCCATTCCAGTACCAACAATAGGTGGGTAAGGGTTAAGCAAAGGAACAGACTGACGCATCATATTTGACCCCATTAATGCACGGTTGGCATCATCATTTTCCAAAAAGGGAATAAGTGCTGCAGATACACTTACAATCTGATTGGGAGAAATATCCTTAAAGTTTGCAGAGTCGGATGAAACCAAAGGAAAATCCTCACCATTTCTTACCCTAATAAGGTCTTTTACGAATTTACCTTTTTCAACCGGCTCAGTAGCCTGCGCAATATAAGCACGCATTTCTTCGTCAGGAGATAAAAATACAACGTCTTCAGAAAAAGTATACTTACCAGATCCTTTCTGATTAATTTTTTGATAAGGAGATTCAATGAATCCCAGTTTATTCACTACCGCATGGGTTGCTAATGAATTGATCAATCCAATATTCGGACCTTCAGGTGTCTCGATAGGACACAGGCGACCGTAATGAGTATAATGAACATCCCTAACTTCAAAACCAGCACGTTCTCTTGACAATCCTCCTGGTCCAAGTGAAGATATTCTACGCTTATGAGTAATTTCAGCTAATGGATTTGTCTGATCCATAAACTGAGAAAGCTGGCTTGTACCGAAGAAAGTATTCAATACAGTCGTTACAATTCGCGAATTAATCAAGTCTTGAGGTGTAAGACTTTCAGCTTCCCTTTGATTCATTTTTTCCCGGATGTTTCTATGCATCCTGCTCAGGGCAATATTAAACTGATTTGCAAGCTGTTCACCTACTGTTCTTACCCGACGATTCCCCAAATGATCAATATCATCTGAACCCTTTTCCCCCTTCCTCATAAGGATTAAATAATTAAACACCTCAATAAAATCTTCTCGCGTCAAAATAGGTTCTTCAATAGGCGCATCAAGGTTAAACTTTTTATTTATACGATACCGACCAACCGCACCAAGATCGTATTTCTTGGTAGAGAAAAACATTTTTTCTATAAATTTCCGCGCAATACCTACAGATGGAGCTTCACCGGTCCTAAGATGTTGATATAAAAGTTTGAGAGCATCTTCCGAAGATTTTGTAGGATCTTTTTCCATCGTATTCTTCAGCATCTGAACTTCTAAAGATTCTTCATTTTTAGCAACAGTTAATTCTGAAATGCCAACTTTTTTAAATTCGTCGAGCCTTTTTTCGGTTATAACAATCCCTGATTCAGCAACAACTTCACCAGTACTTTTATCAATAATATCCTCTAGTAAAGTTTTATTTACTAGATTCTTCTTACTACTCAATTTGAATGTTTTGGCTAATCCAAATGCTTCTAGAATATCTTTATTAGTTGAATACCCAATTGCACGTAATAATAAAGTTGCAGGGAATTTCCGACGGCGATCTATAATTGCATAAATACAATCATAAATGTCTGTTGTAAAATCTACCCATGAACCTCTAAATGGGATAATACGAGCTTGAAATAATTTCGTACCATTGGGGTGAAAATTTTGATCAAAAAATACACCCGGACTACGCTGAAGCTGACTTACAATTACACGCTCTGCGCCATTTATGATAAAGGTGCCACTTTCTGTCATGTAAGGTATATTCCCGAAAAACACATCCTGCTCTATGCTTTGAACATATTTGCTCCGGTCGTTTTCATCAGTAATATTTAAAATAAAACGGACCTTAAGAGGAACAGCCAAGGATATCCTACGCTCTAAACATTCCTTTTCGGTATATTTAGGTAGACCTAAATAGTAATGCTTGTATTCTAAAACATAATCGTTACGTGTATCCTCAACGGGAAACATGTTTTTAAATACTGCTTCAAGGCCTTTACTTTCCCGCTTTTCTGGTAAAATATCTTCCTGGAGAAAACTTTCCCAGGATGCCAATTGAATTGCCAGAAGATCAGGTACGGGTATTTTAGGTTGAAATTTTGAAAAATCATGGCGTGCACCATTTTTCATTGTAGTGTCAACACTCAAAGTAGATTACCTCCGTTTAGAATAGAAATGATTGATAAAACTGAATTAAAGTAGAATATCTACTTTAAAGTAACTGTCGCGCCAGCTTCTTCTAATTGCTTTTTTACTTCTTCTGCTTCATCTTTGGATACAGCTTCTTTTACCATAGACGGCGCATTATCTGCCAATTCCTTTGCTTCTTTTAATCCGAGAGATGTGATTGTCCGAATAACCTTGATCACATTGATTTTCTTTTCACCAACCCCGGTTAATTCGATATCGAATTCTGTTTTTTCTTCTGCTGCACCTGCATCTCCAGCTGCCGGAGCTGCACCACCTGCAATTGCAACGGGGGCTGCCGCTGTTACTCCAAACTTATCTTCGATTTCCTTAATAAGTTCGGATATTTCTAACATGTTAGCATTTTCTAGATATACCATCACGTCTTCTCTTTTAATGTCTGCCATTTTCTTTTATCTCCTGATTACGATATTAAGATTTATTTTCTTTTAAACTTGTTAACACTCCTGAAAGTTTTGACATAGCACCACTCAAAGTACCTACCAATTTACTCATTGGCTGATTTATTGATCCAACAAACATCGATAGCAAGGCCTCACGGGATGGAAGGTCTGCCAACTCTTTATATTTCTCGGAACTATATATTTCCCCCTCAAAAACCAATCCAACCACTTCCAAAGTAGCATTTTTATTATCTTTTTCAAAATTTTTGATAACGCGAGCCGGCGCCGTAGGGTCGCCAGACACATAAGCTATCCCTATTTGACCTGAAAGCAATTCATCTAATTTGTCTTCAAATCCTGCCTTATTTGCTGCAATTTTTGTAAGAGTATTCTTTGAAACAAAATAGGACACTTCACTTTCCCTAAACTGTTTACGCAACTCAGTTGCCTGAGCAACACTCATCCCAGAATATCTGGTAAAATAAATCCCAGAAGAATTCTGAAACCTTTGTGTTAAATCATTTATGATTTCGATTTTTTGTGGAGTTGGCATTTGTAATTTCCTATCCTGAAATACTCGATTTATCTAATTTAATACCCGGTCCCATAGTAGAAGTCATGGTTACCTTTTTCATGTAAGTGCCCTTTGCCGCTTGAGGTTTTGCTTTCAATATCGCCCCAACAAATACCTTGACATTTTCTACGATTTTTTCTTTAGGAAAAGATACCTTTCCAACACTGTTATGGATAATGCCATTTTTTTCTACTCTAAATTCTATCTTACCAGCTTTTACCTCAGTTACCGCCTTTGCAATATCCTTGGTTACAGTTCCAATTTTGGGATTGGGCATCAGACCTCTTGGGCCAAGTATTTTCCCCAATTTACCAACTTCAGCCATCATATCAGGCGCTGCGACAACTACATCTATATCAGTCCAGCCACCTTTAACTTTTTCTACCATATCATCTGCACCAACAAAATCAGCGCCTGCATTTTTAGCTTCTTCAGCTAAATCATCTCTTGCAAATACCAACACCTTAATATCTTTCCCAATACCATTTGGCAGTGCAACTGTTCCACGCACAATCTGGTCCGCATGTTTCGGATCAACACCCAAATTGATGGCAAGCTCAACCGACTCATCAAACTTTGAATGACCAAAGTTCACCAACAATTCTGCAGCCTCCTCAAGGCCATACTCTTTATCTCTGTTTATTTTCTCAAAATTACTATTATATCTTTTTGAATGTCCCAAAATTTATCCCTTTACAACGATGCCCATGCTTCTTGCAGTGCCAGCAATCATCCGCATGGCAGATTCCACATCTGATGCATTTAAGTCTGGCATTTTTATCTCTGCAATTTCTTTAACTTGAGCATTAGTTACTGTTCCAATTTTCTCTCTATTTGGCTCACCAGACCCCTTCGGTATTCCTGCTGCCTCTAAAAGCAATGATGGCGCTGGTGGAGTTTTTGTAATAAATGTAAATGATCTATCTGCAAAAACTGTTATTTCAACCGGTATCAATTTACCCATTTGATCCTGAGTCTTTGCGTTAAATGCTTTGCAAAATTCCATAATATTTACACCATGCTGACCCAAAGCCGGACCAACAGGAGGCGCAGGGTTAGCTTTTCCTGCGGGAATTTGAAGTTTTATAAATCCAATAACTTTTTTTGCCATAATTTTTTTTACTTTTCTATTTCTACTTGGAAAAAATCTAATTCTATAGGCGTGGGTCTGCCAAAAATAGAAACCGTCACCTTAACCTTTTGCTTATCCTCATTAAGACTTTCTACAAATCCGGTAAAGTCTATGAATGGACCTGCAACAACTTTAATTGCATCACCTTTTTTAAAGGGAGTATCAACTACTTCAATGCCCTCTTTACGTTCTACTTCGCCAAAAATTCTCTTAATTTCATCTTCTCTTAATGGCACAGGGTTTTTGCCTTTTGGCCCAACGAAACTAAGCACTCCAGGTGAATTTTCTACAACATACTTTGTATTTGCATTCATATTCATTTTAATCAAAACATATCCAGGAAAAAACATTTTTTCTCTAATTCTTTTTTTATTGTTCCGCATTTCAACTACTTTTTCATACGGTACAAAAACTTCTTCAATTTCATTGGCAATTTCATTATCACCAGCAGCCCTGAGAATTTGTTCTTCAGCGCTCTTTTCCTTTCCCGAAATTACCCTTAGGGAATACCAAAACATTACAGGTTATTTACCACCTAATATTCTTGAAACAAATTCTGACAATCCAAAATCTACAAAAAATAGGAATAAAGCAATCATTACAGAAAACACTCCCACAATAACAGTAGATCCCAACATCTCTTCTTTTGAAAGCCAGGTCACCTTTTTCATTTCGACCTGAATTCCATTAAAATACTGTGAAATTTTTTGAATCATTTTATTTTTCTAATTTTTATTAATTACTTTAACAATCACTTAACGAATCCATTTTAAACCGGGCTTGCAGGTGAGGAAGGACTCGAACCCTCAACTCCCGGCTTTGGAGGCCGGTGCTCTACCAATTGAACTACTCACCTAAACCTATCTCTTAACTATATAAAATTGTTATTTTGTTTCTTTGAAAATAACATGCTTCTTCACAACAGGATCATATTTTTTATATTCAACACGATCAGGATGAAGGCGCTTATTTTTCGTAACAGAATACCGATAGCCAGTTCCGGCTGTGCTTTCAATCTGAATAATATCTCGCTTACTATTGCCCGCCATTTCTCTACCTATTCAACAATTTCAGTTACAACACCAGCACCAACAGTATGGCCACCTTCACGGATAGCAAAACGAAGCTCCTGTTCCATGGCAATTGGTGTAATAAGTTCTACGTTCAAATTGACATTATCTCCAGGCATCACCATCTCCGTACCATCAGGAAGTATAATAGCACCAGTTACATCCGTGGTTCTAAAATAAAACTGCGGACGATAACCCTTGAAAAATGGAGTATGACGACCACCTTCTTCCTTCTTTAACACATAGATCTCAGCTTTAAACTTTGTATGAGGAGTTATACTTCCAGGTTTTGCCAATACCATACCGCGGTCAATCTCATCCTTCTCAACACCACGAAGAAGAAGCCCTGCATTATCACCCGCCTGACCTTCATCTAATATCTTTCTAAACATCTCAACACCTGTACATACCGTCTTAACTTCAGACCCCATACCTACAAGATCTAAACTCTCACCCACCTTTACAATACCACTTTCAATTCTACCTGTGGCAACAGTACCTCTTCCTGTAATTGAAAATACATCTTCAACAGGCATAAGAAACGGCTTGTCAACTGCACGCTCAGGAGTTGGTATAAAACTATCTACCTGGTCCATAAGATCAAAAATAGGCTTAGCAGCATCACCTGAACCATCTGAGTTTAATGCATTTAATGCACTACCCTGAATAATAGGAGTATCATCACCCGGAAATCCATATTCTTCCAACAGCTCTCTAAGCTCCATTTCAACCAACTCTAATAATTCTGGATCATCTACCTGATCACATTTGTTCATAAATATTACTATAGAAGGTACATTTACCTGCTTAGCTAAAAGTAAATGCTCCCTCGTCTGCTGCATTGGACCATCAGTTGCAGCTACAACCAATATAGCTCCATCCATTTGAGCTGCACCTGTTATCATGTTCTTTATATAGTCCGCGTGACCAGGACAATCTACGTGTGCATAATGACGCGTTTCTGTTTCATACTCTACATGGGCTGTATTAATTGTTATACCACGTTCACGCTCTTCCGGTGCATTATCTATCTGGTCAAAGTCAGTAGTCTCTGCCAACCCTTTAGTTGCCATACACTTAGTAATAGCAGCTGTCAAGGTAGTCTTGCCATGGTCAACGTGACCAATCGTGCCCACATTTACGTGAGGCTTCGTTCTTTCAAATTTTGCTTTTGACATAGTTTAAGTATCTCCTTATTGTAATTTTAC